>NZ_JAZHFT010000052.1:0-27875 GCF_036541425.1 Consotaella aegiceratis
ACATGACACGTCGGAAAACCTCTCAAACCCCAAAGCAGGATAAAGGATAATCCCACTCCAGAGCCGCAGACTTCCGCCGCCCACGCTTCTCTTTCTTCTCTCTCATATGCAATTGTCAAAAAACACGGCCAACGCTGAACGTTTGCCGGCGACCGGATTGCCGAAGCTTCTCCTGCCGTTTGAGGGTCGCCAAAAGCGGCTCTCAGGAAACAAGACCGGCGGGACACAAAATCGAACCGGATCGACCGATTGTGCCAGATCCAGTTCGGTACAGGTCTTTCAGACCCGCCGTGGCGCCGCCGCCGTCTTGGTGGCGCTCATATAGGGGAAGCCTGATGCCCCTGTCAACGCCGCCCTTCGCAAAAAGTTCAAGCTCGCCCGCAAGCCCACTTCCGACTCGTTCTTTTCGCGACGTCCTCCGCGCACAAAGCCCCTCGGAATCACCGGTTTTCGGCGGATTCCACAGCAATCCACAGCTTGCTTTCGGCCCTGCCGGCCACCGATTGCGGTCGGCCTGCGACCGGATGGCGCATTTGCGACCTGGCGTTTGTCGTTGCGGCGACCCCATCGGCCATAGAAGGACGGTCGATCCCGCTTCGAACAAGTTTCTCCGTCAATTATTCGCCTGACGAACAGTTGACACGGACGAACCGGGTCACGCTAATCGGCCTGGATTTTCGGCCGCCCAGATCGTCATATCGGCAGCCCGGTCGATATTCGACCGTCACGCCGATATTTCGCCAAGTTGTTCGACGAAGGCGGACCGGAACGAGCCAAGGAACGTGATGAAACGCCAGGAGCATGTGACGGTCAACGTAGGAAGCCATCCGCCCCTGCTGGCGGATCGCCGGCGTAGGCCCGATCGCCGCCAGGTTTCGTTGCGCTGGCTCGGCGGCACGTTGCTGACCGGACTGACTTCCACCGCGCTCATGGGCATTGCGCTGTCTGCCGCGCTCGACGGGCACGAGTCGGCTTCACCTCCCTCGCCTCTGAGCCGCGCCTTATCTCCGGGCGATCTCGTCGAAAAGGGAGACCGCGTCTTTACCGCGATCGTCCCCGCCAATCGCAGCCGGCGGACGCTGGAGATTTCCACCCTGGTGCGCGACGGCGACAGCGAGGTCATTCGGGCGCGCCCCTTTGCCTATGTCGATATGGCGCTCGGGCTGCGCCATCCGGTCTCGACCGACTATCCCGCGTTCGATCCGCTCAAGATCTTCAGCGACGACGACAGCAATTCCGCGGACGTCGCGGAAGCCGACACCGGCCTGATCTACGGCACCAAGGTGGAAACGGAGGTCACGCTCAGCGTGAAGCCGTTCGACTTCTTCGACAAGGCGTTCGACCGCTCGGGCACGCCATCGACCGAGCAAGCCGAGGAACTGGTGCGCAGCGTGGCCGGCAAGGTCGGCGACCAGCCGTTACAGGTCGCCTCGCTCGCTCCCGTCGATGCCTTCGCCTTCGATCCCTTTATGGATGCCTCCGACTACGAGCCCGGCTCCGCATTCCGGATCGTCACGGAAAACGTGTCGGTTGCCATTCCCGACGACGCCGACCAGACGACGCAGCGCTATTACGAAGAGATCATCCCCTTCCACGATGATCAGACCATTGCCGATGCAATGGCCGAGATCGGCTTTACCGACGACACGACGGCCGCCGCCGTCGCCCGCCTGGCGGAGATTTTGGGCACCGATACCCTGGAGGCCGGCCGCGTGCTGCGGGTCGGCATCGAGAACGGCAAGGCTGGCTCGCACCCCGTCCGTCTTTCCGTCTACGACCGCACGCGCCACGTTCTGACCGTCACCCTCGCCGAGGACGGCTCTTTCCAGCCGTCCAAGCCCCCCGCCTTCAGCCAGGCGGTGGCGCAGGCCTTCGACGGCAACGCCACCGAAGGCCCGGTTCGGGAGACGATGCCCACCGTCTATGACGGGATCTATCAGGCCGCGCTCTCCTATGGCCTGACCACGGAATTGTGCCAGCGCCTGCTGCGCATCCTGGCTTCGGACGTGGATTTTCAGGCGAGGCTTTCGCCTTCGGACGAACTGACCGTGGTCTATTCACTGCCAGCGGACGACGCGACCGCCAGTCCGGATTCCGAGATTCTCTATGTCTCTGCCCAGTTCGGCGATGCCACCAAGACCTATTATCGCTTCCGGGCCTCAGACGGGCGCGTCGATTACTACGACGACGAAGGTCACAGCTCGAGGCAGTTCCTGTTGCGCAAGCCGGTTCCGAATGCGCGCTTCTCCTCCGGCTTTTCGGCAGGGCGCCGTCATCCGGTCCTCGGCTATACCCGTCCCCATTGGGGCGTCGACTGGGCGGCACCTCGCGGCACCCCGATCCTGGCGGCCGGAGATGGCGTCGTGGAAAGCGCCGGATGGGCCACCGGCTATGGCCGCGAAACCGTCATCCGGCACGCCAATGGCTACGAGACGGTCTACGCTCACCAGAGCGGCTTTCTCAAAGGGCTCAAGTCCGGCGACCACGTCCACCAGGGCGAGGTCATAGGCTATGTGGGCTCGACGGGGCTCTCCACCGGCAACCATCTGCATTTCGAGATACACGTGAACGGCAAACGTGTCGATCCGATGCGCATCAAGCTGCCGTCGGGCGATTCGCTCGAAGGCGCCGATCTCGTGGCCTTCGAGCATGAGCGCGAGCGCGTCGACAGCCTTCTGGAAGAGCAGACCGCACCGATGCGCGTCGCCGGCCGGTAGGCCAGGTCAGCCAACCCGCCGGCAACGGCATGATGCCGGCATGCGGCCGACGCTCCGAAGCGATCCTCAAGCCGATCGGTCCTGATCCGGATCCGCAACAGCATCACGCCTGTCCCGGTCACGCGCCAATTCCTGCGCCAGGGCGGCGCGTTGCTCGTTCTGGACCAGCGCGATGGCATCGACGGTGACCGGAGTTCGGGCCGCCTGCTCGACGAGCGTCCGGCTGAGCCCGATGTCGTCCAGAATGTGATCATCGACGGTGAGAAGCGAGCGGAACGCTTGACGCCGCAGTCGCTGGCGCCGACGTGCCACGGTCCAGGTCCTAGCCCGGCTGATCCAATCCTCGCGGCTCGTCTCCGGCTCGTTCTCTCCAAGGCGGGCGTAGAACACTCGTTGCAACATTGGTCGTCTCCATCCTGTGTGTTGACGAGGATGGTGCCGAAGCGTTACGGTTGAGTCCAACGAAAAGATCTCACTTTTGATATGAGATAAACTCAAAGATAGGAGCCGGCATGAACCGGGCTGCCCTTTCTCCCGTCGTCCCGGCCGCCGCGCGGCTTGAGTTCGACCTCCTGCAAACGTTCGTCGCCATCTGCGAGAGCGGCAACTTCTCGAAGGCGGCGGAACGGGTCCACCGCACACCGTCCGCCGTCAGCCTCCAGGTCAAGAAGCTGGAGGAGACCTTGGGCCGCGAATTGTTTCGACGCGAGGCCCGCGCCGTCACCCTGACCGGCGACGGCGAAGTGCTGCTCGGCTTCGCACGCCAGCTCCTGAAGCTCAGCGACAAGGCGATGGCCTATTTCATGACGCCGCCGATGGAGGGGAAGGTTCGCTTCGGCGCACCGTTCGATTCCGGCGTGATCGCCATTCCCGACCTTCTTGCCCGGTTTGCCTCGACGCATCCGCATGTGGAGGTTGATGTTCGGCTGGACTCGAGCCGCGAGCTCCGACGCCTTTGCCGCGCGGGCGAGATCGATCTGGCGCTGATGTCCTGCGACGAAAGCAATGGGGAAGGCCTGGAGATCGTGCACACCGAGCCGCTGGTCTGGGTCGGCTTGCGCCATGGCCAGGCCGTCGAACGATCGCCGATCCCGTTGGCTCTGGCCGACTCGGGGTGCTCATGGCGATCGAGAGCGTTGGCCGCGCTCGACGCGGCCGGAATTGCCTATCGTGTCGCCTATTCCAGCGAGTACTGTCAGGGCCAGATCGCCGCGGTGAAGGCGGATCTCGCCATCGCCCCCCTGCCCCTCAGCGTTGCCGAAGCGCCCTTCGTGCGGCTGGATGGAAGAACCGGGCTCCCCTCGCTCGGGTCCTACGACGTCCAACTGATGCGCCGACCGGGCTCCGGCCCCGTGACCGACGCCCTGAGCGTGCATATCGTCGATTGTTTCCAGGCGATTGCCGGCCGCAATGTGCGGATGTTCGCCTGACGGGACGGTCGCCGCCGCCCGGTTCTCAGGTATCGGAACCTTTCGGCAGAGCGTCCAGAACGGCGGACCGGTTCCCGCGGAAAGCCGCAGCTTCGGGGGGCTCCGTCGCCGCCCTATCCTTTCGGCTGCACCCGAGACTGCGCGCGCCAGAGATCGATGCCGCCTTCGAGGGCGAAGCTGTCGATGTCCTTCAGTTCGTCGCCGGAAAAGTCCGGCGTCGCGAGGCTCGCCAGCGAATCGTCGAGCTGGGCCACCGTGCGAGCCCCGATCAGCGCCGAGGTGACGCGCTCGTCGTGAAGCACCCAGGACAGAGCCATCTGCGCCAGGGACTGGCCACGCCGCTCGGCGATGCCGTTGAGCCCCCGGATACGCGCCAGATTGTCCTCGCTAAGATACCCTTCCTTGAACGAGCCCTTCTTGGCTGCGCGCGAGTCCGACGGCACGCCGCCCAGATATTTCGAACTGAGCAGGCCCTGGGCGAGCGGCGAGAAGGCGATGCAGCCGATGCCGAGTTCGCCGAGCGTATCGAGAAGCCCATCCTCGACCCAGCGGTTCAACATCGAATAGGACGGCTGGTGGATGACGAAGGGCGTCTTCTGCTCCTTCAGGATCGCATAGGCCTGCCGGGTCAGTTCCGGCGAATAGGAGGAGATGCCGACATAGAGCGCGCGACCCGAGCGCACGATGTGGTCGAGCGCGCCCATCGTCTCCTCCAGCGGCGTCTCGGGGTCGGGGCGATGGTGGTAGAAGATGTCGACATAGTCGAGTCCCATGCGCTTCAGGCTCTGATCGCAGGAGGCGATCAGATATTTACGCGAGCCGAAATTGCCGTAGGGTCCCGGCCACATGTCGTAACCGGCCTTTGACGAGATGATCAGCTCGTCGCGATAGGGGCGGAAATCGAAATCCATCCAGCGGCCGAAATTGGCTTCGGCCGAGCCGTAGGGCGGCCCGTAGTTGTTGGCGAGATCGAAATGGGTGACACCGCGATCGAAGGCGCGGCGCAGGATGGCCCGGCCGGTCTCGAACACGTCTGTGCCACCGAAATTCTGCCAGAGGCCCAGCGAGATCTTCGGAAGCTGCAATCCGGACCGGCCGCAGCGGCGATAGGACATGGCGGAATATCGGTCGTCGCCCGCGACATAGGTCATCGGAAACCTCCCTGGAATCGGCTGGATGTGGCGCGGCATGGCGCGCCGAGAAGAGAGATCACAGCATAGCGCCACAGACTGTCAGGGCAAGTCGACGAGACTTTCGGGAAGTCGCGAGGCGCCAGTCTCGCGCCGATCGAAGCCGTCAGCGGCAGTAGGTCGCGCCCTGCCGACGCGCGGCGAGGTCTAGATGGAAATGCGTCGCGTGATCCGAGTTGCTGCCCGGCCCCAGCACGGTCTTGAACGGACCGCAGGCCGCATTCCGAACGGAGCGCTGGAAGGCCTCTTCCGGCGACCCCGGCTCCTGCGTCTTCACCGGCACGTCGTGGTCGCCGACGACGAAACCGGAGATGTCGACGCCGCTGCCACGGCTGTGTTCGGAAATCTTGCTGCCGCCGACGCGCTGACGGCAAACATAGGTGGATGCGGTCCGCACGAGCGTCGGCGTCCCGCCGTCGAACGTCTGCCGGGCGGCAGGCATTACGCTGTCGGCGACCCAGCGATCCAGCGCCAGAGCCGTCTGACACAGAAGAACCGTCGACGGCTCGACCTTAGCGCCGGTCGACAACCGATCGATGGCGATCGGGCGAAGCACGCCGCACTGGCCGTCGCTGATCGTGTCGGCCACGTGAAATTTCACGCCACGCTTTTCGAGCTCGGCCTCGCATCGCTGCGCCGCAACGACCATGGCGGCAGCCTCGGTCGCCTGCGCCGGATCGAAGACCGGTTCGTCGGGATAGGTCTTGACCAAGGGCTCGTCGGGAATGGGCGGCACCGATGGCTTGGCCGCTTCGCTCGACTCGTCGTCTGTCTCGGGCTCGCCTTCGGCAGCTTTCGGCTCTGCTGCCTTGTTGTCCCCTTCCGAGGCTTCGTCGCTCGCCTCGGGCATATCCGGCGCAGGGGCCTCCGCCGCAGACGGGAGATCGGGTGCGGGCTCCGGAGTGGGTGGCTGGGTCGGAGCTTCCTCGACAGGCGCTACGGTTTCCCGCGGACTGGGCAAAGGCGCGCTTTCCCCACTGGGAAGCCGCGGCGCGGCATCCGCCATGGGCGCGAAATCGAGAACCAGCATCGACGCCAGACAGAACGCGCCGACACGATGAAACGCTGTCACTCGATTTCGCAAAGCCTCGCCTCCGCTGCCAGCCTATTCGGCGAATTCGACTGTCACGCCCGGCTTGACGATCTTGGCGAGCTCGGCCGCGTCCCAATTGGTCAGGCGCACACAGCCGTGGCTGTTGGTCTTTCCGATCAGTGAGGGCTCGGGCGTTCCATGGATGCCGTAGGTCGGCTTGGACAGCGCGATCCAGATCGAGCCCACCGGACCGTTGGGACCCGGCGGAATGGTCAGTACGCCGTCATTGTTGCCCTGCTTGAAGTTGATCTTCGGATTGTAGGTGTAGCTCGGGTCAAATGCGATGCGGCTTACCTCGACGGTTCCGCTCGGCGACGGCGTATCGGACGAACCAATGGTGGAGGGATAGGCGGCTACCAATTCGCCGGCCTCGTCATAGGCCCGCACCTGCTCACGGCCCTTGTCGGCGATGATCCGGACAACCGGGGTCTGGACCTTCTCGCCCACCGCCATCACCTTGATGATGGTCCCCGGACGGTTGAAGTCGGCGCCCGGATTGATCTCCTTCAGATAGCCCTCGTCCATATGAAAGCGCTCGGCCAACATCTCGCTCGGCCGCTGATACGACAGCTCCGGCAACTGCGCCTTTTCGCCGTAGTCCTCCGGGATCGAGGCCACGTAGGGGCCCGCTGCGTCCTCGGCGGTGATCGTATAGGTCATGATCGCCGGTCCGCCGGTGGCGTCCAGCTCTTCGACCAACGCCTGGGCGTCGGTCGGGTCGATGGTGCGGCCGTATTTCTCCTGATAGGAGGCGACGGCCTTGTTGACGTTCGAGCCCATGCGTCCGTCGATGACGCCGGGCGAAATTCCCGCGCGGTCGAGGATCACCTGAAGAGCCGCGATCTGGGACTTGGCGTTCTTGCCCTTGGGTCCTTCGATGACCGGAGCCGGATTGCTCTCCGGCACGGTCGCGGACGAACCCGAGGAGCCGGGCACCCCGCTGTCCGGGCTGGCGCCATACCCGTTGTCGTCCCAGCCGGAATTCGGCGTTCCAAGCGGCTGCGGGGCGCTATCGCCGGTGTTGTAGCCGCTATTGTCGTAGGGATCGGCGGAAACCGGCGCCAGCGGCTGGCCGCCCGGCCCCATCGGCACGTAACGGTCGTCCGAGGGGAGGTTGCGGACCTGATCCTGATAGCCGCCCTGGAAGGTCTGGCGACGCGGCTCCTGTACCCCGACGATGCGGCCATAGGCATCGACGGTCACCCGCCGGCCGAACTCGTCGACATAGGTGCGCGTCGCGCTGCTGCGAGCGGCCGGATAGCCGGGATCGTAGATCTGCGCCATCTGCACTGGCTCCGGCGGCACCGGTGCGTCTTGCGCCAGGACCGCCGTCGGCGGCAACAGGGCGCCTGCGACGACAAGGACCGAGAGGATATTCGACGACATTCGTTTCTGCTCCACCACCAGCCAAGCGGACCTTTTTGGAAAGGCTAAAATTGTAACGCCGCACATCTCGAATCGATGCCGTGGGCGAGGCCTCATGGTTAATCAATGATGACTGAACGAGACATGAAGATGGCCGAACAGGGCAATCGTCCGTCAACCATGCCGAAGGGTTCGCCAGCCGTCCGGATCCAACGCGACTGAGGCCGGTACGTGCTAGATGATAGCCAGCGGTTGCTTGCGCCGAGGTGGAGGAAAGGCCTGGTCGAGCGCCACGCAATCTTCGTCCGTCAGGTCGATCTCGTCCGCCACGGCATTCTCGTGGACATGGTCCAGCCGGCCCGCTTTGGGAATGGCGATCACCCCGGCGCGCCGGATGGTGAACGCCAGCGCGATCTGCGCCGGGCTGGCGTCGTGGCAGTCCGCGACCTCGACCAGCGCCGGGTCGTGCAGCATGCGAGCGCCGCCTTGCCACAGCGGCGAATAGGCCATGGCCGGCATGCCGCGCTCGGCCATCCATGGGAGGAGATCGAACTCGATGCCGCGCTCCTCCAGATTGTAGAGGATCTGATTGACGGCGCAGTCCCGGCCACCAGGAACCCTCAGCAGTTCCTCCATGTCGGATACGTCGAAGTTGGAGACGCCCCAGCGCAGGATCTTGCCCTCGGCGATCAGCTCCTGAAAAGCTTCGATCGTTTCCGCCAGCGGGTAGCCGCCGCGCCAGTGCAGCAGATAGAGATCGAGACGGTCGGTCCCGAGCCGGGCCAGACTGGTCTCGCAGGCCTCCTTCGTTCCTTCGCGCGACGCATTCGACGGCATCACCTTGGACACCAGGAAGACCTCGTCGCGCCGCCCCTCGATCGCCTCGCCGACCAGTTCCTCCGAATCGCCGGCGCCGTAGAGCTCGGCCGTATCGATGAGCGTCATGCCTGCATCGAGCCCGACACGCAGGGCCCGCAATTCGTCGCTGTAGGCGTTCCGGCCCTCCCCCATCATCCAGGTTCCCTGCCCGAGCACCGGAACCGTCGCGCCGTCCGCAAAGCTGACCGTTCGCATGATGATTCTCCGCTGATTGACCCAACGATAGCCCGAGGCGGCTCGACCCGCCAAGCAGCCCGATCCGGAACCCGTCATCCGACCGGACCGTTCTTTAAGCCAAACAACCCGATTGGGAGAACGAACATGTCCGACGTTTCCGTGGCCGCCGACCATATCGAGGCAAGCCGGGTGAGCGGCACCGAGGTCTACAACACCGAAGGCGAGCACCTGGGACACATCCAGGACTTCGTGCTCGGCAAGCGCGATGGCGCGGTCAAATACGCGATCCTGTCGTTCGGCGGCTTTCTGGGGTTCGGCGAGGAATATTATCCGCTCCCCTGGCAGGTCCTGAAATACGACGAGCGCCAGGGTGGTTACGTTATCGGCGTGACCATCGATCAGCTCAAGCAAGGCCCGCGCTACGGCGCGGCGGAATCGCCGAGTTGGGCCGATCCGGCCTACGGCCGTTCGATCGACGACTATTACGGCGTGATGGCCCATCCGATCGTGTAACCGTCAATTGCGAAGCTCTGATGCTCTGAAATAGTGAAAAGGGCGGCCAAACGAGCCGCCCTTTTCCTTGCCATCATTCGCCGGGACGCCTCGCTCAGGCGGCCACGCGGTCGCCGGGCGCATCGGCCTTGGAACCGACCACATGGAAGATCAGGTGGTCGCCGCCAGCCGAGATCTTCAGCCGGCTTTCGTCCTTGATCTCGCCCATCAGGATCTTCTCGGCGAGCGGATCCTGCACCTCGCGCTGGATCACGCGCTTCAGCGGCCGGGCGCCGTAGGCAGGATCGTAGCCCCGTTCGGCCAGCCATTCGCGCGCCGTTTCATCGAGTTCGATGACGATCTGCCGGTCGGCCAGCAGCTTCTCTAGCCGCGCCATCTGAATATCGACGATCGCGCCCATCTCGGAGCGATGCAGCCGGTGGAACAGGATGATCTCGTCCACGCGGTTCAAAAACTCCGGCCTGAACGAAGCCTTGACGACATTCATCACCTGCTCGCGCGCGGCTTCGGCATCCTCGTCCTGGCCGAGCGAGGTCAGATATTCCGCACCCAGGTTGGAGGTCATGATGACCAGCGTGTTGCGGAAGTCGACCGTCCGGCCCTGACCGTCCGTCAGCCGGCCGTCGTCGAGCACCTGCAGGAGCACGTTGAAGACGTCCGGATGCGCCTTTTCGATCTCGTCGAACAGGATCACCTGATACGGCCTGCGGCGCACCGCTTCGGTCAGCGCTCCGCCTTCCTCGTAGCCGACATAGCCGGGAGGCGCGCCGATCAGCCGGGCGACGGAGTGCTTCTCCATGTATTCCGACATGTCGAGGCGCACCATCGCCGTCTCCTCGTCGAAGAGGAAGTTCGCGAGCGCCTTGGTCAACTCCGTCTTGCCGACGCCGGTGGGGCCGAGGAAGATGAACGAGCCGATCGGCCGGTTCGGATCCTGCAGTCCCGCGCGGGCCCGCCGGACCGCCTTCGACACCGCCTGCACCGCCTCGCCCTGGCCGACGACGCGCTTGGCCAGCTCGTCTTCCATGCGCAACAGCTTGTCGCGCTCGCCTTCCAGCATCCGATCCACCGGAATGCCGGTCCAGCGGGAGACGACGTGAGCGATGTGATCGGCCGTCACGGTTTCCTCGACCATCGAGCCGCCGTGGCTTCCGTCATGCTCTTCGGCCTCTCTCAGCTCGCGTTCGAGCTTCGGGATCTGGCCATAGGCCAGTTCTCCGGCACGCTGGAACTCGCCCTTGCGCTGGGCAATGGCGAGGTCGTTGCGGGCTTCGTCCAGACGGCGCTTCAGCTCGGCCGCAAGGCCCAGCTTCGACTTTTCCGCCTGCCAGGCCGACGTCAGCCGTGCCGATTCCTCTTCGAGGTTGGCCAGCTCGGTCTCGAGCCGCTCCAGCCGATCCCTTGAGGCGTCGTCGGTCTCCTTCTTCAGCGCCTCGCGCTCGATCTTGAGCTGCATGACGCGGCGGTCGATCTCATCCAGCGCCTCGGGCTTGGAATCGACCTGCATGCGCAGGCGCGATGCGCCCTCATCGACGAGGTCGATCGCCTTGTCCGGCAGAAAACGATCGGTGATGTAGCGATTGGAAAGCTGGGCCGCAGCCACCAGCGCGGAATCGGAGATCCGCACCTGATGATGCTGCTCGTACTTCTCCTTCAGCCCGCGCAGGATCGAAATGGTGTCCTCGACCGTCGGCTCCTCGATGAAGACCGGCTGGAAGCGGCGCGCCAAGGCGGCATCCTTTTCCACGTGCTTGCGGTATTCGTCGAGCGTCGTCGCGCCGACGCAGTGGAGTTCACCGCGCGCGAGCGCCGGCTTCAAGAGGTTGGAGGCGTCCATCGCCCCGTCCGCCTTGCCGGCGCCGACCAGCGTGTGCATCTCGTCGATGAACAGGATGATGCCGCCGGCCGCGGCCGTCACCTCCGAGAGCACGGCCTTCAGCCGCTCCTCGAATTCGCCACGATATTTCGCACCGGCGATCAGCGCGCCCATGTCGAGCGCCATCAGCTGCTTGTCGCGCAGGCTTTCCGGCACGTCACCGTTGACGATCCTAAGCGCCAAGCCTTCCGCGATCGCGGTCTTGCCGACGCCGGGCTCGCCGATCAGCACCGGGTTGTTCTTGGTGCGGCGCGACAGAACCTGGATGGTGCGGCGGATCTCGTCGTCACGGCCGATGACCGGATCGAGCTTGCCCTCGCGCGCGTCCTTGGTCAGGTCACGAGCATATTTCTTGAGCGCGTCATACCCTTGCTCGGCCGAAGCCGAGTCGGCCGTTCGCCCCTTGCGCAGATCGTTGATCGCCTGGTTCAGCCCCGTCGGCGTTACACCGGCCTTCTTCAGAAGGTCGGCGGTCTTGGCCGACTTCTCCATGGCGAGCGCGAGCAGCAGCCGTTCCACGGTCACGAAGCTGTCGCCGGCCTTTTTGGCGATCTCTTCGGCCGTGTTGAACACCTTGGCCAGCGGGCCGGCCAGATAGATCTGACCGCTGCCGCCGGAAACCTTGGGCATGGCGTCGAGCGCCGCATTGACGGCGAGGCGAACGTCCTGCGGGCGGCCGCCGGCCGCCTCGATGAGACCGGAGGCCAAGCCTTCGTCGTCGTCGATCAGGACTTTCAGAATGTGCTCGGGCGTGAACTGCTGATGGTCGCGCGACAAGGCCAGCGTCTGCGCCGATTGAATGAAGCCGCGGACCCGTTCGGTGTATTTCTCAGGATTCATGAAGCGATGTCTCCTTTCGGCCGATCACCCTTCTCGAGGCGTAATCCGGCGAGGGTTGGAGTTCGGCCCCCGATTTCGGCGAGCCGTTCGCTCTGAGATATGTGGATGCAGGGCCTGCTAAGCAAGACGCAAAGCGGGCCGGCACACCCGCCGGTCAAAAAGAAAAAGCCCCGGCGGCGAGCCGAGGCTTTTTGCGTTTCATGGAGCCTAAACCGGCCGTCGCTCTTTGGATGACGGCCCCTGTCGGTCTCTTGCCGACCGTTCAGCCGTTCGAGGCCAGCAGGAAGGAAGGCAGTTCGTTGCCCTCGGCATCGGAGGCTTCGTCGCTCTTCTTCTTGCGCGGCCGGCCGGGCTTGCGCTTCGGCTTGTCCTCGGCCGCCGGAGCGGCTTCCGCCGCAGGTTCCGGCGTGGCTGGCTTGGTCGTACGCCGCCGGCGGACCGGCTTTTCGGCAGGAGCGTCATCCGGTTCGCTCGCGACAACCTGAGGCGCCGCTGCAACGGGCGCTTCAGGCGCCTCGGCGGCAGCCTCGATGGGCGTCGCCGTATCGCCTGTCACCGTGTCGGTATCGCGGTTCCGGCGGGAGCGGCCACGACGACGGCCGAGCCCGGATTCGTCTTCGCCCGCTCCGGCGCGAGACTCCTCGCCGTTGGCCCGCCCTCGATTCTCCGAGGGCGTGTCGTCCCGGCGGCCACGCTCCGAGCGATAGCGCATCTGGGCATCGCCCTGGCCAGCCTCGCCCGAGCCCGGTCCATTGACGTAGGGCTGCGGCCCCACGCCGTTGACGCTCTGCCGGTCGAACTGATCGCGGCCATCGCCATTGCCCTGGCGGCGATCGCTGCGCGCGAACTGGTTGTCCTGGCCCTCGTAATCCTCGTCATCGTCCGAATCGCGACTGTCCCGCTCCTCGCGTTGCGGCTGGAACTGGGCCTGCGCGGCGGCGATGATGCGATTGTAGTGTTCGGCATGCTGCAGATAGTTTTCTGCCACGACGCGATCGCCCGAAGCCGAAGCATCCCGCGCCAATGCGGCATATTTCTCGGCGATATGCTGGGCCGTACCCCGGATCTTCACGTCGGGGCCGTTCGATTCATAACTGCGCGAGAGTGGATTGGGCCCTTTGCGTCCGCGTCCACGCATACGCTTGTTCTGCTGTCCTGGCCTCATGCTCTTCCTGTCTTCGATGATATCCGGTGTATCGCCGGTTAGGCCCCTCACCGCGAAGGACAATGCGCCACTTCGCATAGATGCGCAGCACACGCTTTGCGCGCTGCCGTTTCCAAGAATTAATTGCCGATTAGGCCAAGCGATCCACACCGCCAGTTCTGCGGGCGGCTTCAAGCCATCTCGAGCATCCCTTGCCAGTCGTCCGCCGGTTCTGACGGTTCGTGCGCGGTGGGATGTCCCCCTCGATTTTCCGCAATGTAGGCAAACCCTAGAGTCTTCATCGGCAGGCCACAAGCGTTTTTTGCCACCACCGTATGAAAATTCTGCGTCAGTTTGCCATCGGAACACCGCCGCGACGAAACCAAAGCGCCCGCTCGACCCCAGCAAGGTCCTGCAAAGCCATTGCGCAGGAAAAACCGCTCTGCGCAAAGAGATTCTTAACGGCGCGACCTTGAGCCAACCCTATCTCGACCAGCACGCTGCCTGTGTCCATGAGAATATGCGGCGCTTGGCCGGCCAAGGCGCGATAGGCGTCAAGCCCGTCAGGACCGCCGTCGAGCGCCAAATGAGGATCGAAATCGCGCACTTGTGGATCAAGGCGGCCGATCTCGTCATGTTCGATATATGGGGGATTGGCGACCACCACATCAAGGGGGGCGGCGAGCGCCGCGAGATAATCGCCCTGGACAGGAAGGAAGCGGTCGGCCACGCCGGCCTCTTGCGCATTGACCCTGGCGGTCAGCAGCGCCCCGAAGGACAGATCGATCGCGATCGCCTCGGCTTGCGGAACCGCCGCCAGCAGCGAGACGGCAATCGCCCCGGTTCCCGTCCCCACGTCGGCGAACACGCACTGGCCTTTCGCCGCGACCACCTCGGCCAGCGCCTTCAGGCTCAGGTCCACGAGAATTTCGGTGTCGGGGCGCGGCTCCAGCGTCTCGGGCGACAGGCGAAACTCGTGATCGTAGAAGGCGCGCCGACCCAGAATCCGATGCACCGGTTCGCCCCTGAGCCGCCGTTCGACATGCGGCTGAAGACGATCGAGCCCGGTTTGAGGGGCTAGGTCCTGACCTCGCAGAATCAGGCCGGCCCGATCGACGTCGAAGGCCGCACCGACCAACAAGCGGGCGTCGAGATCGGGCGTCGCAAGCGACGCTTCGGCAAAGCGCCGACGCGTCTCGGCCAGAACCTCGGCGAGCGTCGGCATCGTCGGCGCTCCGTCAGCCTTCCGCACCGACGGCGGCCAGCCGTGCAGCCTGGTCCTCGGCCGTCAGGGCATCGATGAGTTCGTCCATCTCGCCCGCGATGAACCGGTCGAGCTTGTAGAGCGTCAGGTTGATGCGGTGATCGGTGATCCGCCCCTGCGGGAAATTGTAGGTGCGGATGCGCTCCGACCGGTCGCCGGAGCCGACCTGCGTGCGCCGTGCCTCCGAGCGCTCGCTGTCGGCGCGCTGGCGTTCGAGATCGTAGAGACGCGCCTTCAGGACCTCCATGGCGCGCGCCCGATTTTGGTGCTGCGACTTTTCCGAGGAGGTGACGACGATGCCTGTCGGAAGATGGGTGATGCGCACTGCGGAGTCCGTCGTGTTGACGTGCTGCCCGCCGGCGCCGGAGGAGCGCATGGTGTCGATGCGGATGTCCTCCTGGCGGACATCCACGTCGATATCGGCAGCTTCCGGCAGCACCGCGACGGTGGCCGCCGACGTGTGGATGCGGCCGCCCGATTCGGTCTCGGGCACGCGTTGCACCCGATGGACACCCGACTCGAACTTGAGCTTGGAGAACACGCCGCGCCCTTTGACCGAGGCGATCACCTCCTTGTAGCCGCCGACGTCGCCTTCGCTGGCGGACAGGACCTCGACCTTCCAGCCGTGCAATTCGGCATAGCGCTGATACATGCGGAAGAGGTCGCCGGCGAACAGCGCCGCCTCGGAGCCTCCCGTGCCGGCCCGGATTTCCAGAATGGCGCCCTTCTCATCCGCCTCGTCCTTCGGCAGGAGCAGGATCTGGATCTGGCCGGCAAGCTCCTCGAGCCGGTCTTCGAGATCGAGCAGTTCGGCCTCCGCGAGTTGTCGCATCTCGCGCTCGGCCGAAGGATCGTCGCGCAGCGTCTCGAGATCGCGCGCCTCCTGCTGCGCCGATCGATAGGTCCGGATCGCGGCCACGATGGGCTCCAGACCCGCGTAATCGCTGGCCAGCCCTGCAAAGTCGGCGCGATCGCCGCCCTTGGCCATCTCCGCCTCCAGATAGGCGAAGCGCTTGACCAGCTCGTCCATGCTGTCTTCAGGCAGTGTAACCATGTCTGTTCTATTTCAGATTGGGAGCGCGATGCTCCGCGCCGCGGGGCGGCTCGACGAGCGCCCCGCCAGCAACGCGAATCAGCGCCTGTTCCCCGCTAATATGGGATCGAATGAGTCTTGGCGAAATCCACCAGCAGATCGCGCAGCTGGATGGAGCTTGGCGCGGCGTCGACGAAGCCGTTGACCACCGGCGTCAGCGCCGCCACGTCGAGCTGCATGAGCGCCGCCTTGACCGGCCCGATCGCCGCCGGCGCCATCGAGATCGAGCGGAAGCCGAGCGCGATGAGCGCGAGTGCCGAAAGCGGCCTCGCCGCCAGTTCACCGCAGAGCGTCACCGGAACGCCATGGCGGCGGCCGGCTTCGACGATCGAGCGCAGGGCCCGCAGAAACGGCGCCGAAAGCTCGCCGTAGCGTCCCGAGAGCCGCGCATTGCCGCGGTCGATCGCGCAGAAGAACTGAAACAGGTCATTCGAGCCCACCGACACGAAGTCGACGATGCCCATCAGCTCGTCCATCTGGAACAGGAGCGACGGCACCTCGATCATCGCACCGAGCTTGATCTTATCGGGCAGCACATGGCCGAAACGGGAGAGATGGTCGATCTCGCGCTGCACGAGTTCGCGCGCCGCGTTCATCTCTTCCAGTTCGGTGACCATCGGGAACATGACGCGCAGTTCACGGCCACCCGCCGCCTTGAGCAGCGCCCTGAGCTGGGTGCGCATCAGGCCGGGCCGATCGAGCGTCAGCCGCAGGGCGCGATAGCCGAGCGCCGGGTTCTCTTCCGGCGTCTGGTGCAGATAAGGCAGCAGCTTGTCACCGCCGACGTCGAGCGTGCGGAAGGTGACCGGCCGGTCGCCTGCCGCGTCGAGCACGGCGGAATAAAGCCGCTGCTGCGCGACCACCTTGGGCATGGTCGAGGCGATCATGAACTGCAATTCGGTCCGGAACAGACCGATCCCGGCGGCCCCGGATTCGTCGAGCTGCGGCAGGTCCACCGTCAGGCCGGCATTCATCATCAGATCGATGGCGATGCCGTCCTTGGTCTCGGCCGGCAGCCCGCGCAACGCGCGGTACTGCTCCTGACGCTTGGCCCTGAACTTGACCTTCTCGGTGAAGACGGTCTCGACATCCGACGGCGGACGCAGATGAACGCCGCCGTCATCGCCGTCGACGATGATGGCATCGCCCTTCTCGGCCATCGAGACGGCGCCCTTGGCCTGTCCCACGACGGGAACGCCCAAGGCGCGCGCCACGATCACCACGTGGCTGGTGGGCGTGCCCTCTTCCAGAACCACGCCGCGCACGCGGTCGCGGCGGTAGTCGAGAAGTTCGGCCGCGCCCATCGAGCGCGCCACCAGCACCGCGTCCTGCGGGCCGTCGGCCTCGGAGTCGTCGGGGCCGTCCATCAGCTGGCGCAGCAGCCGATTGGCCAGGTCGTCGAAATCGTGCAGACGCTCGCGGATGTAGGGATCGGTCATGTGCATCATGCGCGCGCGCATGTCGCTCTGGACCTTTTCCACCGCCGCCTCGGCCGTCAGACCGTTGCGCACCGCCTCCTCGAGCCGCCGCACCCAGCCGCGATCATGGGCGAACATGCGATAGGCTTCGAGCACCGCACGGTGCTCGCCCTCGACCGCGATATCCCGACGCGACAGGAGGTCCTCGATCGCGACACGCAAGGCGTCGAGCGCGCCTTCCAGGCGATCGATCTCCGTCTCCACGTCCTCGTTGAAGAGGTTCATGACGACGACGCGCGGCTCGTGCAGGACTACGCGGCCCAAGCCGATGCCATCGGACAGCGGCGTACCGGTGAAGGACACCGGGCGCGTCAGGTCGAGCTGGACGCCGGGTCGCGACAGCCCTTCCAGGCTGCCGGCCGCGATCATCTCGGCGACGACCATGGCGACCGTCTCCAGCGCCTCGACCTCTTCCTCGCGATAGATCCGCTTGTCCTTGTTCTGCACGTCGAGCACGCCGAGCGTGCGGCCGGCGCGCAGAATCGGCACGCCGAGGAAGGAGTTGACCATCTCCTCCCCGGTCTCCGGCAGATAGGTGAAGGCGGGGTGCTTCTGTGCCTCGGGCAAGTTCAGAGACCGCGCTGTCGCCGCGATGGTGCCCACCAGGCCTTCGCCGAGGCGCAGTTGGGCGTGATGCACGGAGCCAGGATTGAGACCCTCGGTCGCATAGAGCTCCAGCACGCCGTCGGCCCGGAGCACGTAAAGCGAGCAGACCTCGGCCACCATGTTCTTGGCGATCTGGCGCACGATCTCGTCGAGCCGCTGCTGCGGCTCGAGCGGTTCGGCCATGAGCCCCCTGATGCGCCGCATAAGGACGCGCGGGCCTACTGGATCGCCAGTCTCCAAAGGATCCATCTCGTCTTCTAGTGCATCGGGCGGCCAGCCGGCCGACCAGGATGTCCGAAACGACGGGTCCGTGCCAAAGAAGGACGAACCAGTCGCGTCACACTGTCAAGCTTTGTCCAGACCGTAGATCGAATGCAAGGTCCGCACGGCAAGCTCCGTAAACTCGCCGTCGATCAGGATCGAGATCTTGATTTCCGAAGTGGTGATGGCGCGGATATTGATGCCCCGATTCGCCAGCGCCTTGAAGGCTGTGGCTGCAACGCCGGCATGGCTCCGCATACCGATGCCGATGACCGAAACCTTGGTGAGACCGCCCTCGCTCTGCATGGCGTCGTAGCGCATCTCGGATTTCGCTTTTTCCAGAATCGACATCGCCTTCGGCAGATCGCCCGCCGGCACGGTGAACGTCATGTCGGTGCGCGTGCCGTCCTCGGAAATCGACTGGACGATCATGTCGACATTGACACCTTCGTCGGCGAGCGGCCCGAAGATCGTCGCCGCCACGCCCGGTCGGTCCTCGACACGCCGCAGCGAAATCTGTGCTTCGTCCTTGGCGTAGGCGATGCCTGTCACGACCTGCTGTTCCACGATTTCGTCCTCGTCGCAAATGAGCGTTCCCGGCGGATTGTCGAAATCTCCCATGCCGGGCGCGTCAGGATCGTCGAAAGAGGACCGGACGAAGGTCCGGACCTTGTGCACCATAGCGAGTTCGACCGAGCGCACCTGCAGCACCTTGGCGCCGAGCGAAGCCATCTCCAGCATCTCCTCGAAGGAGACGCGGGCCATGCGCCTAGCCTTCGGCTCGATGCGCGGATCGGTCGTATAAACACCGTCGACGTCGGTATAGATATCGCAGCGGTCGGCCTTTACGGCCGCGGCGATGGCAACCGCGCTGGTGTCGGAACCGCCCCGGCCGAGGGTCGCGATGCGATTGTCCGGCGCGATTCCCTGGAACCCGGCGATCACCGCAACCTGCCCCTCGGCAAAGCGGCGCACGATCTCGCTGGCGTCGACGTCGTCGATGCGAGCCGCGCCGTGCGCTCCGTCCGTCTTCAGCGGAATCTGCCAGCCCTGCCACGACCGCGCATTGACGCCCATGGCCTGCAGCGTGATCGCCAGAAGCCCCGAGGTCACCTGTTCGCCGGACGCGACGACTGCGTCATATTCGCGCGCGTCGTGGATCGGCGAAGCCGCGCGGCACCATGCCACCAGTTCGTTGGTCTTGCCGGCCATTGCCGAAACGACCACTGCGACCTGATGGCCGGCATCCACCTCGCGTTTGACATGCCGCGCCACATTCCGGATGCGGTCGATGTCGGCCACCGAGGTGCCACCGAATTTGAGAACCAGACGCGCCATTTTAGAAGAGCCGTTGCCCCGTAGGAGCTTGTCGTGCCAAGCCGTCGTCGAGAATCGGAATGCGCGAAGCGACGGGTAGGGCCGCGTCGCGCGGCGAGCGCGGGCTGAGTACCCGAATTGAAGCGTGACCGCAAGATTCGCGAACCCCGATCGCGGCTTGACTTTATGACGAGACTCCAGACCTTCCTACGCACGAAACGATACCCGAACGGACCAAAGACGATGAGCCAAGCGGCACACTCCACCATCGACGCCGATGAAATCGACCGCTTCTCGCGCCTGGCACGCGAATGGTGGAACCCGGCCGGCAAGTTCAAACCGCTGCACAAGTTCAATCCGGTACGCCTCGACTATATCCGCGAACAGGTGTCGATGAACTTCGGTCTCGACCTCAAATCGGTGCGTCCGTTCGAAGGGCTCCGCCTGCTCGACATCGGCTGCGGCGGCGGCCTGATCTGCGAGCCGATGGCCCGGCTCGGCGCCGAGGTGGTCGGCGCGGACGCTTCCGAAACCAACATCGAAGTCGCCAAGATCCACGCCGAACAGTCGGGCCTCGATATCGACTATCGCGCAACGACGTCCGAAGCTCTGGAGCAGGCCGGCGAAACGTTCGACGTGGTGCTGGCACTCGAAATCGTCGAGCACGTCTCCGACGTCGATCTCTTCCTCAGCTCTTGCGCAAACATGGTCAAACCGGGCGGCCTGCTCTTCGTCGCGACCATCAACCGCACGCCGAAGGCCGGCTTCATGGCGATCTTTGGCGCCGAATATGTGCTGCGCTGGCTGCCGCGGGGCACGCACCAATATTCCAAGCTGGTGCGCCCGACCGAGATTGCGGCGCCGGTGAAGGCTGCCGGACTGACGATGGTCGACGAGACCGGCGTGGTCTATCGCCCGCTGTCGGACTCGTTCGTTCGCTCGCCGGATCTCGACGTCAATTACATGGTGTTGGCCCGCCGGCCGGACGATGGGGCACCGACCAAGCCGGCCAGCCGCAGCAAGGCGCCCCGACGCGCCCGCGCCGCCAAGACGTCGGATTGAACGATACGGCCCCGCGCAGGCGGGGATGAGCGCAACGAGGTGCGTCGGTGCGAACGGCGGCACCATCCTGGCGAGCCGCACGGGACCGAAAGCTGCATGTCGAAAAAGATGGGCGCGGCGAGTGATGAGGGGTTTTCGAGGTGCTGCCGCGCCCTTGAGAGTTAAGATTGAAGATAGCCGGTAAGGTCTATCCTTCGGGCACCATATAATCAGGCCGCTTGTGCCAGGCTGAAGCGCAGCCCCTCCGAAAGAAAATTCTTCAGCACAGACAATCGTTTGCCGCGACCCAAAATATCGGTACGGCCTCATCCGGTCATCAGTCGAACCCATCCTCGCCCGCAACGGCGCCGCTCAGTCCACGATCTGCATCCGAACGCTCATCGATCATCCCGATCGGGCAGCGGCCCGATGTCATTCCGCCGCGTCGGGAATCATCGGCTCGGGGGCGAACTGCATGGTCTCCTTGCGCATCGGATTGTTCGGATGCGCCGTCCAATTGCCGTAGTCTGCCGGGATCGGCTTCCTGGTGCGCGGGTCGGCGCCGACGATCCGCTCCATGGTGATGCAGTTTTCCACCGGGCAGACGTTGACGCACAGATTGCAGCCGACGCACTCCTCGTCGATCACCTCGAAGTGGCGCTTGCCGTCCACCATGTTGGTGATCGCCTGATGCGACGTGTCCTCGCAGGCGATGTGGCAGCGTCCGCACTCGATGCACAGGTCCTGATCGATCCGCGCCTTGGTGACGTAGTTGAGGTTGAGATACTGCCAGTCGGTGACGTTGCGGACGGCGCGGCCGCGAAAATCCTCGATGGTCGAATAGCCCTTCTCGTCCATCCAGTCTGAAAGGCCGGCGATCATCTCCTGCACGATCTTGAAGCCATAGGTCATCACCGCCGTGCACACCTGGACCGTGCCGCAGCCGAGAGCGATGAACTCGGCCGCGTCGCGCCACGTCGTGATGCCACCGATGCCTGAAATCGGTAGGCCATAGGTCTGCGGATCGCGGGCGATCTCGGCCACCATGTTGAGGGCAATGGGCTTGACCGCCGGGCCGCAATAGCCGCCATGGCTGCCCTTGCCGTCGATGGTCGGCGTGGGGGCGAAGGTGTCGAGGTCGATCGAGACGATCGAGGAGATCGTGTTGATCAGCGAGACGGCGTCGGCACCGCCGCGCTTGGCCGCTCGCGCCGGATAGCGGATGTCGGTGATGTTGGGCGTCAACTTGACGATCACCGGCAGCTTCGAGTGCTTCTTGCACCAGCCGGCGACCATCTCGATGTATTCCGGCACCTGGCCGACCGCCGAGCCCATGCCGCGCTCGCTCATGCCGTGCGGGCAGCCGAAATTGAGCTCCACGCCGTCGGCGCCCGTCTCTTCGACCAGCGCCAGGATCTTCTGCCAGGGGTCCTCCTCGCAGGACACCATGATGGAGACGACGACCGCACGGTCCGGCCAGTTGCGTTTGACCCGCGCAATCTCTTCGAGGTTCGTGTCGAGGCTGCGATCGGTGATCAGCTCGATGTTGTTGAGGCCGATGAGCCGGCGATCCGGCCCGTGGATCGCGCCGTAGCGCGGCCCGTTGACGTTGACGATCGGCGGGTCCTCGCCGAGCGTCTTCCAGACGACGCCGCCCCAACCCGCCTCGAAGGCGCGCTGGACGTTGTATTCCTTGTCCGTCGGCGGCGCCGAGGCGAGCCAGAACGGGTTCGGCGACGAGATGCCAAGGAAAGAGGTGGAGAGATCAGCCATCGATGATTTCCTTCAGCGATGTGCGGGCATGACGGCAGCAACGGCTTCACCAGCCTTTTCGGCGAGCCGGCCGAGGACACCGCGATCCCTCAATGCAGCGTGGATACTCTCGGCGGCGATCTTGCCGTCCTCGACGGCAATCACCGTCAGATCGTCGCCTTCGGAAATGCAGTCGCCACCGGCCCAAACCTTCGCCCGGCTGGTGCGGCGGTCCGCATCCACCTTGATGCGACCGCGCTCCATCTCGACCGCGACCGTTTCATGGGCGACGCCGTCCGGCCGGAAGGCCTGACCGATCGCCTTGAACACCTGGTCTGCCTCGATCGTCACCGTCTCGCCGGTTCCGACCAATCGGCCGCCTTCGGTGCGCGTGCGCTCCAGTTCGATGGCCGTGACGTGGCCGTTCTCGGCCTTGATGCGCTTCGGCTGGAGATTGCAGCGAATATGCACGCCGCGGGTCGCCGCCAGTTCCTGCTCGTAGCCCGACGCGTTCATCGCGTCCTGGCCGCGGCGGTAGGCGATGGTGACCTCCTCGGCGCCCAAGGCCTTGGCCTGCACCGCCGCATCGATCGCCGTCATGCCGCCGCCGATGACGACGACCCGACGACCGACCGGCAGCGCGGCGAGATCGGTGGTCTGCCGCAGATCGGCGATCCAGGCGACCGCGTCATGGCTGCCGCCCGCTTCTTCGCCGTCGGCGCCCAGCGCGTTGACACCGGCAAGCCCGAGGCCGAGGAACACCGCATCGAAATCCCGCTCCAGATCGGCCAGATGGATGTCGCGGCCGAGCGCTTTTCCGGTTTCAAGTGTGATGCCGCCGATCGACAGGATGAAGGCGGCTTCCCACGCGGCGAAATCGTTCGTCGCCTTGTAGGCGGCGATACCGTACTCGTTGAGCCCGCCCGGCTTCTGCCGCGCCTCGTAGAGCGTCACCTCATGACCGAGCATCGCCAAGCGATGGGCGCATGAGAGACCCGCCGGGCCGGCGCCGACAACCGCGACACGCTTGCCCGTGGGCTCGCCGCGCTTGAAGGGCTGGGCGCCCTTCTCCATCAGATGATCGGTCGCATAACGCTGCAGCAATCCGATCTGGACCGGCTTGCCCTCCGCCACCTCGCGCACGCAGACCTCTTCGCAGAGCGTTTCGGTCGGACAGACGCGGGCGCACATGCCACCCAGGATATTGGCCGACAGGATCGTCTTGGCGGCGCCGTTCGGATTGCCCGCCTGGATCTGACGGATGAACAGCGGGATGTCGATCGATGTCGGACACGCGTTCATGCATGGCGCGTCGTAGCAGAAATAGCAGCGATCGGCCTCGACCAGCGCCTCGTGCGCCTCGAGCGGCGGATGGATGTCGGAGAAGTTCTGGCGAAGCGCGTCGGCCGTCAGCCGTCCTGCAGCGATATCGGGACGCAAGCTCGGTTCCGTCATGCGGCATCATCTCCTCGAGCCTTGACCATGGCGGGCCGCGGACATCGCCCCGGCCGCACCAGCACGGTCAGAATGAGGAGATTTTTTCAAAAGGTCAAATTTTTTATCGTCTGGTCAAAAATGGAGTGCGCAACTCTAGTTTTGTCTCCCTAAAATGGCACCTTCCGTAGATGCTGCCTTGGCCCCGCCTTGTGACCCGGGTTTCCCGATTCCGTGTCTTCGGCCCCCAAAGTCTGGGGAGCGCAGCGCGGCAGTGGTTCATTCCTCCGACCGCGAACGTATAAGCAAGGGCGCAGACAAAGGGGCGCGGAGTATGTTCATCGCGCATCTTCCCGCCGGCTACCTGCTGACCGACCGGATGGCCGAAGGCCGTCGACAACGTCGAAGCCTCATGGCCGTTGGCCTGGTGGCCGCCGTTCTGCCCGATCTTGACCTGTCCTGGTTCTATCTGGTCAACGAGCGCCGGACCGCACACCATGCCTTCGTGTTTCACTGGCCGCTCTTCTGGGTGGCCCTGGCCCTGGTCTCGTGGCTGATCCCGAAGGCGATGCGCTGGCGCGGATCAGGGCTGTTCATCGCGGTCGCACTCGCCAACCTGTTGCTGCACATGGTGCTCGACAGTGTCGCGGCGGAGATCGCCTGGCGGCAGCCCTTTTCCGATCGCGAGCTGAATCTGGTGGAAGTTCCGGCCCGCTACGATTGGTGGGCCTGGAACTTCGTACTGCATTGGACCTTTGCGCTGGAACTGGCGATCACCGGATGGGCCGCGATCACGGTATGGTGTAACCATCGGCACGCTCAGGTCGTCCGCACCACCCCCTGACCACACAAAAACGCCAGGCCTTCGCACGATCGCGCAAAGGCTCGCTCGAACCGACGTTACCGGACGACGTGCTGTGAACCGGAGACCGATCGAGCCTCCAGGCCTCATAACCGAGATAGGAGCGGTTGTCCGCCCCTGCCCGATTCGTTCGGCACCCATTGCTCCGTCCGAGATCGAAGTCCGTCTTTCAGATCATTCGATATGGCGGACCAAAGCGTTCGAGCGGCGTTTTGTACGGCTCGAACGGAGGCACCGCGCCCTAACGATAGTGGGCGTAGATCTCGGTGCTGCCGTCCTTGTGGATCAGGAGCACATCGTACGGTTCGTCGCCCGCGTTCATCCCCGGCGCCGAGACCGGCATGCCGGGCGCGGCCAGCCCCTTGGCGTCCGGTCGCTCCTTCAGCAGCCGGTCGATCTCACGGGCGGGGACATGCCCCTCGATGAGATAGCCGTCGAGGAACGCCGTATGGCAGGAGGTCTGATCGGGCGCGAGCCCGGCCTTGGTCTTGATGGCGTCGAGCGCGTCGTAGTCGATCACCTTGCTGTCGACCTCGTAGCCGGACTTTTCAATATGCGCGATCCATTCGTGGCAGCAGGCGCACCCTTCGGCCGAGAACACCTCGATCCGGCCCTCGGCCTGAGCGAGATAGCTTCCCGACACCACGACGAGGCCTGCAAGCCCCAACGCCACGGCGAGCTTCTTGCGGGATTTCGATTTCATGGGATTGATCCTTGTCTTCATCATGCGGCCTTCGCCGATCCGAGGACCCCGTGTGGGGGACGGAGCGAACCAGCCGCAAATCCTGGGGATTGAGCGTGACGGCCTGCGACGATCGCCATGAAGCGGCACGCCCCGGTCATTGGAGGCTCAGCGCCGGGATCGTTCGTGAGGCACGAAACGCCGTCTGAAGACTAGGCCTTGGGCGGCTTGTCGATCTCCGTCCCGCGCAGACCGGCGAACGCCGCAAGCCGGCGGCTGGGCCGGTCGCGGTCGAACGCGCCGGGGCCAAGATCAGGCGCTCCGGCCGCGATGTAGGAGGAGAGGCAGTGGATCATGCAGTGCGCATCGGACACCGCCGACGTCTGGTCGCCTCGCTCAGGCGTAGACTGCCGTTGTCCCGGACAACGCGAACGATCGACCATCGAGGCTGCGGTGAATTTCAGGCCGGCATGGGTGGAGCGAGCAAAACCGACCGGCGCCGCGGCGAACGCCGTCAGCAGCACGATCGCCAATGCCAATCTCGCCGGCAAGCGAGAAATCCTGCTCCAGACCATCATGAAGGGATCATAGACCAGAGCGTCTGGATCGACGCTTTGATCTCGATCATCGTTGCACCGGATGGCGCGGAGACAGAAAAGAAAAGGCCTACGGGAAAAAACTCCCGCAGGCCCGAACATCGAGGAGGATCGGAGGCGCTCAGCCGCCGCTCCCGCCACCGCCTTCGACGTTGACGTCCGGCAGGTCGACATTCACGTCGCCGCCGCCCCCGCCGAACATTCCGCCCTGATAGAGGAAGAAGGCCACCACCAGGACGACCAGCAGAATGCCGGCGATGAACCATCCGCCGGCGCCGCCGCCCCCGCCGCCAGGGCCGCGGTCATTGTTGACGATGACCGTGCGGTCGTTGGGATCTCCCGGGCCGCCAACTGTACTCATGTGACACTCCTGAATATTTTGGATTGCTTACGAATTGCAGCGTTCAGCGAAAGCTGCGGATGTCGATCAATGGTCCGGGAAGAACCTGGGACCGACCATGCGGATACCGTCGTCCGTGCGCCGGATCTCCGCCGTAGCCTTCATCGCCACAGGGCGCGGGGTCGGCAACGGGATGGCGGCAAGTTCGATCGGTGTGGCGTCAGACTGCAGCTGAACGTTATCGGTGGTGTTCGGGCCGGGAACCGCAACCGCCAAGGCGGGAAAAGCAACGAATGAGGCCAGGACTGCACCAACAACGGCTTTTTTAGAAAAAGCCATGAAAATCTCCATCCACGATGGTTTAGTTGGTTGCCTAATACCGTTGGGGCCGGTTTGGTTCCCTCGCAGAAGCCGCAATGCGGTATGATAGGTTAAGGCCTCGTGGTCGGACGATGATTCGCGAGCGCGAGCGACGAAATCCCAGACTGAGAAGGCGACGATATGCCACGACCGAGGATCAAGGACGTCGGTAGGGCTCGGGTGACTGCGAGGGCGGCCTGTCTGGCTTTCGCAACATTTGTCGGCTTGGCCTCGCCGGCCGCCGCCATCGAAACCAGCGCTCCGCACGCTCTCCTGGTCGACTTCGCGACCGGAGACGTTCTTTACGAAAAAGACGCCGACGCGCCGGTACCCCCGGCAAGCCTCGCCAAGCTGATGACCGTTGAGGTGATGTTTCATGAGCTCGAAACCGGCCAGATCACGCTCGACGAAGAGTTTCCGGTTTCCGAATATGCCTGGCGTACCGGCGGCGCATCCTCGGGCAGCTCGACGATGTTTCTCCCGGTCCACTCGATGGTCAGCGTCGACGATCTGATCAAAGGCATCATCATCCAGTCGGGCAACGACGCCGCCATCGTTTCGGCGGAGGGTATCGCGGGATCGAGCGATGTCTTTGCCGACATGATGAACCAGCGCGCCAAGGAGATCGGGCTGACCGGATCGCATTTCACCAATCCCGACGGCCTGCCCGACGAGAACATGTACGTCACGATGCGCGACCTCGCGCATCTCGCCGAGCACCTGATCAAGGCCTATCCGGATCGCTATCCGATCTTCGCCGAGGAGGAGTTCACCTTCAACGGCATCACCCAGCACAACCGCAATCCGCTTCTCGGCCTCGGCATGGGCGCCGACGGGCTGAAAACGGGCCATACCTCCGAAGCCGGCTACGGGCTCGTCGCCTCGGCCAAGCAGGGCGATCGCCGGGTGGTTCTGGCCATGAGCGGCATGAAGTCGATCCAGGAACGGTCCGACGAGGCGCGCAAACTGCTGGGCTACGGCTTCAGCGCCTTCGAGCAGCGCGAGGTTCTCGCCCAAGGCACGGAGGTCGCCAGCGCGGCGGTTTCCGGCGGCCAAGCGGAGTCGGTGCCCCTGGTGGCGACGGAAGGCGTGCAGATCCTGGCCGCGCGGGGCAGCGCGGACGATATCGAGACGCGCGTCAACGCCGATCCGGTCCTGGCTCCCGTGGCCGAGGGAGACCAGATCGGTACCTATGTGGTCAGTCGCGGCGGCAAGGTGCTGCGCGAGGTGCCGCTGGTGGCAGGCCATGCCGTCGAGCGTGCCTCGCTGCTGCAACGCAGTTGGGATGGCTTCAAGCGCGTCACCGTCGGCTCGGTCAGCTGGGCGGTCAATTGGGTGATGGACGCGATCACCGGCGGCGACGGCGACGAACCGTCCGATCAGGCCGCAGCAGCCACGCCGACGTGACGATGATCATGCTCGGGATGCGCGGCCGCTAATACCGCTGAGCGGATGATCTGACTCTGGCGTGATTTGCGTGGCTTCGGCGACCGTGATTCCTTCGTACTAGATGCGACGAGGGAGATGCGGATGGCGTTGGAGATCAGCGACAGATATTCGGCAGG
>NZ_JAZHFT010000053.1:0-27391 GCF_036541425.1 Consotaella aegiceratis
AAAGCGCCAGTCGATCGCCCGCCCGAGCCGGACCAGCGCGTGGTGCGGGTCGACGATCTGATCAAGCCGAGCCCGGAACAGATCGCTCTGCCCGCTGTCCCGCCGCTCCTTCGGACGCATCGAAAAGCTCCCCGATCACCGATCCGGGAACCAGTGAATCACGCCCGCAGCGCCAACGCAATTTGCAAGTTTATCAGCCCAAATGACTCAATCCTGCAAAAGAAAAATCTCCGCCAACCATGATCCGGAAGCCTTTTCAAGGGCTTCCCAATTCTTCACGGGTGACGAAATCAGCACAGCTATCGGCGGGCACAGGACGCTGGTCGCTCAGTCGTAGCGCATAGGCGCTTGCCGATCCACGGCGTCACCCGCGGGCGGTGTATTCTCAGGGCGCGCGGGGTGCCGTCTTCGCCTCCTGCCAGAGCGCTTCCATGTCGTCGAGGCTGGTCTCTTCGAGCGTCGCGCCGGCCTCGAACAGCTTTCGCTCGATATAGGAGAACCGACTGCGGAATTTGCGCACGCAGCGGCGCAGCGCCTTTTCCGGGTCGATTTCATGGTGACGCGCCAGGTTGACGAGGCTGAAGAGAAGATCGCCCATCTCGTCCTCCAGGCGGTCGGCATCGCCAACGGCGACCTCGGAAAACTCCCGGACCTCCTCGGCGATCTTGTCGAGAATCGGCTCGGGCTCGCTCCAGTCGAAGCCAACGCGCGCCGCACGCTGCTGGATCTTGAGCGCCAGGGTCAAAGCGGGCAGGGCGGCGGTTAGGCCGTCGAGGTGCGACGGCTTCGCGGCGTTGCCATCGGCTTGCGCATCCGCGCCGTTGGCCGCAAGTCGCTGGGCCCGGAGCGCGGCTTTTTCCGCACGTTCCTCGGCCTTGATCCGCTCCCAAAGACCCGCGACCATGCCGGCATTGCGAGCTTCGACGTCGCCGAAGACGTGCGGATGGCGGCGGATCATCTTGCGCGTCACCGTCTCGACCACATCGGGAAAGGCAAACAGGCCGTCTTCCTCGGCCATTTGCGCGTGATAGACGACCTGGAGCAGCAGATCGCCGAGTTCGTCGCGCAGATCTTCGGGATTGCCGCGTTCGATGGCGTCGGCCACTTCGTAGGCTTCCTCAATCGTATAGGGGGCGATCGTCTCGAACGTCTGCTCGACATCCCAGGGACAGCCGCCGTCAGGATTGCGCAGAGCGGCCATGATCTCGACCAGCCGGCTGATGTCACGCGATGACTGCACCGTTCGAACTCCCGACAATTCCGAAAGCACTGGCTTGGACCAAGACGGTGACGCTTGCAAGCCGGCCCATCCAGAACCCGCGCGAACCGGTTTCAAAGCCAAGCCATGTGGCAGTCCCGATCATGGCCTTCGATGATTCGGACTTGGCGATCGAGCATCGACGGTGCGCCAATGTTTTTCGAACAAAACGGCACGCGCGACGGTTCAGTACCCCGGCGCGGAGCCGATCGAGTGCGCTTGGCGGCTGGATCGTGGGCGGCTCGGCGGCAAGATCCTGAGCAGACCCTGGGACATCGGCGCCATATAACCGAGGCTTCGCGCGCCCGATGGAAACTGAGTCCGCCGCACCGACAAAGCCTCTCGTCCATCCGTCAAAGGCCGATCGACCCGATACTGACCCTGACCCTGAGCCGGAGCCGGAGCCGGAGACAATGGTGAGGGCAGGCCAGCGCGATCTCGCAACCAGCATCCCTCAACTAACCCATACATCAAAGTTGCATAAGATAGATTATGGAACTGAATTTGATATCCATCCCGCGATTGCGGTGATCTCGTAAGCCTTTGATCGTTCGGATGAATCGCCGGAATGAGTGAGGCCTGCCAAGCGGTCCAGCGGGCCGACCAACTTTCGCCGGTCCGCACTCCGTGTTCGGCAAGGAGGCGCGGCAGATCGAACAGTTATGCGAGAAAGCCCGCGCATCGCGTTGATCTCAAACGCTTTCTATCCGCCGTCCTCGATGTCGAGAACCAGTCCGTCGTAGCCGGGCCGGATATGCGCAGGCAGTTCGCGGCACAGCGTGTCATAGTCCAGCGGCGTATGCATATGCGTGAACGTCGCGCCGGCAACACCGAAGACCTCGATCCAGCCGAGCGCCTGGTCGACCGACAGATGGCTCGGATGCGTGCGGTATTGCAGCGCGTCGATGACGACGTGGCGGCTGCCACGGATCGCGTCCACGGCCTCGGTCGGAAAGTCGCTCACGTCGGTGCAGTAGCTGAGATCGCCGATGCGAAAGCCGAGCGAATGAATGTCGCCGTGGATCTGTTCGAACGGCAGAAAGCGGATCGGCCCGCCGGCACCGTCGATCTCGAAGGGCCGGCCGGCGACGATCGGCACCCGTTCGGCGATCGGCGGATAGCCGCTGCCCGGCGCCTGGACGAAGCAGTAGCCGAAGGCGTCGAGCAGACGCGCGAACGTCGCCTCGTCGGCGTGGATCGGCATGCGGATCTTCTGGTTCTGGGCGAAGCTACGCACGTCGTCGATCCCGTGCACATGATCGGCATGGGGATGCGTGATGACCACGGCGTCGAGCGTTTCGACCTCTGCCGAGAGCATCTGCTGGCGAAAATCCGGGCCGCAGTCGATGGCGATCGTGGTCAGGCCGCCGTCCGCGCCGCGCCGCTGCACCAGCGCCGCCGGGCGTGTGCGCCGGTTTTTCGGGTTCGCTGGATCGCAGGCGCCCCAATCGCCGGTCGGCCGTGGCACGCCGGGCGACGAGGCGCACCCCAGGAGCACGAAACGCATCTTATCGGCCACCGGACCGCTCAGCCTCTTGGGTCCGGCACTTTGGAAAACAGCCGGAAGAAGTTGTCGGAGGTCTGGCGCGCGATCTCCTCGTAGGACACGCCTTTGGTCTCCGCCAGAACCTCGGCTGTCAACTTCGTATAGGCCGGCTCGTTGCGCTTGCCGCGATACGGCGGCGGCGCGAGATACGGCGCGTCCGTCTCCACCAGAAGACGGTCCATCGGCACGTCGGCGGCGATCGCTCGGATGTCTTCCGACCGCTTGAAGGTCAGGATGCCGGAAAAGGAAATCGTGCCGCCGAGCTCAAGGCCGGTTTCGGCAAGCGCGCGCCCCGAGGAAAAGCAATGCAGGATGAACGGGAACGATCCGACGGTACTTTCCTCGCGCAGGATCGCCGCCATGTCGTCGTCCGCCTCGCGCGCGTGGATCACCAGCGGCAGACCGGTCTCGCGCGCGGTATGGATGTGGCGGCGGAACACGACGGCCTGCGTGTCGTGTGGCGCCTTGTCGTAATGGTAGTCGAGGCCCGCCTCGCCGATCGCCACGATCTTCGGATGCGCGCTTAGCCGGATAAGTTCTTCGGTCGCGATGCCCGGTTCCTCGCCGGCATTGTGCGGATGCGTGCCGACGCTGGCATAAACCTCCTCGAAGCGCTCGGTGAGCGCGATCAGCCGGTCGAGCTGGCGCACCCGCGTGGAGATCGTCACCATGCGGCGCACGCCGGCCTCTCCGGCGCGCGCCACGAGATCTACCTCCTGCCCCTCGAAATCCGGAAAATCGAGATGGCAGTGGCTGTCGACCAAAAACGGCGCGGTCATGATGCCGCCGGTGTCTCGGGTTCGACGAAGCGCGGGAAGACCGCCCGCGGTGGCGGCAAGTCGCGTCCCGGCGCCAGCGCGACGTCCGGCGTCAGCTCGGTGAAGCTCCGTTCGGCGGTCGCGATGTTCAGGACATCCAGAAGCCGCCCCGCGCCTTCCGGCGCAAACGGCTGCAGCAGGACACCGATCCGGCGCAGCACCTCGGCCGTGACATAGAGCACCGTGTTCATCCGCCCGATATCGGTCTTGCGCAGCGCCCAGGGCTCCTGGACGGCGAAATAGCGATTGGCGTCCGAGACGACCTGGAACAGCGCGCCCAGCACCTGATGGATCTCCTGCCTGTCCATCATCAGGCGGGCGCGTTCGAGCAGGCCGCGCGCGGCGCCGAGCAGCGTTTCGTCGGCCTCCGTGAAGGCGCCCGGTTGCGGCACCCTGCCCTCGCAATGCTTGCCGATCATCGACAGCGAACGCTGCGCCAGATTGCCCAGGTCGTTGGCGAGATCGGAGTTGATGCGATTGACGATGGCCTCGTGCGAATAGCTGCCGTCCTGGCCGAACGGCACCTCACGTAAGAGGAAATAGCGCAGCGGGTCGAGGCCGTAGGTCTCGACCAGAGCGAACGGATCGATGACGTTGCCGACCGATTTCGACATCTTCTCTCCGCGATTGAAGAGAAAGCCGTGAGCGAAGACGCGCTTGGGCAGCTCGATGCCGGCCGACATCAGGAAGGCCGGCCAATAGACGGCGTGGAAGCGCACGATGTCCTTGCCGACCACGTGCAGGTCGGCTGGCCAGAAGTCGGTGCGCCCGCCCTCGCCTGCAAATCCCGTCGCGGTCCAGTAGTTGGTCAGCGCGTCGACCCAGACATACATGACGTGCTTTTCGTCGCCGGGCACCGGCACGCCCCAATCGAAGGTGGTGCGCGAAATCGACAGATCCTTCAGCCCCGAGCGCACGAAGGACATCACCTCGTTGCGTCGCTCGTTCGGTCCGATGAAGTCCGGCTCGGACTCGTAGAGCTGCAAGAGCCGGTCCTGGAAGGCCGAGAGGCGGAAGAAATAGCTTTCCTCCTCGTTCCATTCGACGGGCGAACCCAGCGGTTCGCGGCGAACGCCGTCCTCGCCGACGGTGGTCTCGGATTCGTCGAAATACGCCTCCTGGCGCACCGAATACCAGCCGCTGTAACGATCCAGATAGATGTCGCCATTGGCCGCCATGCGCCGCCAGATCTCCTGGCACGCCGCCTCGTGCCGCGCCTCGGTGGTGCGAATGAAGTCGTCGTTCGAACAGCCGAGGGACGCCAGCATGTCCTTGAAGATCGCCGAGTTGCGATCGGCCAGCGCCAGCGGCGTCAATCCTTCCGCCTGCGCCGTCTGCTGCATCTTCAGTCCGTGCTCGTCGGTGCCGGAGAGAAAGAAGACATCATATCCGTCCAGCCGCTTGAAACGCGCCAGCGCATCGGACGCGATCGCCGTGTAGGCGTGCCCGATATGCGGCTTGCCGTTGGGATAGAAAATCGGCGTCGTGAGATAAAAGCGTTCGGGCATCGGTCTTCGTGATTTCATCTGGAGGCTATCGAGGTCACATAGGCCATCCTGCCGGTCGCCTCAATGCGCGATCTAGGCGGCCGACGATCCCATCTCGCTGCGGAGCGCGAAGAATCCCAGGAAGAAGGTCAGCAGCGCCTGTTTACGATCGAGATTGTAGGCGGCCGCCGTCGCGAAGCGTTCGCTTTCCGACTGCCAATAGGCCGCCAAGCGGGCTGCAGCAGGCTTCTGCCCGGCCGCAAGCCGCGCCTCTGCCAGCTCCGCCACGAGCTTGAGCACGAGCTCGATGGTCAGTTCGTAGGCCGACTCCCGGCCTTTCAGCACCAGCGCGTCGGCCAGACCCTGAATCTCGTGCCAGTCCGGCTCGCCGTGATCGAGAAGCGCGCGAACGCGGGCTTCCACCTCGATGGCACCGCTCGCGGCGAAGCTGATCGCCTTGCGTGCGCTGCCTTGGGCGAGATCGACGGCGCTGCCGATCTCGCTCGCGGCGAGCTGCAGTGGCAGGCCCTCCAGGATGCGCGACAGATCGGGCGGATCCAGCGGCGCGAACCGCAGCGTGCGGCAGCGCGACCGGATGGTCGGCAGCAGTCGTCCCGGCGCATGGTTGGTGATCAGGATGATCGAGCGGGCCGGCGGCTCCTCGAGAATCTTCAACAGCGCGTTGGCGGCGTTGCGGTTCATGTCGTCGGCGGGATCGACGATGGCGACACGCCAGCCGCCGCCCGCGGTGGTCGAATGAAAGAATCGATTGAGGCGGCGCACCTCGTCGACCGTGATGGCGGTCTTGAAACCGCTGCCCCGATCGGCCGGCGGCCGCGTGATGTGGAGGACGTTGGGATGGCTGTCCTGGGCAATCTGGCGGGCGATCGCCTCGCTCTGGGCTGCATCGCCGCCGCCTGCCGGCGCCACCAGAGCCCGGGCGAAGGCGAAGGCGGCCGTCGCCTTGCCCACGCCGCGCGGTCCCTGGAACAGCCAGGCATGGTGCAGCCGACCGTCGCGGCGCGCGGCCAGAAGCTCGTCCCATTGGGGACGGTGGCCGATCAGTTGCGGCGTTGCCGCGGGGGATGGAACGCCTTCCAGCGTATCGTGCTGCTCGGGCCCCTGGATTGGCGTCAGGCTCATGGCTGCTGCCCGACGCCGTCGCTCTCGGCGATGCGTTCATCCGCCAGCGCCGCGATCTCGGCCGCGATCCGATCGACCGGCTTTCGCGCGTCGACGACCACGCAGCGAGCAGGCTCCTCGCGAGCGATCTCAAGAAAAGCCTGTCGGCGGGCCTCATGGATCGCCACGTCCTCTTTTTCGAAGCGGTCGGCCGCCTCCGTTTTGCGGCGAGCCGTCGCCCGGGCCAGCCCTTCCTCAGCCGGAATGTCCAGGATGATGGTGAGATCGGGATAGACGCCGTCGAGAACGGCGCGCTCGAGCGAGCGCAGAAGTGACGGCTCCACGGACTCCGCGAGCCCCTGATAGACACGAGTGGAGTCGTGGAAACGATCGCTGATGACGATCGCGCCTTCACGCAGGGCGGGCGCGATCAGCCGCGCCACGTGATCGGCGCGGGCGGCTGCAAAAAGCACGGCTTCCGCCCCTGCCCCCAAGGCTTCCGCTGCGCCCGACAGGATCACGTAGCGCAACGCGTCGGCCCCCGGCGAGCCGCCCGGTTCTCGGGTCGTCACCACGGTTCGGCCCTTGGCGCGCAGATGTTCGGCGAGCCGTTCGATCTGGGTGGTCTTGCCGCTCCCCTCGCCGCCTTCGAATGTGATGAAGAAGCCGCCCAACAGCCCCGATGTCCCGTTGTCTCTCACCGTGGCTTCAGAACATCTTCAGCCAACCGAAAGCAAGTTCCCCAGCGGCATCCAGTGCCCTTTCCGAGAACGTGCCCGTCGCCACGTCGGCCGCGGCGTAGAGCGGCGCATTCAGGCTGAGCCGCCCGTCGATACGGATTTCGAGCTCCGCCACCTTGTCGCCCTTTGCCACCGGCGCCTTCAACGGACCGACATATTTGACCTGGGCGCTGACGCTCTCCGGCGAATCGAGCGGCACCAGCGCCATGATCGGCTGATCCGAGGCCAGCGGGACGCTGGCCCTGGTACCGCCGAAAATCGCCGCAGAGCCGACGACGTCGCCGGCCGCGAACAGATTCTGACGACGGAAAGCCTGGTTAGCCCATTCCAGGAGCCTTTTGGATTCCTCCGCGCGGTCACCGGCGGAGGCCAGGCCGCTCACGACGAGAAATGTCGAGCGGCCGTTGCGATGGGTGACCCCGACCAGCGAATAGCCCGAGGCTTCGGTGTAGCCCGTTCCCATCCCGTCGGCACCGATATCCATCGAAAGAAGCGGATTCCGATTGCGCTGGAAAATCTTGTTCCATTCGAAGGAAGGCTCGCCGTAGATCGCATAAAGCTGCCGATGGCTCGCTTCGATATGTCTCGCCAGGACGGCCAGATCGCGCGCCGTCGCCTCCTGGCCTTCGGCCGGAAGCCCGGTTGGATTGACGAAGTGCGAATGCGTCAAGCCCAGTTCGGCAGCGCGCGCGTTCATCAGCTTCGCAAAGCTCTCCTCCGAGCCTGCCATGCCCTCGGCGATGATGATGGCGGCGTCGTTGGCTCCCTGCACGATCGCGCCACGGATGAGGGCTTCGATCGGCACTTCGGACCGGAGCTCGGCGAACATCGTCGCGGCTCCCGAGGGGGCGCCGCCGGTGCGCCAGGCATGGGTGCTGACGGGAAAGGTCTGATCGAGACGGAATTCGCCCGCATCCAGCGCCTCGAACAGGATCTCCATGGTCATCAGCTTGGCGAGCGAGGCCGGCTCGAACGGTGTGTCGGCGTTCTTTTCAAACAGCACGGCGCCGCTTTCGCCATCGAGAACGATCGCTTCCTGCGCGCTGGTTTCGACCGGCTGTTTGGCGGTGTCGTCCTGCGCCAGGCTGCAGCCTGGCCAGGACACGGCCAGGATCGCCGCCAACGCGGCGGCAGAGCGCAGAAACCGGTGGGGAATAAAGACAAGAGGCGGCATCGCTCGGTTCTACACTGGAATGCCGCACAAAAGACAGCCCGATGGTCCTGCGATCCAATCGCGGGACGGCTCGTCGCCCGCAGGATCGTTCCGAGGCCGGGAAGGCCCGGCTCCGACGTCAGTCGTGAACGACGAAGGCGTCCTCAGCTCCGGCCGCCCAAAGCGCGCGCAGAACGCCGTCGACATCTGTATCCACAGCGCACTGAAGCGTCAGCGACACGGCCTGGCCGGCCGGTTCCGCGACGATGCGGCCTTGGCCCGACGCCGCTGCCATCACCCGTTCGCGGAGCTCGGAGCTCTCGATCACACCGATGGCGATGCGTTCGCCGCCCGGCGCCGCCGCAAAGGCGTTGACTGCCGCCGCGGCGCCACCCGGCGAAGGCTGCGCAGCAAACGCCGCGACCATACGATCGCGCGGCAGCGGAATCGGCGCGCTGGTCGGCAGCGGCGCGATCATCGCACCCACGGCGGCCGCGGCGCGACCCTGATTCTGAATGGCATCGAGAGGACGAACGCCCGGCAGAGCGGGCTTGGTGCCGGCAAATGCGTTGGCTGCGGCGGGCATCGAGGGCGCGTCGGCACTCGCCACCATCACGGCATCGTCGGTGCCCTGCACGTCCGGCCCGGGTCGGTAGGAAGCCAGCAGCATCTGCGTATCGTCGCCCTCGACAGGGGCACGACCGACATAGTCGAGCTCGACCTTGGCCGTTCCAGCAGATTTGAAGTCCAGGAGATCAGCCACGCGGGACGACAGATCGACCAGTCGGCCATCGGCGAACGGCCCGCGGTCGTTGATCCGCACCATCACCGAACGGCCGTTTTCCACATTGGTGACGCGGGCGTAGGACGGCAACGGAAAGGTCGGATGGGCGCCCGACAAACCGTTCATGTCGTAGATTTCACCGTTGGCGGTGAGGCGGCCGTGGAAGTTCGGGCCGTACCAGGACGCCGTCCCGACTTTGGAATAGTTCGGCTCTTCCTTGGGGTAATACCATTTGCCGCGCACCTTGTAGGGCTTGCCGACATGCGACCGCCCTCCCCCTTTTCGCACACTGGCCAATGTCGTGACGCGCGGACTTGCGGGAACGCCATACGATTTGGCCGAGAACTTCACGGTGGTCTCGATGGAGGCCTGCTCCTCGGTCTGCACAGCCGATTCAGACTGGCATCCTGCCAACGCCGCCAGGGCAGCGATCAGACAGGCTCCAGCGACGGCGTTGCCACGCACGATCGTCAGGTCTGACAAAGACATTCCGGAACGGTATCCCCTCACGCTGCGAACGGCGGCATTTTGTCGGGACGATATCCCCGTCGTCCCGTGCCTTGACCGCTCTTAAAGCCGGCTATTCCCGTGAGATCAACACAGGATAGATCGCCGCATCGCGCACATAAGGCCGGCCACCGCTTGACTGTTGCGGCTGCGCATCAGGCCAATGTGGCATGCCGCAAGCCCGTGACGGGCATTTTCGACCGCAGTATCAAGCAGGAATCGACGAGAAGGAAGCGATTGGAGAGATTCCGTAGGGTTCTACTGCCGTAAGGTCACCCAAGCGGCCACAAGCCATTCGAGGCTTCGGACCACAGATTTTGCCCTAAAGATGCCCAAATTTCGCCACGATTAAAACTCGGCGGGCGCGGTAACTTTTTGTTACATTCGCTGGACTGCCCAGGTTTTTCAGCCGGTTGGGCGACGTGCTGTTCGGCTCGCAGCAAATTCGACGCTTGACCGTTTACGACGGCATCGGGCGACGGGCGCGGCTGGAACGGCTTGCACGAGCCCCGCCGTACCGGCTAGAGCATCGCCATAACGGATGGGTGGCCGAGCGGTTGAAGGCACCGGTCTTGAAATTCGCTCACGGGCGTCCCGGCTGGTGCCTCCCCGTCCCGCAAAGCCCTGGAAATTCCGGCTTTTGACGAGCGAACGTCCCCGCCCATCCGTCATCAATCCAGTTGCTGCTACCGAATTCGGTAGCAAAATGGTAGCAAGACGTTCGCTGAATGTTCTGGCAGCAAAAAACAACAACCAGATGCTGGAATGACTGCGGCTATTCCTGAACAGGAGCCGGCGGGAACACACTAGGCGGAGATGGACTAGCTGCGACAACTGGGAAGGCTCTGCGATGCTCGAAGATGTCAATAAGCAAGCCATGGAGCTTTCGGATTGTCGCCTGATCCGTGGCCCACCCCTCCGGAGAATAAGCGAGTTCCTCTATCTCCTTCTTGTCTTGGGGATACCCGAGTGCTCTCGCGATCTGCGACACCAGATCGATGAACGCGTCATCTCTCTCTTTCCAGAACGATTCGTCGGCAACCCCTGGCATTGAACGCCGAGACAGTAGTCGAATGTATCCTTTATAGGCAGTAAGCACCGCTTCTTCGTCGCTGAAATAGACCTGGATGAGGTTCAGGGCGGCCACATGCTCAGCATCAAGCTGGAAACGGCGGGTCTTCATAAGGCTCGCAAATATCTCAGCCTTTTGCCTCGTTCTTGAGGCAGCCTGCTCCTCCTGCCGAGACACTCGAACTGCACGGATTGGCCCGTAATAGACGGCCCATGCTGTAATAATAAGTATTCCAATGCTGACAATATCTTTGGCCTGAAAAGTCCAGAAATCCGCATTGTTCATTCGAGTTCTCGGAGTTTTTGAAGACGAACATTTACCCGTCCCAAGGGAGTCTGCACTTCAAAATAGGGTCGAGAAAGGAAATCCGCAGCAAGGTTTATGTTAACCTCATAAGAAGATCCGCCCTGTGGAGCTGTTTGCCCTTGAACGACCGTCACCCCCGCCGGTATACTGACTTTTACTGATCCAGAGTAACTGCCATCAGCATTGGCGTTGTAGCGTCCATCGAACAAGACCGGCCCTGCATCTGCTCCGACGAGGAGCCCATCCCGAAGGATGAATAGTGAAATGCCATTGCCGCCAGAGCCGGTAAAAAAACCTGCGTAGAAGCCATTGATGCTAGCCATCCCTCCCTCCCTTGTTGGATGGTGACCCAGAAGATCAGAGCGCGCGAGCGGCGACAAGAGGTTGTGCCTTTCGCCCACAGTTTCATTATCCGGCCGTAGTAGTCGTCTTCCATCTGTTGATCGGATCCACTGAAAGCTACGCCGCCAACCTCGCCTCTCCGGTAATGCGGGCGCCCTGCTGCACGAACATGTAGTCGAACCTGGTCGGGATTATCTCGCGCGGCGCCGTCTCGCGGTCGCGCGAGAAGTAGCGATCGAACACTCGGACTGTGACGAACTGCGGGACAATGCCGCGATCAAGCCGGCGCTGAGCCAATGTGCAGGCCTTGCAGCAGAACATCGCCTTCGGCTGGACTGTGTCAAACTCATTGCCACAGAATGTGCATTCGACCGTGAACACAGGCGGCGGATTGCGAGCCCGCTTCAGCGCAGCGCTGCAACTGAATGAGCAGCATTCCTGCTTGCTTGCCTCCCGCACCGGATGGAAGGCCTCGCCGCACCATGCGCAAGTGCGCGGCCGCGTCTTTGTCTTCTTGATGACCCGTTGCGCAGCGGCATAGAGCCTGTCCCGCTCGTCCCTTCTCTCGAAGTCGCGCCGTTCAACGGCCGCCTTGGCGCAGACCTCGGAACAGAACCGATAGCCTTTGCCATTGCCTATGGGATCGAGCGGCTTGCCGCACTGGACACAATTTTCGCGCGGGTCGATATAGCCGGGCTGCCCCTGCTCCCAGGTCGGACGCTCGGCCCCGAGGTGGAGCAGCGCCTCGCCGACGATCGACCGCGCTTCCTGGTCCGATCTCGCGTAGCCATGCCCCACGAGACACAGGTTCGACCGTAGCGAATGCGTCATCTCGCCTTCCGTTTCGAACGGTGTCAGGCGCCAGTCGCGCATTTCGTCGACCACAACGTCGAGAACATGTTCGCGGGCATTCCCTCGAAAAATCTTGGGCAGCGTTACCGGCCTTGGGCTGCCGTATCGATATTCGGGATAGCCGGTGAAGGCACCTCGCCACGAGCCCGCCCTATCTCGATTTATCCCACTCTTTTTCTTCATCCGAACACCGCGTCGAAAGCTGCTGGGTTGATCTGTTGGTCAGTGGTGCGAGCGACGGCCGGCGCGCCTTGATCGTTCCGCTTGTGTGCCGCCTCGATCCATGCCGCATCCATCGCCCGCACGATCTCGACGTGGTGCGGCTGGAGCTGCACCCGCCGTAGCCGCGCCCACGCCTCGATCTCGACATGGCTGATCGGGTCCGGCCCGACCATGCCGTAGCCGCGCGCCTCGTGCAGCTCTCCGAACCACTGCCAAAGCAACCGGCCAGCCTCCGGCACGTGAGGCCGAGGGTTGGTCACTGCGGCGACGAGCTGGCGCTCAAGTCGATCTCGGCCATTCACCGCCATCACCCATTCCTGAGCGGCATCCTGAAACCGCCCCGCTTCAAAATTCGGTTGGTTGGCGTCCCCTTCCGCGTCACCTCGTCTCGCGCGATTTGACGAACGACGGCTTCGATATCGACGTTGCCGTCCGCGTCGCTGGTCTGCTGCACGTCATCGGCCTGGATTGGGTTGCCCTGATTGGAAATCTGGAGTGTGACGTTCGGAGCCTTGGTGGTTGCAGTCGTGGCGGCGGCCCTCGACGACACCGGCGCATAGGATCTATTTCCGCCGACGAGCCCGCCATCGGCATAACCGCGAAGAGCGTCGAGGTTCGCCACTCCGATGCGGCGGGTGGTGTCCGCGTCGATCACGTATTCGCCGCGATGGACGATGCCCGCAGGTTCATGCTTGCCGCCAGCTCCGGTGTAGCCGCCCTTATCGAAGAGCCCGGCGCCGGGGTTGGCCGCAACGGCCGCGCTCGTGCCCGACGAGATGCCGCCGCCGAACAGCGAGCCGAAGATCTGGCTGAACAGCCCACCACCGCCGCCGGCGTTGTTCACCTGAAGGATGGAATCGAGCAGCTCGTCGAGCAGTTTGTCGGCAATCTTCTGGATGGCGTTCGCGAAGGCGTCGGCGGGAGCTGTGCCACTGTTCAAATCGGAGATGAAGCCCTTGAGCGCGTCCTTCTCCAGATTGGCCATATCCTCGGCCGACTGGCGCGCCTTGTCCTGGCTTTTGGCCAGTTTGTCGGCGGCGGCCGAGGCCGAGGCATAGGCTCCGGCGAGCTTCTCGATATTGGCCTCGACTTCGGGCGTCACATGGACGCCAGCCTCATGCGCCGCGTTCAGCAGGTCTTGTTTCGCCTTGGCCTTCTCCAGCGTAAAGCCGTAATCGTCAATCAGCGGGTTGATGCCAGCTTGCGCTGTCGTCTCGGCCTGGAGCGCGGCGGTGCGCTCCTGGATCGACTTGATTTCGCGCTGGTAGTCATTGAGCGCCGCTGCCCCTCGGCCAAGCGCCGATCGCGCTCGCGACGATCGTGTCGAAGACGAGGCATGTGGAGCGGTCGACGTCACTGTGACGGTCGGCAGCGTCGTGCTGCCGTCTTCGCCCTGCATTCCGAAATAGGCGGCGATGGCCTGGTCCTGCTCGGCGTTACCGCTGCCGCTTCCGGACGTGCGGTCGAACTGTTTTCCGATCCTCGCTTCGCCGACTGACTTCGCGCCGAGCGCCTTGGCAAGATCGGTCTGCGACAGATCCGGCAGACCGAGCACGTCTTGCCCAAAATGCGCTGCCCAACCGCTGAAGTCCGGCAGGACCGGCATGCTGTCGATCGCCTCCGAAATGGCGTTGATCTGCTTGGCGAAGTCGCCAGCCCCTCGTGCGGCATCGGTAAGGCCCGGCATCAGGCCGATCAGCGCCTTTTTGAATTGGAGGTCCAGCACTTGCGTGGCGATCGAAAACTCGTCGTTCATATCCTCGGCGCTGGCGAGAAGTTCATTGTCGACGACGAGGCCAAGCTCGCGCGCCTTCGCGGCCGTGCGGTCCAAGGCCGCGGACCCGCCGTTGAAGACGTTGACCATCTTGGCGCCGTTGCGGCCGAAGGCAGCGGTTGCGATGTTGGCCTTTTCGGTGGACGACGAGGCCTTGTCGATCGCGTCGGCGACGAGGCGCAGGCGCTCCTGCTGCGATTGCGCGTTCTGGATTGCCTTCAGCAGCTCGGGGTTGCTCTTCTTGAGCTGGGAATAGAGCGTTCCTTGGTTGTTCGCGGCCTGCGCAGAGTTCTTGATGAACATCAGAAGCGCGCTGTCGAGCTCGCCGACAGAGACACCGGCAAGCCCGGCGCCGAACGCGAATTCCTGATAGAACTCCCCGTCGAGCCCGGTCGCTTTGGCCGTCTTGGCGATCTTGTCAAAATCGGCCATGGCCTCCTTGGCCTTGCCGATCGCCGCCGAGACACCGAGGATGGGCGCGAGCACGCCCAAGGCGCCAGCCTTGATGCTGCCGAACGCGGCCGTCCCGGTCGCACTGCTGAGCGCCCCGATGCGGGTCGAGACGCCCGCCAGCGCCTGGTTGATCCGCGTCGTCGAGCGGACTATGTCGGCTTCCATGGCCGCGGTCGCGCTCTTGCTCGACCGGCGTATCTTGTTGAACTCGCGGCCGGTCGTCGCGCTGGCCTTGGCCATGTTGCGCTCGAGGTCGCGGATTCTCGCCTCGACGAGGACGATCAGCCGCTCGTCGTCAGTCACGTTCGGCACGATTTCACCTCACGCATAAGCCCAGCTCTCGATATCGTCGTCTGCGTCGTCGTAGCTCGACCGGCTGCTTTCGCCGCCGGCACAGCGCGACACGGCCATCGCCGAGGCGACGGCGCCGTCGATCGACAGCCACTGCCGCGACTTCGTGAACTTGGCGACATGGCCCTGGTCGTTGCGCTTGACCACGACGTTCGCGAAGCAATGCCGTAGGACGGGATGGCCGCCGTGCATGAACTCGCCACCGAGGATGGCGCGCTCCATCTCATGGATCGCCGGCATCATCAGCGACGGCACCTGGCGCATGTCCACCGCTGGAAGGCCCATCTCAATGATCTTCGGCTGGACCTGACGCGCCAGGAAAGGGTCGAAGGCGATCTCGCGAACGACGAAGTCCTCGCAGAGTTCGACGATCTTGTTCTCGATCGCCTGATAGTCGATTACGGTGCCCTCGGTGGCGGTAATCAGGCCCTGGTCGCGCCAATCGGAATAGAAGGCGCCCGACTTGCCCTCGCGCTCTGCGATCGTCTCCTCGGGGCAGAAGAACCAGGGATGGACGAAATAGCCGTCGGCCGTGCGCCAGCAGGCGGCAATGACACTGAGATCGACGGTCGAGGACAGATCGACGCCGAGCCAGCAAGGTTCGCTGCGCAGGTCGTCGAGGTCGATCGCCTTCCGCCCGGCGTCGTAGATGTCCATGTCCACGAACGGATCGGCCGCCGCGTCGAGCCAGATGTTGAGTTTGAGCTGTTTCAGCGACTGGCGCTCGCCGACGCTGCGCTCGGCTCGCTTGGCATGGCGCCGGAAGCCGTCGAGGCTGGGATAGCCGTGCTTGAGGCCGGGGTTCACCCGGTGCCAGAGGTCTTCGTCGCGCCAGTCGGCATCGCGCGGCGCCTCGAACAGGATCGGCAGAATGGACGGATCGTCGACCTCGCCACGCGCCACCTTGCGGGCGTCGTCGATCACCTCGAAGGCCAGGTTGTCGTCACCGCGCCCGGCCGTGGTCGCCACGATCAGAAGCGGGTTGTCGGTCTTGTCCAGGCCGGTGGTCAGCGCTTCCCACAGAAGCCGGTTCGGCCAGATGTGGATTTCGTCGGCGAGCACGAAGGCCGGGGTTCGCCCATGCTGCGGCCCGGCATCGCCGGAAATGACCTCCAGATAGGAGCCTTCCTTCGGATAGGTGATGCGCTTGGCGGCGTTGAAGGCGTCATAAACGCGGGTTGCAGCGACGAGGCGCTTGTCTTCCCGCACGATGCCCACCGCCTCCTTGAAGGCGATGCCGGCCTGCTTACGATCGGCCGCCGCGAAGATGCACTCGCCCGCCGGCTCGCGCTCGGGTCCGATGGTGTGGAGCATGGACAGCGCCGACGACAGGCTCGTCTTGCGGTTGCCCCTCGGCAAGAGAAGGATGACGGTCTTGACGGCCCGGGTGCCGTTGGGATGGCGCGGGCCGTAAATGCGCCTGACGATCCGCTCTTGCCACTCGTCAAGTTGGAACGCCCGCTTCGGCAGGATGGACTTGGGATGGCGCAGCGAGCGCAGGAATCGAACGGCCCGCTCGCCATAGCCGAGCGGATCGTCGATCTCGCTGCCGTCATAGATCCACTCAGGAAATGTCGAGGGGATTTTCGTCGTCATCATCGTCGAACAGGTCCCGCATCATCGGGCGCGAGCGCGCCATGGGCGTCAGGCCGAGTTCGGCCGCGATCTGGCGCGCGGTCGCCATCGCCTGGTTCTGCATGCGCCAGAGCTTGGCCTTGGTGTTGAGGTCGCCAACCGTCGCCATCTCGGCCTCGCATTCGCGGATGCGGCCTTGCGCGACGCAGTAGTTTTCGAGGTTGGACAGGTCGATGTCCGTGAGGATCTTCCGCTCCTCGAGGAACGGCTGCACCCGCCGCCACTCCCGTTGTGCGGCCTCCGAAAGCCAGTCCGGCGCGGGCGGAAAGGCGACCAGGGTGCCGTTGATGGTGACGAGCTGCGGTTTCGTGCCCTTCATGACCGCACCTCCTCGCACCGCAGTTCCAGCCCCTTGCGGCGACCGATTTCCTTTGTCTCGCGAATGTTGAGGTTCTTGCCGTCATAGACGACACGGTGATCCGTGGTGACGCCGGACAGCCAACGGATGCGGAACACCACAGCGAAGTTGTCGCTCTCGCCGTAGGAGGCCAGGAATTCATCGGTGGATTGCTGCACGATCTGGGCTCGCACAGGCGGCGAAAAATCGGTCCAGGTCTCGACCGGCGTGCCGTACTCGTCGACCGTGTTTGCGTAGCTCTGAATGACGATCGTCCTGTCAAGCTCGCCGGCGCGCATCAGGACACCTCGCTCACAAGGGTCTCGATCGTCACCACGCCGTGCGCCGTCTCGCCGTCGGGATCGCGCAGGAAGCGGGTCGAGGAGACGCGGCAGTCGCCGAAGTGGAAGCCGGTTTCAGTGGGCAAATTTGCCTTCTGAACAGCCGACCGGATCGTCCCTGCAATGGCCTTCACTCCGACGAGGCCGGTTTCCTTTTTCCAGACGTGGAGCGTGGAATAGACGCGGACCTTGCGCCGGGCGATGTCGCCTTCCTCGACCTCCTGGTCCTCGCCGATGATGATCGACGGGTCTGGGGCCGGACGGCTGTTGCGGTCGAGGATGTTCGCGGCCGGCACGAGCTCCGTCACACTGGCGGTTTCCACCAGTCTGCCTCGGATCGCTTTTTGCACTGCGAGGGCGGCACTCATGATGCGCCCCGCTTCTTCACGGCGCGGCGGATCGCGCTCTTGATGGCGACCTTGGCCTTCTTGTTGTGCAGCCGCACCGCTGGCCAGAAATACGGCTGAGCTGGCGTGTTCTTGGTGCCGTGCTCGACCAGGTGCGGATAGCGAACGTCGTCGTTGCCTACGGTGACCGCCGCGGCGTTCTCGGGCACGACGGCGGCCCCGCCGGGCTGGCTATAGGGCGGCGTCGACTGGCCTCCGGGCGTGACGGTGATACTGTCTTTCAGGTCGCCGCTGTCCTCGGGCGCCAGCCGGCGCATGGTCGCCGCCATCGCCTCGGCCTGTTTCAGCGCCGATTTCTGCCCAGCCGCGCGAACGTCGCCCGGGATCGCCGCGAACCGCTTCTGAAGCTTGGACAGCCCGCCATCATCCATAGGTGTAATTCCTGTGTTCACGGATGATGTCCACAACGCCGATCGGCAGCTCTTGCGCGCTCACGCCGACAACCGTCGCCTCGCGGTTTTCGTACCAATGCGCGGCCACCATCAGCACGGCTTGCTCGATGTCCGCCGGCGTGCCGTCCGGAAACTCGTCGGCATCGTCCAGGGCGAAGCCGAGCTGCGCTTCGACATGCGCCGTGGCAGCGCCGAGCAGTCGCGACAGCGCCGCATCGTCGTCGGGCACGCCGTTCAGATGATCCCGCAAAGTCGTCGCATCGAGAGTCATGGCCGCACCGTCTGGCGTTAGGCCGCCGCTGCCGCGACGCGAACGATGTTGCTGTCGATTTCGAGGGTGGAGGCCAACTTCATCGTGTTGTTCGCCTCGTTGAGCTGCTCGCCGACGCTCATGACCAGCGCCACGAAGTAGCGTTCCGAGGGCGTGCCGCCGGACGGCGCGTCGTCGAAGGTCAGCCTGAAGGCGTACGAATATTTGGTCTTCTCGGCCGCGATCAGGGCGAGTTGACCAGCGTCCGAATAGTCCAGGTCGCACAGCACCTCCATGGACCCGGCGTTGCGCGTGCCCTTGGCCTTGCGAGTGCGGGCGACACCGATCTGGTCCGATGTGATCAAGCTGGAGGTATCGCCTGCGCTGCCCAGGTTGGTCGTTCCACCGACGATGGCGGCATCGGCCATCGCGTCATCGAAGTCGGCCTTGACGAAGTCGGTGCCCTGGAAGGCGAGCACGCCACCAATCTCCAGCTTCGATCCGGCGGTGGCGAACAACAGGTTTGCCATAGATCAGGCTCCCTTGAAGGAACGGCGCTCCTGGCTTTGCTTGGCGCCGGAATGACAGGAGGTGCACAGGGGCTGCCAGTTACGGCGATCCCAGAAGAGGGCCTTGTCGCCCTTGTGCGGCTTGATGTGATCGACGAGGGTCGCCTGTCGCCCGCAGCGGCGGCAGGAGGAATAGACGGCGAGGAAGGCCTTGCTCTCGCGCTCCCATTGGGCGTCGTAGCCACGGGCTCGCGCACTCGGTCGCTTCTTGTCCGAAGCCGCCTTGCGCTCCTTGTGGCGCGCCTCGGCCTTCGGGCAGCGTTCGCCATAGGCGTGGACGCCACCACAAAGGCCACAGGCACGAGGAGCGCGGGACGGCATGGGTTACGCCACCGGACGGTCGTGGACGTTGCCCAGGATGAACACGGCGCCGGTCGAGACGCTGGTCCCGCTGTTCAGCGTGAACACGGGGCGCAGGAACCGCTTGAAGCCGCGATAGCCGACCTTCGTCGTGCTGTTCGCCTCCAGCGGATCGTCGAGTCCTTCGCCCTGCAGGTGGTCGGCATCGACGTCGGTAAAATCGCCTGACGTGGTGGTGTCGCTCTCCTGCAGCTTGACGGTCATGTCGCCGCCGCCGGTCACCGCACCGGTGTTGACGACGAGGGCGACGCTGTCGAAGCCGAGCAGGTCGACGGGATCGCCGGTGTAGGAGGCCGAGCGGGTCGCCGAAGGGGCGGCCAACATGGCCTTGATGTTGTGGACGATGTCACGCATGGGCGTTTCTCCTTAGGCGGTGGCCATCTTGAGCTTGCGCAGGGCCTCGGTGAGCACCGGGCCGCCGCCGACACGACGGCGCGCGTGGAAGCGCACCAGGCCCTTGGTGGCTACGGTGTAGGGATCGCGCAGGATGGAAAGCTGCACGCGGTCGTAGATCCGATAGGCGCGGGCGAAGTCGCCGTAGAGGATCGGGAACGTGCCGTTGGCGATGTCCGGCATTTCCGGATCTTCGATCACCGGGCGGCCGAGCAGCGTCGACGGCTGCCCCTGCTGATAGGCCGGCTGCCACAGATAGCTGCCGTCGTCAGCCTTGAGCGTGCGCACGATGCCGAGCGTGGTGCCGTTCATCAGCCAAGAGCCCATATTCCGGTAGAGCGCCGGCAGGTCGTACATGAGCGTGATCAGCGAATCGGCCTGGATCGCCGTGGCATGGCCGTTCAGGTATTCCGGCAGGGCGGCGTTCATGATGCCGAGCGGCTTCTTGACGCCGTTGCCGTTGACGAAGGCGCTGCTTTCCAACCGCCCGAACTCGGTCGAGAGTTCGGTCGAGACCTCGCTTTCGACGTTGACGGCGCTGTCCTCGAGGAGACGCTGAGACACGTCGACATAGCAGGCGGCCTCGTGCACCGGGATTTCGAGCTGACCATAGGTCTGCGTCGTCTCGGGGCGGTCCTCGTCTTCGCCGACCCAATGGGCGGTCGGGCGGCCGGTGAGCTTCGGCAGGATGACCGAGCCCGACGACGTCGAGCCGACGCGCACGGCCTGGCGGATCGGCGAGACCTCGACGAGGCCCTTGATGACCTCGGCGACGAACTCGGCAGGCGCCAGATAGCCGCCCTTGGTGTCGTCGCCGACGATCAGGGCACGAACCTCCTCGGCTTCCATGGCCTCGCGGCCGCTGCGCAGGAAGTTTGTGAAGGCGCGTCGCTCGATCGGCACCTCGTCGTCGCTCGGCGTTCCCTGTCCGCGAGGGCGTGCCATGCGGGTTTCCAGGTCGGTGATCTGTTGCCGCATCTCGGCGATCGTCGCCTCGGCGCCGGTGCGATACTCGGTGAAACCGGTGCGCAGCTCCTCGACGGCGGCCGTCGCTTCAGCGAGCGGATCGTCGTCCGGCTCGTCTCGGGTTTCCAGGCCGATAAGCTGGTCCATGGTCAGTGTCCTTTCATCACGAGGGCGCAACGGGCCTTACGGCAGGCTTCGACGAAGGCCGCCGCGCCCTCGACAGGGCGGCCGGTGCTGCGATAGGCGGAGATGCGGGCAAGGTTGGCGGACGGGTTGGAGACCACCGAGATTTCGGCGAGGTCCAGATCGCGGATGATGCGAACGCCGCGCTGCATCAGGCTCTTGGCGGCCCGGAAGCCGATCGACAGGCCGGTGGCGGCGCGCTCGCGGATGATCGTCGCAAGGTTCTTGCCGTCGGTGGTGTCGAGTAGGAGCTTGCCCCGGACGAAAAGGCCCTTGGCGTCTTCCGTGATCTCGGTCCAGACGCCCGGCACATTGTCCGACCGATGCGCCCAATGCATCGCCGGGAACGTGCCGTTGGCGCGATGCTCGGCGAGCGAGCGCTTGAAGGTGCCCGGCAGATAGATCTCGCCGTGAAGGTTCTTCTGCCCCCACAGCACGGCATAGCCCTCGAACTCGCCGGCCTCGCTGACAGCAAACCGAAACTCAAGATCGCGATAATCCATTAGGCATCCCCCCGATGGGCGGCGCGATCGGAGGCAAAGGCGTCAACTTGCGCCTGTACCCACGGCACGCGGAGAAGCCGGAGCAGGTTCTTCGTGTTGAACGGCAAGGGCTGCCCGCCCTCGACGATCTCCCAGCGCAGGACGTGCTTGGCGAGGCAGTTGAGCCGGGCCTTCTCGCGGTTCTCGGCCGAGACCTTGCCGTCACTATCCGATAGCTCGGCGAGTTCGTCATAGAGCGCCACGCGCGCCCGGTTCGCCGTGTCGCTGTCCGGCCCGACGATCCAGAGCTTGATGCCGGTCGGCGCGCCCGTCACCGGGTCGGCGAGTTCGAACTCTTTCCCCCGGTCCTGATCGGCGACGTTCGCCAGGATGTCGTCAAGCGTCATCAGTCGCGGGCTCCTCGTCTTCAGGCATGCGCGCGGGCTGCGGACCCTGCGGTGCGGCGGCGCCGGGTTGGTTGCTGCCGGTGTTGGGGTTGGCGTATTCGTCGCCGCCTTCGCGCGGGCCGAGGCCGAGCCAGCTCCTGCCTTCGTTGCTGTTCAAGACACGGCTGGAAATCAGCGAGGCAATGGCGGTGGCACGCTGGCCGAGGTCGGCGCGGGTCAGGTCGTCGCGATCGAAGCTGAGGCGGTAACGGGTGCGATCCTCGCGGCTGAACAGCGCCCGACCGAGCGCCGTCTCCAAGGCGCGGAGCCAAGGCTCCAGCGTGTAGGTCAGGAACTCTCGGCCCATCTGTTCGGAGTTCGACCAGGTCGCACGGTCCAGCTCGTAGAGCATCGAGGGTGGCACCCGGAACGCGCGGGCGATCTCGATCACCTGGAACTTGCGCAGCTCCAGGAACTGGCTGTCGACGCTGGTCAGCGCCAGTTGCTGCCATTCGGCGCCGTCATAGAGGATGGCGGTACGGCCGCTGTTCTCGCTGCCCTCATGGGCTGCGCGCCAGCCCGCGATCATCCGCTTGATGCCCTTGTCACCGACCGGCTTGGGGCTGCGGATCACGCCGCCCGGCCGAGCGCTGCGCTTAAAGAGGTTCCCGGCGTGCCGTTCCATCTCGCGGGCGACGCCGATCGCCTCGGCGGCGAGCGAGAGTGGCGAGCGGTCGAAGGGACCGCGAACATGCAGGACGTTCGTCGAGGGGATGATCTGCCCTTCGATCCGGTAGCTCGGCTCGCCGGTCCAGGGATCATAGGTGACGCTGATCGCGGCGGGCTGATAGCGCACCACCTCGCGGATCTCGCCTCGGATGCGGTTCACATAGGCGAGCCCGCCCCAATCTCGGGTCAGGGCGTCGGCGGTCAGATCGCGGATAAGGTCGAAGCCGGACGTCCAGCCATTCACGTCGCCGCGCAGCATGACGCCGATCGGGTGCGTGCGGTCCTCCTCCTCGACGCCATCCGCCTTGATCTCCATCACCCGCAGGTCAAGCGTGGCAGCGGCTTCCGAGATGACGCGGACGGCATTGGCAACGGCGGGAATGCGCAGAGCCTCGGCGCCGGAGATCGCCAGCGAGCCCGACGAGGCGCCCGACCACAAAGCGGTGAGAACGCCATCCTCGTCGACGAGGTCCTCGTCGCGGGTCTCAATCGGGGCAGAACGGGTGAACGGCCAGAGCATGGCCATCTAGATAAAGGCACATGCGCGCACTCGCGTAATGGTTTAATTGGGGAACTCGTTGGCGGAGAAGGTTTAGCGGGGAGACTGGATGAACTGGCTCGATTTCTTTGCGAGCGTCTTTGCCTCGCTCGTGTCAATGGCTTGGCCCGCTGCGCTTGTTCTCTGTGTCTGGCTATTTCGTCGGGAGATCGGGCCGCTTATTCCTCGGATGCGGCTGAAGCACAAGGACACGGAATTTTCGTTCCGCCTGGACGAGGTAGAGGCGGCAATGGAAACTGTTGAAGACCAACCAGTACCACAATCAGTTCCATGGAATCCCTCCGAATATCGCAGCCAATTTGAGCAATTGGCGGATGTATCCCCAGCTGCCGCTATACTTTTTGCCCGAAGAAATATTGAAAACGCGGTTAAATCTCGGCTAGATATTGAAGGTATAAGTAAGCCATATAATACAAATTTTTGGTCTGGCGTTCAAATTTTACGAAAGAAAGGTATTATTCCAGAAAACATCGCGGAATTGCTAAGTGAGCTGCGTTCAATAGGAAACGCTGCAGCTCATGATCGAGATTTCGAAATCACCAAGGATGAGGCGATGCGTTTTAAGAGCCTCGCGGATAGCGCCATTGGGCATCTATATTTCGAGCTACCCGAGCCTAACGAGATTTCAGATAACTGATGAGTTGGTCCTCAAAGGCATAGTACCGGCCTCCAATTTCCTTGACCGGAGAATCTGGCTGCTTCGCCAGTGTGTCGCGCACGAAGTCAACGCCGACGCCAAGCCTGCGCGCGATGCCGCCCAACGTCCAAATAATGCGGGACGATTTTTCCGCGGCAAAGGCCGCACTGTCGAAGTTCGAAGGGCTAAGTTCTCTGCCGCTCATCTCATCCTCTTGGAAATTTCCAATTCGCCTCTGTCTTGCGTGCGCTTACCCGCGCCGGTCCCTCAAAAGGGCCGAAAGTCCAGAACCACCCCCCGGCAGCCCGCGTGCTACTGACCTCAGCTCGGCCGCGATCTCGGATCGATCCTCAAAGAAGCGGTGCGGGTCGCGCCGCGACACCGTCAGGCGCTCGACCTTCACGGCCAAGTGCAGGAGCCTTTCGGCCGCGCCGTGCTCGGCGTCTGGAGCGGGCTTCTGCCTCATGGACGCACCGCCGCCGCACCGCGTGTCCTACCTGTCCTACCTTCTCGGTGATTGGCATCAGGGGTAGGACACGCTCTAAGCCCTGTACAATAAGGCTTTGTCCTACCTGTCCTACCTGTCCTACCTATGATGATGTCGGCACGCAGGCGCATGCGCGCGCATGTATGGACACAAAAAAGGTAGGACAGGTAGGACAGGTAGGACAGCGCATTGAAAGCGCTCAGCTTTTCGTGTCCTACCCTCGCTGACGAGGTAGGACAGGTAGGACAGTTAGTCATCGGCCGCCCACTGGACGGCTTGTCCCAGCGCCTCTTCGAAGACCGTGCGCGCTCTGTCAAGTGCCGGCAGCTCGTAACCCCAAGCCCGCGTCACCGCCGTCCCTCGGTCCGCTGGCACCATTCTCCGCACCTTGCGCGCCTCCGGCAAAAGCTTGACCCACTTCATAAAGAACTCGGCTTCTGCCGACTTCCTTCGAATGCCGATCCGCTCCGTGGCCGCGAGGTAGTCGTCGAACAGATCGCGGCTCCGCACGAACTCCGGCCAAAGGCCGTGCCCCCGTGTCGGCTCGCCGTCCTGCAGGCGATCGAACCACCACGTCTCGATCGGGTCGAAGCTGTGAACCTTCTGCTCGAGCAGCCCCGCGCTTTTCGGGATTTCGCGCAGATTGATGCTGCCGAGATCAAAGTGCTGGAGATCGTGGAGCAACCGTTCACGGCCGCCGGTCTCGATCTCCTGCCTAAGCTCGCCGAAATACTCGTGGTTTTGCGCGCAGTGTGGCGCAACGTCGAAGATGGCGAACCGCCGCTCGTCTCGGCCGGCAGGAACCACCCAGCCAGAGTTTGACGAGATCATCAGACGAAGGTGGTTGTCGACCTTCACGGGATCGACGCCCTTGTGTTCAATCATCTGCGTCGTGGAAGTGACGAGCCCCTTGAGACGCCCCTCGGCCGCCTTGTCGCCTGCCCAAAAGCCTTCGTCGACCTGGAGCAAGAGGCATGAAGCCATGTGAGCGTTGAAGTTGCCCGTCAGATAGCGAGCGTCGTCGGCGAGAATGTAATGGCTCTCGATCAGCGATCCGAATATCTGCCCCACCATTGTCTTGCCGACGCCCATGCCGCCGCGCAGCACGATCGCCGTTCCCGGCTTCTCCCTCGGCTTCTGAATGATCGATGCGAACCAGGCGAACAGCCAGCGAAAGGCCGCTTCGTCGCCATCACAGACGTTCGTCAGAAGATGGTCGCGGAAGATCGCATAGCTGCCGCGCTCGCTCGGTTCGACCGCAAAACCCCGCCAGAGATTGAGAAAGCCAGGGCGCCCCAGCTTGCCATCGGAGCTCGGCCAGAACTCTATTCCCGAATATTCGCGCCTCGCCGGATCGGCCATCCACTTGTCGGCATACCGGATCGACCGTTCCTTGCCCTTGTCGTCGAAGTACCAATGTCGCGCGTTCTCGCTCAGAGCGCGAAACGCGCCCAGGCTGAGAAAGCGAATCTCCTCATCTTTCGCTGCGTCGGGCCGAAACCAGACAATCACCACGTCTTTGCCGACCGCGACGAGCGCAAACTCGGCGTTCATCGCGTCGACCTGATAGTCGCCGAGACGCAACGCCGAGCGCGGCGCTCGTGCGCCGCTGAACTGAACGATGATGCTGCCGCTGCGCTCCCCGGCGAGGAGGCGCCGCACAGCGGCTTTCTCCTCGCCTTCCGGCATTTCCCAGAACCGTTGATGGAATTCAGCCGCCTCAAGCGCGGCGCGGACCTGGTCCGCGCCGCCCCTGCTGCCTTGACCTTTGCCAACGCCCTTTTTGTCAGTGCTCGCGGCCATTTCCTGCCTTGCGATCCATCCGCTCCAGCCGCTCGACGATATCGTCGAGGCTGATGCTGACCACATAACCGACCGTTGCAAAGGCGCTGCGCGCGCAGCTATCGCCGAGATCGGCCGCCATCATCTCAATGGCTCTCACCACGTTCCGCGTGTCGACAAGGTCGTCCAAGATGGCGAAGAGGCTGTCATCCTTATCGCCGCTGGAATAATTGCCAGCGATCCTCATGACTTGCCCCCCGTCCCAAGATCGAAGGCGAGCGTATTCGAGCGCTCCCAGGCGCCTTCCAAATGCTTCACAAGTTCAGTGATCTGATACGAACTCCATATGATCGCGCTGACCACCGCGTCATCGAGGATCACCACGCGCTGCCCGTGGAGTTCCGTCATGCTGGTCAAGTAACTTTCGACCAGGAGGTCGATGACATTGGCCGCGTTCCTCACGTCACCGATCGGAGATTCCAGCCTGTGAACCGCCTCGATCAGCTCCGCCGAGCTGGTGCCGCTTGCTGTATCGCCAATAGGCGTGGTATCATTATTGCTGTTCATCGGCTTTCCTTTCAGGGGATTTGCTGTTGATCCAGGCTCGGAGGGATGGCAGTCCCGTCCGGGCCTTTTCGTTTCCATGGCCTCGGCCACGCTCGCCAAGATGGCCGGCAGGTCCGCGTGTCCTGAAATCTCAGGAGACCCCCGACGCAGCCTGAGCGTCGGACGAAGGTCGTTGGCAGGGCGAAGTTCGTCCTTCACGCCGCCGGCCTCCCGATGGTCGCCTTCAGGCCGACCTTCTCGGCCACGGTAGCGACCGGGACGAGCACGCGCCCGCCAATCCGGATGGTCGGGATATCCCCGCGTTTGGCGGCCTCGTAGGAGGCGTTCCGCCCCAAATCGTAAAACAACCGCCCCGCGTCCGGCACTGAGATCGTCGGTTTCGCCAATGCTTCATCAATCGTCACTGATTAACCTCCTATGAACCTACGTAGGTTACACAGGCATCTGTATCATCCAGCGCGATGATTGCAAGCGAAAGCTGCGTAGGCTACGTAGGACGGACGGAAGGGGACGATATGGCCGCAGATAAGCCGGGTGACGACGAGCCGAAATCCGAGCGCTTCAATATGTTCATCTCGAAGTCCGAGATGGATGCGATCGATGAATGGGCCTGGAAAAACCGGATACGATCCAAATCCGAAGCTGTGAGGAGACTTGTTCAAATAGCATTGACCATTGACAGCGCTATTAGCATCGTCAAGAGCGCTATATATAACGGTGCAATTCAGGCCCAAATGGAGCATGATTTGCTAGAGAAGTGGTCGAATGAAGCCTCGGAAACAGGATCTATAGACCTAAATTCGGAGACGGCGCAGATGTTCTTCTCTGTTCATTCTGCGCATATGACGATGAGTGTACAGAATTTAATTGACATTATGCCGGTCATTAACCGGATTTCGTCACTCGGCCTCGGCGGCGACGACTTGGACTACCACATCAGGTCGGCCCTTGAAGCGCAGAAGCGCTACGCTGAGCGTGCCAAGCAGTTGTCTCAGTGTCTGATCCGAAATTGAGGTGAGTGGTATCAGTGGGTTAGCTTGACAGCCTCGCCGGCCGTTGATTCAGGGGTTTTGCCAAAAACTACCTTGGATCAACGATGTGGACCGATACCACTCGCGCACAGCATGCGCGCACCAGCCTGG
>NZ_JAZHFT010000054.1:0-27337 GCF_036541425.1 Consotaella aegiceratis
TGCCGCGGTGCGGGTGCGGGCCGCCTCGCGGGACTACAACCTCACCCGGCCCCGCTCCGGGGAATGGCTGTTGATCGAGTGGCCCGAGGGCGACGCAGCACCGCTCAAATATTGGCTGTCTACGCTTGCCGCCGATACGCCGCTCCGCGATTTGGTGGCCACGGCCAAACTGCGCTGGCGTATCGAGCGCGACTATCAGGACCTCAAGCAGGAACTCGGCCTTGGCCACTACGAAGGCCGGGGATGGCGAGGCTTTCATCATCACGCCAGCCTGTGCATCGCGGCCTATGGCTTCCTCGTCCTGGAGCAGGAGACGATTCCCCCCTCAGGCGCCGTCTTCACCAAGGAGCGCCCGAAACCTCCCGTTCCCCGCGGTGCACGACCCTGCCAATCCGCCGCTCCGGCCCGAGCGGCACGTGCCAACCTCGATCGCCACGATCCGCCGAAGGATCGCCACCGCGCTCGCCCGCAACCAGCTCCGATGTCCCTGCTGCGCCAGGGTCCATCTTCAGCAATCACTCCGTTTATGACGCAGTAAGACTAAACATCACTCAAGGTGTCATAGAGTGACTTTAGAGTACCTTCCATCACTCAGGATCACCCTGTCCCGCGTCCAGCGGACCGCGGCTCTGCTGGCCCTGGTCGAGTCCCCGATCCACTGTTGCGGACCGGGGCTCTGTCGCAAGCAATCAGTGCGATGCCCAGCCCTCGTACTGGTCGACATTGTCGCGCGTGATCAGCTTCGAGGGGACGAGAATTTCGGCGTTCTCGGGCTTTTTCCCATTCATGATGTCATAGCCGATCGTGACCGCCTTCTGAGCCATGTTGTAGGGGTTCTGGCTCGCCGAGGCTTCGATCAGGGAGCCTTCCGACTTGAGGGCCTCTTCGATGTCCGGAGCACCGTCGACCGAAGTGATGAAGAAGTCCGTGCGGTTCAGCTGTTTGGCCGCCAGATCGGAACCGATCGCCTGTGGATCATTGATGGTGAACACCGCATCGATGTCCTGAAACCGCGTCAAATGGCCAAGCATCACGTCGAGGCCGCCTTCGCGCGATCCCTTGGCGTCCTGATCGTCGGATAGAATCTTGATATCGGGAGCCTTCGACAGCACGTCCTTGCAGCCGGTCACCCGGTCGATCACCGAGGAGACCTGCGGGCCGTTCTGAATGATGACGTTGCCTTTGCCGTCGAGCTTGTCGACGATGTACTGGCAGGCGATCTGGCCAGCCTGAACATTGTCGGTCTGGACCGTGGCATCGACGCCGTCGGCACCGACATCGACCGCCACGACCACAATGCCCGCCGCCTGGGCCTTCTTCACAGCGGGCGCAAGGGCGTGCTTGTCGGCGGCGTTCAGCATGATGAGATCGACGCCGGACGCAATGAAGTTATCGACTTGCGTAACCTGCTTGCCGAGATCGTAGTCGAAGCCGAGGGCCTGAACCTCGACATCAGGGTTGATCTGCTTGGCCTGCTCCTCGGCACCCTTGGCCAGAGCGACGAAGAAGGGGTTGCCCATCGAGCCCAGCGAAATCCCGATCTTGTTGAGATCCTTCGCTTGCACGGCCCCGACACCGAGGCCGATCGAAAGGGCGCTAGCAAGGCCGGCGGCCAGGAATTTTTTCAACATCGACTATCCTCCACGGTTGCTCCCAAAATCGCGGCCGGACGCGCAACCATCCAACTTATCCAGCCTCTTTGACCGACACTCCCGCGAGGTCGGAGCGGTTTCGGAGCGGACCCGAGCCCGCCCCCGAAAGTCAGGCCGCCGCACGACCTTACGTGCGGGCGGAACCGGCGAGGCGGTAGCGATCAAGCGCAACGGCGCCGATGATCACCAGTCCTTTGATGATGAACTGCCAGATGTCGGACACGCCGATCAGCACCAGCCCGTTGGAAAGCACGGCAATGATCAGGGCACCGACAAACGTGCCCCAGATCGAGCCGATGCCGCCCACGAAGGACGTGCCGCCCAAGATCACGGCAGCGATGGCGTCGAGTTCGTAGGATTGGCCGAGCTGCAAACCGTTGGCGGCATAAAGGCGAGCCGTCTGCATGATCGCGCCGATACCGGAAAATGCGCCGGACACGGCATAGACGAACAGGAAGACCAGCGGCACCTTGATGCCGGCAAGACGAGCCGCTGCTTCGTTTCCGCCGACAGAATAGATGTGAACCCCGAGCACCGTTCGGCGCAGGATGAACCAGGACAGGAGAATGACGCCGAAGGCGATCACCACCAGCCACGGCACGCCAAAGATCGAGCCGCTGCCGATCACGGCATAGGGAAGGCTCGCATTGAAGACGGTCTGGTCGCTGCCGAGGAGCCGGGCAAAGCCGCGCACTGCGGTCAGTGCGCCCAGCGTGACGATAAAGGGTGGCAAGCGGATGAACGCGACCAGCGCACCGTTGACAGCGCCGATGCCGAGGCCGGTCAGGATGCCGGCAGGGATCGCCATCCAGGATATATCGGGAATGTTGGAGACGATCAGGGCGACCATCGAAGCCGCCGCGAGAATCGAGCCGACAGAAAGATCAATACCGCCGCTCAGGATGACGAAGGTCATGCCTGCGGCCAAGACCATGTTGACCGAGGCTTGCTGTGCGACGATCGCAAGGTTCTGCAAGGACAGAAACCGGTCGCTGAGCATCTGAAAGACGATCGCCAGAAGGATCAGCACCGGTGCCATGCCGACGGTGCGAACAATGGCCTGAATTTTGGCGCGATGCCTGGCTTTCGAAGCCTCTGGGCTTAAGGCAATGGTTCCGCTGTTATCGCTCATCTTCAAACTCTCCCGCAGTCCCGACAGGCAGCGCGCGTCTACGCGGCAGCCGTCCGCGCGCCTGTCGCAAATTCCATGATCGACTCCTGGCTGATGGGAGCCTCGGGTGATCCATCGAGTTCACCGGCAATGGTGCCGTCGCGCATGACGAAGACGCGATCGGCCATGCCGACCACTTCCGGCAGTTCGCTCGAGATGACCAAGACGGCGGCGCCACGGGCCGCCAACTGGTCGATCAGGCGATAAATTTCGGATTTCGCGCCGATATCGACACCGCGCGTCGGCTCGTCGAGCAGGAGCACCTTCGGCGCCGTCTCGATCAGGCGCGACAACAAGACCTTTTGCTGGTTGCCGCCCGACAGAGTGCCCACCTCCACCCTCGGACCGGCAACGCGGATCTTCAGCGCGTCGATCGCATTGCGAGCGCGCTTGGTCGCCTGTTTGAGGTCAAGAATGCCTCCCGCTTTGGCATCTCGACCGATCACCGCGAGATTGATGTTGTCCTGAACGCTCATGTCCAGGAACAGGCCTTGGGCCTTTCGGTCCTCGGTGAGATAGACGATCCCCCTGGCGATAGCGTTGCCGGGCGAGGCGACGTCGACGGGCTGACCTTCCAGAAAAATCTCGCCATGAGCCGGCGGTTCGGCACCAAAGATCAAGCGCGCGAGTTCCGTTCGCCCGGAGCCAACCAAGCCGGCCAGACAGACCACCTCGCCAGCGCGCACGGACAGCGATGCCGACTTCACCCGGCGTCGATCACCGAGGTTTTTGACCTCCAGAACGACAGGCCCGAAGCTTCGAAGTGCATCGTGCTCCTTGGTGTAGAAGCCCGAGAGATCGCGCCCCACCATCATCTTGACTAGGCTTTCCGCGGAAAGCTCGTCGCGCGTCAGGGTGCCGATATAGCTGCCGTCGCGCAGGACCGAAACACGATCGGCAAGTTCGTAGATCTCGTTCATCCGATGGCTGATGTAGATGATCGCCAGGCCCTCGCCGCGCAGCTGGCGGATCAGCTCGAAAAGGCGGTCTGTTTCCCGTGAGGACAACGCCGTCGTCGGTTCGTCCATGACGAGGATACGGGCGTTGGCATGAACGGCGCGGGCAATCTCCACCAGCTGCTGCTCGGCGATCGACAGATCGCCAACCACCGTCTTGGGTGTGAAGGTGGCGCCCAAACGGGTCAGGATGGGCGCTGCACCTTTTTCCATGGCGCTGCGGTCGATCATGCCGGTGGAGCGCGGCTCGCTGCCGAGATAGATGTTCTCGGCGACGGTCAAATTCGGCGACAGGCTCAGTTCCTGGTAGATGACGGCAATACCAAGCCGCTTGGCGGCGAGCGGACCATCGATTTGCACCGGTTTTCCGTCCAGCCGGATTTCGCCGCCGGGATCGGCGCGGTAGGCGCCCGACAGGATCTTCATCAGCGTCGATTTGCCAGCCCCGTTCTCTCCCATCAGCGCGTGGATTTCGCCGGCTGAAGCGGAGAGCTGCACGCCCGATAGCGCGTGAACGCCAAAGAACGTCTTGCTGATGTTGGCCATCTCGAGGATAGGAGGAGTGTCGTTGCTGAGCGATTTAGCCATTGATCGCTTCTCCAAGAGTGCTTCGGTCCGCCTCGGTGCGACCGTTCGGGTTGAGCCGAGCACGAGCGTCGCCTCGCGTCAGGATCGCCGCATGAGGGCTGAAGTTCAGATGCAAAGGGAGTGTCGCCGCACCGATCGCGCCGGCATCCTTGCCCAGCGTCCCAAGGACCAAGGGCGGCGGAGGGCGCGACTCCGCGGCCTCCGCCGCCATGCGTCTTTCGAGTCGAGAAGCTAGGTCTTCCAAAACAGCGGGCGGCAAATCGCCGTCCAGCACCACGGCCGCTACGTCGAGAATGGAGCAGGCGGCGAGTGTTGCGGGAGCAAGGGCCTCGACGCAGTCGTCAATCCATTCGGCGGTCGCCGAAGGCGCAGCAGACGCGGCGGGCTCGATATCATCCAGTCCGGTGATCACTTGGCCCGACCAGCGCAAATGACGGACCAGCGAATTCACTGAAGCGCGAGAAAGAAGGATGTCCCAGGTCTTGTCCGTCGATGGAGCGGACGGCAAACTCGATGGCCGCACCGGGATCATGCCGATATCACCGGCATTGCCGTTGGAGCCCCGATAATATTCGCCGTCGCTGACGAACCCGCCGCCGATCGCCGGGCCAACAAAGAGATAAAGGAAGTCGTCGATCCGCCGCCCCTGGCCGTAGAACAGTTCGGCAATCGTGGCGGCGGCGCCGTCATTTTCGATGACGACCTCGAGGCCCGTCGCCTCGGATATGGCCGCGCCGAGGTCGAAGTCCTCCCAGCAGCGGAATGTGGCAGCCGGCAAAGACAGCAGCTCTAGCCAGGCTCCCAGATTGTACGGTGTTGCGAGCCCGATGCCGACGAGCCGATTCCTTCGATCGGGCGCGAGGCGTTCCAAAAGCTTTGAGATGTCTTCGGCGAGCAACGCCACCGTATCCTGCGGCGATGGCAGGTCGAGCGTGTGGACGTACTGAGCGAGCGCAGCGCCGGTGAAGTCGACGAGAACGGTCTTGATTGTCCCGCGGTCCAGTCGGATGCCGATCGCATAAGCGCCCGTGGGATTGAGCGCGAGCATGGTCGGTGGCTGGCCCGGGCCGCCATTACGCTTCTTGCCAAGGACCGAGACCAATCCGGCCTTCTCGAGCTCCTGAACGATGACGCCGGCGGCATTGTTGGTCAGAGAAGCGATCCGCGCGAGGTCCGCCTTCGACGCTCGGCCCATTCGTCGCAAGGCAGCGAGGATCACCCGTTCGTTGAAGCGCCGAATTTGGCCGGAGTTCGATCCCTGGCCTTGTTTGATACTCGCCCTGTCGGGGCCGACCATTTCCCATCCTCCCCAAGCGCCCAAACCCTCCAACTATGGCGCTAGAGTGGAATTATTAATTCACTGTGATGAATTAATCAACCGGAGCGGAAGGCTGAGACAATCTACCACGCCTATCAATTTGGCGCGCAACCGTCGGCTAAGGTCGTGGAAGTCGAGCTCTGCATTCGAGCATTCGAGAGCATGGGCCTTTCGAAAGACCTGGGGCAATCGGCAGAGAAACCGGGTCTACCTCAATGGTATCAGCCGGATTTCCCTGCAGCTCATCGAACAAGGACCTGCTTTTTGCATTTGCCTACAAAAAAATCGATGATATTGCCTCAATTGAATCAAAAGGTTGCGCGTTTGCGGCCTGGGAGGAACGAAGCGCGTTCTGGCTTCAGTGCTGGCGGAGGGCACGAATGCCTGAAAGGCGATGGGGTCTTGCAACGTTGCGGGCCATGGTTCGGCAGTTGCGAGACATGGTGACCATCACGCGGCAGCTGAGACTGCCTCGAGCCGAGACGCATCTGAAAACGGCCACTCACGAGATGGAAGCCGCCGCCGAGGTGGTGTCCGCGGCTGAACGGGAGCGCTCGCCGCAGGACGGGAGCTGAGGGCGGTGAAGCGCCTGGCCGACGCGGCGGGTAACGCGGGCCAAGGCATGGTGATCGAACTGGCCACACTACGCATGGCTGCCATGCGCGTGCCGGACTGCCTCGACAAGCCAAACTATGCGACAAGACCATCAGCAAACAACTCCTCCCACGTTTGCTTGAATATCGGAGCCCGTTCGGATCCTCCCCCGAACGGGCTTTTTTTTATCCGGCCAGCCGCTCCCGGGTCGGTCAATGGATGACGAAGCCTGGAACCTATGGTATGAATTATTCCTACTATAGGTTCACGTTTTCCAGCTCAGGAGATTGCTCATGCCCGCCGTTGAAAAGCGTACCGTGAGCCTTCCGGCCGAACACGCCAGCTTCATCGACAAGATGGTTTCATCAGGTGCTTACAGTTCGGCCAGCGAAGTTGTCCGGGCGGGTCTGCGTGCCTTGCAGGAGCGGGATGCCGCCGTCGAGCGCTGGCTTCGAGAGGAAGTTGCTCCGGTCTACGATGCCATGCAGACCGACCCCGCGCGCGCCCATAGTTTGGACGATGTGTTCGCCGACCTGCGCGAGCGCCATGCAAGGCGTCTGGCAGGACGAAAGTGAGACAGCGCATCGTCGAGTTCGCGCCCGAAGCTTTGGAGGACTTGCGCGAGCTGTATGATTGGATTGCCGATAAGGCAGGGCCAGAGATCGCATTCGGCTACGTCGAGCGTCTCGAAGCCCACTGTCGGAACATGGAGACGGCTGCCGAGCGCGGCCATTCGCGGGACGATATTCGCCCTGGTTTGCGAATTGTCGGCTTCGAGCGCCGGGTGACGATCGCCTTCCGGGTTTCGCCGTCCCGCGTCACGATTCTGCGAGTGTTCTACGGCGGTCAGGATTGGACGTCGTCATTCGAATAGCTGGGCCGTCAGCTCCACATGCGCTTGGCGATCGAGCGTTGCTCTTCTCCCAGGGCATTGGCATAGATCGCTGTCGTCTCGATGGTGGCATGCAACTCGACAACGGGATGGTTCCCAGAATGTGCCGACATGGTCATGATAGACCAGCTTCCGGAGCGCTTTCATGCCCGACCGTCTCGCCCCTCGTATCATAAACCCTGATGATTTCCTCCTCACACCACATGGCCGGCTGTGGAGCGTCGAGAGAAATAAAGCGGCGTGGCGCCGGTGCCACGAAACGCTCCAACATAAGCTTTTGAACGATCATCAAGTGCAGACAGTGGTGATCGTCTGCGGCTTACAGGGGGCGGGCAAATCGTCCTGGATTGCCCAGCAGCCGGAGCAGGCGAACGTCATCTATTTCGACGCGGCTTTGCCAGGAGCGCGTCATCGTCAACCCATCGTGGATATTGCCCGAGCGGCTGAGGCTGTCGTCGAAGCCGTCTGGATCAAGGTGCCTCTCGCCGTGGCATTGGAACGCAGTAGCGCTCGGCAGCAAGATTTGCGTGTTCCAGAGGATTCGATCCGGTCAGTCGCCCGCTTGTTTGAACCGCCAACCCTTGAGGAAGGGTTTGATCGGGTGCGTATCGTGGACGGGGCGACTTTGGTCGTTGGCCGCCAAGATTAGGCTAAAAGGCCCGGTTTTGTTGTGTCGGGAAACCGGAAACCCCGCAGCGGCAGCCCATTCTGCGTTTCGCCCTGGCGGAAGCTGACGGCCCTTGCGGGCCTCGAAGGCAGATCAGCAGATAGAGCCTAGCATCATCGATTCAAAGCGTCACTGGAGAGTATCGCGATCATTCGCAAGAATCTTCCAGTAGCCGGTTTTCGTCATCCATCGCGCGCGCCTTAGATGATCCTCCCAACAACGGCGGGAACGTTGGGGCTCAGCCACAGGATTGCGGTGCAGAACGATCCGAGCGACTTCCTGCCAATCGGCGCCTTCCGACTCGGCATCGAGAAGCCGCATGTAGGTGACGAAATGAGCTTCGTCGTAAGGGGAGATCTTTTCGGACCACGGCACTTCGTCGGCAACATCGGGATCAAGGTCTCTCATCAGTCGGTTGCTCCCAGCTTAGCGGCTTTCGAACCATCTCAAATTACACGCCCGAGCTGACGAGACAATCCAGGCGAGCCGATCCGAGCGCCTCCACGATCTCCTCGCCGATCACACTGAAGCCGAATTTGCGATAGAACGAAATCGCCTTGTCGCTGGTCCGGACGACGCTGAGCTGCACTGTCTTGGTCGAGGTACCCAATCCAGCCACGACGTGGCGCATCAATGCCGTGCCAGCTCGATGCGAAGAACGTCATGGTGAAGACGGGCACGCTGATCGATGTGACGGTGATCGCCTCGGCCAGCAAGGAGAAGGACGAGGAGGCGCGCTGGGTCAAGCATCGGCGCCGGCCCGCTGTCCATGGCTACAAGGCCCATGTGGCGACCGATGCCGAGGGCGACATTGTGCGCGAGATCGAGATGACGCCGGCCAACGTCAACGACGGCAAGATGCTGGCCGCCGTGCTGCCCGACGATCCGGGCAGCGTCTATGCCGATCTGGCCTATGCCAGCCACGCCAACGAGATGCTGATCAAAGCGGCCGGCGGAACGTCATGCCTGCCGGGCCGTGGCGTCTGGGGTGGTGAAGAGGCCTTGCGTCGACTGGAGGAATGGAACGAGGCGGTTGGCCGCATCCGCCGCAGGATCGAGAAGATCTTCGGCACCTGGAAGCGCAGCTATGGCCTTCGCCGAATGCGCTGGATGGGGCTCGCCAAGGCCGGACTTCAAGTCCGACTGACGGCGATCGCCTACAATCTGCGGCGGTCGGCCGTCATCCTGCGAGCCAGAGCGGCATGACCAGGGGCGGACTCTGCCCGTAAACAGCCGAACGGGGGGTTCTGGAGCGACGATCCAGGAGATGATGACGCCCTCGCCCGGCGGGCCGCAAAACATCAGCAAAAGCGCTCGAAATCGACGCTTCGCGCACAGGTCTCAAGACAAGCGGTTTGATTGAACTCGGAGTCGGTTTGCGCTTTTGGCCGGGGCGTGATTCCCTTCTGGGGAGCATGATGAATTGTGGGGCGTTTATGCGACCCTGTCCATTTCGTCCTTCGCTTGTTCGTCGTTTACCATGCCGGGATACCACTGCATGAAGGTCTCGCGCAGGGAGCCGTCGAGGGTTCGCGGCCGGGTTTAAAGCAGGAGATGAGCGCCCATGCGGCTCCATTGCATCTGCTGCATCTTGGCAAGCGATGATCGAACCCCATGGCGACCGCTCGCAGGCGATCACGCTGGGTGCCGACAGGGGCTTCGACACCAGGGACTTCGTCAATGAGCTGCGTTCCATGAACATCACGCCGCACGTGAGGCCGCGCCTGCGCATCTCAGCGGAGCCGCGCTCCGGTCAGGGGGTCGAAAAGCAAACAGGAGGCGGGATCGAACCCGGTTCGAAGCTCGGTTCCCGATTCCGCGTCGCGCCCGTTTCTAAGCTCCACGGTCAGCGGCCGTTCCGTCTCCGTTCCGCAATAGGCGAACGAGGCGCTGCCGAGATGCTCGATGACATCCACCCTGGCCGAGAGCGGCACGCCGAGCCCTGCCGCGAAATGTTCCGGCCGGAGGCCGAGCAGCAGTTCGGCGCCCTGGGATGGGGGTGTCTCCATCGGAAGCAAGAAGCCGGCGTTCGGGTGATCTGGCAGCGAAAAGCGCACCGAGCCGCCGGTGCTGTCCGCAATGACGGCCCGCAACAGGTTCATCCGTGGCGCGCCGATGAAGGTGGCGACGAAGAGGTTGGCCGGGTCGTCGTAGAGTTCGAGCGGTCGTCCGATCTGTTCGACGCGCCCGGCGTTGAGAACGACGATCCTGTCGGCCAACGTCATCGCCTCGACTTGGTCGTGGGTGACGAAGATCATGGTCGCGCCGAGTTCCTGGTGTAAGCGGGCGATTTCGAGGCGCATCTCGGCGCGCAGTTCGGCATCGAGATTGGACAGCGGCTCGTCGAACAGAAAGACGTCTGGCTCGCGCACGATGGCGCGGCCGATGGCGACGCGCTGGCGCTGGCCGCCGGAAAGCTCGCTCGGGCGCCGGGAGAGAAGGTCGCGCAGGTGCAGGATGTCGGCAGCCGCCTCGACCTTGCGGCGCACCTCGGGCTTCGGCATGCCGTTCATCCTGAGGGCGAAGCCGATATTGCGTTCGACGCTCATGTGCGGATAAAGCGCATAGGACTGAAAGACCATGGCGACACCGCGCGCCGAGGGTTCGAGCGTCGAGACGTCGCGGCCGCCGATGGCAATGCTTCCTCCGCTCAGGTCTTCGAGACCCGCGAGCAGCCGCAAGAGCGTGGACTTGCCGCAGCCCGACGGGCCGACGAACACGACGAACTCGCCGTCTTCGATCGTCAGATCGACGCCCTTGACCACCTCGGTGTCGCCGAAAGTCTTGCGCACCTTTTCGAGCGTGAGACCGGCCATGTCCTATCCCTTCAATCCTGCCCCGGCCAATCCCCGCACGTAGAAGCGCTGCAAGGGCAGCAACAAGGCGATGGGGATGAAGGCGGTGATCACCGAAACCGCGAAGAGTTGGTTCCAGATCGTCTGGTATTGCTGCTGGAAGGCCGCCATGCCGACCTGGATGACCTTGAATTGCTGGGACGGCATGGCCAGAAGCGGCCACAGGAACGCCTCCCACTGGAAGATGAAGAGCAGCAGGCCGGCGCTGATGCAGGTCGGGATCGACAGCGGCACATAGATGAAGGCGAGGATCTTCGGCCAGCTGACGCCGTCCAGGCGGGCGGCGTCGAGATAGTCGCGCGGCACCTGCGAGAAGAACTGGTAGAACAGGAAGATCGCCAGGCCGTTGGCGGTGCTCGGCACGATCAGCGCCTGGATATGGTCGAGCCAGCCGAGCTGGCGCGTCACCGAATAAAGCGGCATGGCGATCGCTTCGAAGGGCAGCATGAAGCTGACGATGACGACGCTCAGAACGATGCGCTTGGCCGGGAAATCGAAGACGGCGAAGGCAAAGCCGGCCATGCCGTTGACCAGCATGCCGCCGATCATCGTCGTCAGCGCCACCAGCAGCGTGTTGGCGATGATGGTGCCGAAACCCTTGTCGAAGATCGCGACATAGGCATCAAGGGTCGCCGGCGATGGCAGGAGCGCCCTGACCGTGAAGGGGAAGACGTCGGCGAAGACCTCGGCATTAGGGCGGAGCGACGAGATGACCGCCCACCACAATGGCAGGATGAAGACGAAGCCGACGACGAGATAGCCGAGATGCCGGAACCCCAGCCGAAAGAGCTTTTTCGATCCAATGGTCCGGTCGCTCATCTCGCCCTCGCTTTCCGCGAGCCCGCGAGCAGCCGGAACTGCAGTCCGACCACGATCATCAGGATCAGCACCACCATGACGATGATGGCCATGGCCCGGCCCATGTCGCCGAACACGAAGCCGGACTTGTAGGCCTCGTACATCAGGACATTGGTCGAATTGGCCGGCCCGCCCTGGGTCAGCATGTAGATCGGCGAGAACAAAAGGAAGTTGATCGAGACGTCCGCGACCAGCACGAACAGGAGCGTCGGGCGCAGCAGAGGCAGGGTGATGAAAACCAGACGCTGCCAGGGTTTGACGCCGTCGACCCGGGCGCTGTCATAGATCTCTGTCGGGATGAGCTGCAGCCCGCCGATGATGAAGATCATCCAGTAGCTGATGCCCTTCCAGGTGGCGATGGCGATGATCGAATAAAGCGCCAGCCCCTGCGACGTCAGCCAGGGCTGGGGCGGGACGCCGGACAGATCGAGCAGGCCGTTCATCAGCCCGTCCGGGCTCAGCATGATCCGCCAGATCATGACGGCGGTCGGCAGCGACACGCCGATCGGAATGAGAAACACGAAGCGATAAAAGCCGATCCCGCGGAAGCGCTGGGTGTAGAGCAGCGCCAGCCCGGTCGAGAGCGCGATCTGGATGGGGTTGATCAGGACATTGAACCAGACCGTCACCCAAAGCGAATTCCAGAAACCCTTGTCGGCCAAAAGGGTCAGGTAGTTGCCGAAACCGACGAAGATCCGCTCGCCCTTGCTGAGGCTCCAGAAGCTTTCGCCGACGGCCAGGACGATCGGATAGAGCGTGAACACGCACAGCCCCATGAGGGCTGGCGCCAGAAGCGCCGCGATCAGCAGAAGTGGCGGTCGGTTCACCATCTCGAAACGCTTGGGTTCGGGCCGCCCCGAGGGGCGGCTCAATCTGTCATGGCCCGATCTATTGCGCGACCCGCTTTGCGGCGTCGTCATATTTGGCGACGGCATCCGCAAGCGCGTCCTTCACCGCCACGCCGTTGGCGATGTCGATGAAGCTCGACCGGAAGGCGTCCTGCAGCTGCCCGTAGGCGGCGGTCACGGGACGGACCTTGGCGGTGTTGAGGGATTCGTAGACGCCGAGCCGGAACATGTTCGCCGGGAAGCTCGCATAGGTGTCCGAGGTTTTGATCTCGTCGAGAAGCGGCGTGTAGGTCGGCAGTTGCTGGAGGCTGTCGAACCATGCCTTCGTGCCCTCGGGATCGACGGTCAGGTATTTGGCGAAATCGGCCGCGACGTCCTTGTTGCCGGAGGCGGCGTTGATCCCGACATACCAGGAGCCGGTCGGGGTTACGACCTTGCCGCCCTCGAAATAGGGATGGGGGGCGACCACGTAGTCAATGCCGCTCGCGATGAGGGCCGAGATGTTCCAGGTGCCGCCCACGAACATCGCCAGCTGTTCGTTGACGAACATCTGGGGCGCCTGGCCAAAGGCGAGATCGCGCGGGCTGACGCCCCAGTCGTTGTAAAGGTTCGACCAGAAGGTCGCCGCCTCGGTCCAGGCCTCGCCGTCGAGATAGCCTTCGGCGGTGGAGCCGTCTTCGCTGATGACGGCCAATCCGAGGGATTCGCCGAGCGGTTGCAGCTGGTAGAGTTCGCCATACTGCTCGACCGAGAAGCCGTAACGCGTGGTGCGGTTGCCGTCCTTGACGGTCAGCTTCTGCGCCGCGTCGGCGACCTGTTCCCAGGTCCAGCGCTTGTTTGCGGCCAGATCGTCCACTTCGGCCTGTGTCGCGGTGTCGCCCGGCGCCAGGCCGGCGGGCGGCTCGATGCCGGCTTCTTCGAACAGGTGTCGGTTGACGAACAGGACCTGGGCCGAATTGTTGATCGGCAGGGCGTAGAGCGTGCCGTCATATTTGCCGGCCTCGACGACCGTGTCGACCAGCTGGGACGTGTCGGTTTCGGCCGCGAAAGGCTCGATGAACCCGCGCGAGGCATAGCTGGCGACGAGCGGCTCGTCGACGTAGATCAGATCGATGCCCGAATCCTTCGAGGCCAGCCTGAGATCGGCAACCTGGAAGAACTGCGAGAAGGGATAGGCCTGGACGTTGACGTGAACGTCCGAGTGTTTCGCCTCGTAGGCGTCGACGACCGCTCGTAGGGCGGCGGCGTCCGCGCCCTCGGTGACGATCATGGTCAAGGAGGTGTCTTCGGCCAGAGCCGGAGAAGCGGCCAAGCCGAGCAGGCCGGCAGCAAACACCATGGTCTTGAGGTATCTCATGAGTTGTTTCCTCATGTTGCGGCTGAAAGGCCATTGCGGAGCTGTTCGGCACCCCAGCAGAGGGCGGGGATGAGAAGTGCGGTGAACCTCTTCTGGTCGATCGCCGTCGCGACGGTGACGTTGCGTGTACGGCTGTCGTGGGTCGGATCCTGCCGGCGCATGTCGATGAGTGTCTGGCCGTAGCTTTCGTTGCCGACGACGACCTTGCCAGGGCAGGCGACAGTCTCGAAAATTTCCGGGGCGATCAGATAGGCGATGGGGCAGGGGTCATGGATGGGCGCCCCCGGCTGATCGGCACCTGCGAAACGATAGAAGGTGCGGCAATAGAAATCGAGAATGTCGGCAACGGCGTTTTCGCCCGGCACGGCTGCCCGTACGGCGTCGAGGTCGGCCGGGCAGATCAGGGCCTGATGGGTCACGTTGAGACCGAACATCGCGAGCCTGACACCGGAGCGAAGGACGATGCGCGCCGCTTCGGCATCGGCCCAGATGTTGAACTCGGCGACGGCGGTGACATTGCCCTCGCCTGTTGAACCGCCCATGAAGACGATCTGCTTGATGGCGCCGGCGAGGTCGGGGCGCTGGGCTAGAACGAGGCCGAGATTGGTCATCGGTCCGAGCACGGCGATGCTGATTGCGCCGGGATTGTTCTCGACGCGTTCGATGATCGCCTCGACGGCGCTCTTTTTCTCCTCCTGCCGGGCGGAGGGCGGCAAGTCGACACCGGCGCTGTCGAGCCCAGTTGGGCCGTGGAAGGCCGAGGGATAGTCGTACCGATGAAGCAAAGGCTGTGGGGCCCCGCGAAAGACAGGCACGTCGAGCCCGAAGGCCGTGACGATACGCAGCGCGTTGTTCGTCGTGTTATCGACTGAGGCGTTGCCGCACACGGTGGTGATGGCTTCAACGCTAATGGCGGGATGGTGGGCCGCGAGCAGGATCGCCGCCATATCGTCATGGCCAGGATCGCAATCGATGATCAGCCGGGTGGGGGCAGCGGTCAAGGTAGCTCTTTTTGAATCCGGTCAGAAAAACTAGGGCATCAAGCGCAGCTTCCATAAGTTTTAAGGTGCGCAAAAGCCCAAAAAACAGAAAAATTGTAAGATGGACTCGGCGGAGGCGACAATTTACAATTCCGTCAATCGGTTGAGTTTATATCAAGTATCGACATGTTGCATCTGCTCAACGCTCTTCGCGCCTTCGAAGCGGCCGCACGCCTGGGGAGCGTGCGCAAGGCCGCCGAGGACCTGAACGTTACCGATGGTGCCGTCAGCCGGCACATCCGCCATCTCGAAGACCAACTCGGCATCGCGTTGTTCGAGCGCGGCAATCGCTCCATGCGCCTCACCCCCGAGGCTGCCGGCTTCGCGGCGACCGTCACCGAAGCCTTCGCCTCGATCGTGCGCGGCACCGAGCATCTGCGCGCCGCCTATGACAAGTCCTCAATCATGCTGACGGCGCCTGACAATTTTCTGCTGCGTTGGCTGCTGCCGCGCCTGCCGCGGCTCGAGGCGGCCCTCGACGGCATGTCGGTGCGCATGACGACATGGAACCGCAAGATCAATCCGGCCGACCCGTCCATCGACGTCTATGTCGGGGTCGGGATCATGCCGAAGATCGAGGGCATGACGGTCGTGCGCATCGGTCCGGAAACTTTCGGGCCGGTGCTGAGCCCCGATCTCCTGACCGGGGACGAGAAAATGCCGGACTTTCTATGGTCCCTGCCGCGCCTCGAAATCCGCTGGCCTCCGGACATGTGGACGAATTGGGCTCGCGAAGCGGGCGTCGTGCTCCCCGACCGCCCGAGCGTGCTCTATGACACGCTGACACTGACGATATCGGCGGCGGAGGCGGGACAAGGCGTCGCCATGGGACCCGGTACGTCGGTGTCGGACGCGATCCGTGCCGGCCGGCTCGCTGCGCCCTTCGGCATGGTCGTCCGCGAAGGTTGCTGGTTTCTTGCCTGGCGCGACGACCGTCCCTATCGGACTATGAATGCCATCAAGCGCTGGTTCCAGGACGAGATGGCCGAAACGGATTGATGCGGCCAAGCTCGGCGCGGGCATTTCGCCTGATGAGTGACCCATTCATAGGATTTACAGAGGCGGTGTCCTGTGCGAGTCTGGGGTCATGGCTCAGACTGTTTGCATCATCCTCAACGAGGCCGACAGGGTAATCCCGCGGTGAAGCTTGCGATTACCCACAAGTCGGGCAGGGATGAAGTTCGGTTCCAATTTGGATGTCGATGAGCCGCCGCCATCCTCGCCAGACGACCATGTTGCCAGGTGGAGGATCGGACGCCCTGGCGAGATAGCCGCCGAGACGGGCCAGCTTGATCATGTAGAGCTGAAGCGTGCCCGGTTTGGCTCCGCGGTTGCCGCTGTCTGCGACGAGACGGTCGAGAATGGCAATTTCCCCGGGCGTCAGCGCGATGGCCGGGCCAGCGTCGGGCTCGGCTCGGGCGATCATGGTCATCCACATCACACGCCAACTGACGATGGCAAAGAGCGCGACGAGATTGGCGAGACGATCGGCCGTGCGCAGCTTGGCATCCTCGGCTCGGCATCCCGACTTCAGGATCTTGTGGAAGATCTCGATCTTCCAGCGCATGGCGTACCAGTGCAGCTTCTCGACGGCCTCGTCGAGGGAGGCTACATCGATGTCCGTGACGAGCTTCCAGAGGATCGGCTTGCGGCCGTCCGGTGCGCCGATTTCGACGGCGTGGATCACCGTCAGGTCGAGACACGGATAGCGCTTCTGCTTGCCGATCGGCGGACAGACCCGGATCCGCTTGGTACGGATGTCGAAGGTGATGCGTTCCACCGTTTCACCGTCGACACGCACGTCGATTGCGTGCTCCCCTGCGCTCTCGGCATCGAGCATTTCCGTGGCCACGGTATGATCGCCATTGCCGGCAAGCCGGTCGACGACGGTGCGGACGACGAAATGGGTACCGAGGTCCTGGGCGAGGCAGTAGAGCTCATAGATGTCGCTCTCCCTGTCGCCGACATGGACGCAGCGCTCGGGCTGGCCGAGAAGGGCCAGCGACTGGCGAAGATTGTCGAGCCAGCGGATACTTTCCTTGGCCTCGATCGGCACCCGCGCCGGGTTGACCTTACGTTTGAGCTGCGCCGTGCCCTTGAACTTCTCGCGGTTCCAGAACTTGATTGCCGAGAGGCCGAGCGGCAGGCCCTCCTCGGTGACAGCCAGGCTGGAATGCATCAGGATCCCGCAGACCGTGTGGTACCGGATCCGGCCCTTTCCGTCGCGCCCGCTGTTGACGCTCTTGGTGAAGCCGACGGCATGCGGGTCTCGGCGCTGATAGGTGAATTCGGTTGTGTCCTGAAGCAGCAGGATTGGGCCTTCGTGGGCACCACAGCGCGCCTTCGTCGCCTCGAAATGCCCGTTCAAGATCTCCGCTTCCTCGACCTTCGGATTGGCGAAAAAGCGGTAAGCCGCCTTGGTGTTCGCCCAATCCTGGCAGGCAAGCGGGATTGTCGCGCCCATTCGGTCACCGAAACGCCGAAGCAGGTCCGCGAATCGACGGCCGAGACGAGCGTCCTTGAACGCCCCGGCATCGACCTCGCCTTCCGACCAATGCTGCAAACGTGCCGACCGTTGCTCCTTCATACGCGCCATTGAGCACCTCACCGCATCATCAGGTGCTCACACAGGAATCATAGCCGATTCATCGGGTTCAAGAACTTTGGCCCAAAATCCCGAAGGCGGTCCCGGCACTTATGGGTAATCGCAAGGCGGTGAAGGTCGCCTTGCTTGCGGCGGGCTGCAGCCTCCGACGATAGGCGCTTCTCCATCGAAGGTAGGAGACCGTTCCAGCGCGTTCCGATTTGACCGTCGCTTTCGCTCGGCTGAAACAGATCGAACTGACGAAGAGCGCTGCCGGTCTCTATGTCCCTCTGATTAGGATCACCTCGACCGACAGCAACTCGGCAAGATCCGCCCATACCCGATCGGCCGTCAGAACGGGAATGCGAAGATGATGAGCGACGGACAGGCAAGCCCGATCACCGAGCGACAATCCGGCTGCCCGCGTCGGCTCGCGAAATTTGGCTGCTGTCAGCGCTTGATCGGCTTCGAACGAAATGACGGTCAGTTGCAGTTCCTCGAAGATCTGTAAGACCGTGTCCGAGGGAATGCCGGCGTCGAAGAGCCGCGTTGCGACCTCCGCCAGATTGATCGTAGAGACGATGGCACCGGGCAGAGTCTTCGCCACCCGATCCCGGCCTGGTTCGTCGAAGATCAGGGCGAGGAGCGCGGAGGCGTCCAGGATGCACTCAGACATCCGACTTCTGCGATTTACCGTGAGACGCGAGCCATTCTTGCGTCTCATTCTCTTCCTTGGCCGACTCAGCTCTTCGATCCGCGATTAGCTTGTCGACCATGCTGACGCCTTCTTTGACATAAGGCGCCACCAGTTCGCGAACACGCTGTAGGGCATGCTTGCGTGTCGTGATATGAATGCCGCTCTGGTCCATTCGAAGAATGACACGCCCAGCACCTTCGAGACCCAATGCCCGCCGCATGTCTGCGGGGATGTTGAGTCTACCATTCTCAGTTATGGGGACCATCCTCTGTTGTGATTCTGACATTGACAAAGCCTCAGACCAAAATGAAGATAAATGCTAGCAAATAGTCTACTCGTTTCGCAAGGCCAACTAGCTCAAAAATAACCGAAAAGCGAATGTACCCCAAATCGCGTGAATAACCCTCTAAAAGATTTGGGTCTGAACGACAGCCAGACCTCAAAGTCACGATGTGCCTCAAAATTGGGACGAACGAAAACGATCGATTTCGAACAGGGCAACGCGATATGTCACATAAAACAGCTTGCGCATATTTCGAACATGTTCAATGGTGAGGAGACCGTTTTTGATACAGTTTTGGCTGGCTGTGACCTCATGTCCCGCATTTTCGCCTACGCTCGTGTCTCGACGATCGAGCAGACGACCGACAATCAGCTCGGCGAAATCCACGCGGCGGGATTTTCGGTTCAGCCACGACGGGTGATGACGGAGACCGTCTCCGGCTCGCTTGCCGCTTCCGAGCGTCCGGGCTTCACCAAGCTCGTTGACCGGCTGGAGGAAGGCGACGTTCTCGTCGTCACCAAACTCGACCGTCTCGGGCGAAATACCATGGATGTCAGAAAGACGGTCGATCATCTGGCCGATCTCGGCGTCAAGGTTCACTGCCTGGCGCTCGGCGGCGTTGATCTAACGAGTGCCGCGGGCCGGATGACTATGGGGGTCATCAACGCGGTTGCCGAGTTCGAGCGCGACCTTCTAATCGAACGGACTCAAGCCGGTCTTGAACGAGCCAAGGCAGAGGGCAAAACTCTCGGCCGACCGCCGCGGCTGACCGAAAGCCAAAAACAAACGATCATGGCCAAGATCGCGGATGGTGTGTCGATTTCGCAGCTTGCACGCGACTACGGTGTCAGCCGGGTGACCATCATCCGCGCACGGAACAAATATAAAGAGAATGGTGTCCTGGAAACGGGTGCTCTCAACGAGGGACTCAAGTTGTCGGCGGAGGAGGGGGGAGCCAATGCCGATCAAGCCTGAGGACCGGCATTTCTATCCGATCGACTGGCCGCAGCTTTCGGCCGCGATCCGTTTCGGCCGGGCAAAAGGACGATGCGAGCGCTGTGGCCGCCCGCATGGCGAGACGGTTCAGCATCTCGGCGATGGGCGCTGGTTCGACGTCGAGGCCGGGCGCTGGCGTGACGGGCGAGGGCGGCTGCTGCGTCAGAAGATTCCGGCGCCCGATAACAACGAACCCGACCCTGCCATCTGCTCGACGCTTGTGCGGCTTGCCTGCGCCCATCTTGATCAGGATACGACGAACAACGCTGCAGCAAACCTCGCGGCCCTTTGCCAGCGATGCCATCTCGATCACGACCGGCCTTGGAATATGAAGAAGCGCCGACTGACGGTATTGCTTCGAAGGGCCCTTGGCGACCTCTTTACGGGGCCATATCGTCGGTAGCATAACCTAGCGGTAGGATGGAATGTCGGACTTCTGGCTTCGGGTTCCAATTCTGAGGAGGTGGACGAAAGAATGAAGTATGCAGTCCAAGCCAATCCTCTTCGGAGCATCATACAGCGTCTACGTGCGCATCGTTCGTTTGGCCCTGCTGGAGAACCAATACGAATCCACCGATTTCGAGGCGATGGGCGGCGAGCCGGATAGGATCACGCTCATCGACCCAACACAGGACGGTGGTCGGCTGATCATTGCTAGATCAATTGATGCCGGTCGACATGTTCATCCCGAGCATGTGCCGACCAAGCTGCAGCGCGGCGGGCCAGGCGTGTTCGAGTTTCCGCTTCTCGACTTCAATTGGTGAATCGGCACGACGCTCTTGGTGCCGCAATATTTCAAGGACATCATCGAAGAGTTGGAGCCGGGCAAGCACCAATTTTTCCCGATGACCTACTACGAAGGCGACCGCGTCATCGGTAACGGATACTGGTTCATCTTCGGCGAGCGTTTCGACGACATGCATGTGAATCGGCGTTGGAGCTCGACGCCGATCAGCGCGATAAGCCTTTGAAATAGTTATAACGGATGGGGTCCCTGCGCGGCGCCGAATGGCACTGATCCGCGCGATCGAGCAGGAGGGCGAAGTGAGCAAGATACGGTTGGAGAAGAATTTCGGCGAAACTATCTGCCCTGATCGGAACTCGCCGACTTGGGTATGGCCAAAACGGTGACGGCGCCCGTGCATCGGCCTATCTGTGCATCAGGCCACGCAGGTGCCGGGCACTCCCACAAATGGCTGAACGCTGTCCAACGAAGGAGCGTCTCCGTCGTATTCGCGATCCAGAGCCTCAGCGACATTAAGGTTCAGCTATCGCGCCGACGTTCATTCGGGACTGCCGGTTGTGCTCGCTGTTCCGTCGATCTGGAAGGTCGTTCGAAATGCTGCTCCGTTCGCAGAAGGTTCCCTCTCGAAGGTCCCTCCCATGCGCTGCATGGCCGTTTCGCATATTGAAAGGCCTAGCCCGCTTCCGGAGCGCGTATCGGCATTGCCGCGAACAAATCGTGCAAAGCTTGAACAGGGAAATCCCCGTGGCAACCCGGGCCCCGTGTCGGAGAAGTGAAGCGTTCCATCGTCGCGGATGGAGACCTTTACTGCGGTGCCTGCCGGCGTGTGCTTACGGACATTGTCCAAGAGATTTCGCAGGATGAGCGCGATCAGTGTCGGGTCGCCGACTATCCGAACAGGCAGGTCCAGGCCGTCCGCTTCAATCGACCATCCGCCGGACACCAGACGCGGGGCCGCCTCCTCGAGGACCTGGGCTACTGTCTCGTTGAGGTGGAGCGTTTGCAGTGACAATACCGTACTGCCATCCAACCGCGCGATCTGCAGCAACTGCTCGATCAGACGGGCCATGGCGTCGATGTCCTGCATGGCCGCGTCACGGTCCGGATCGGATGAAAGGCCTTCCAGCCGCAGCTTGAGGTCGGCTAGCGGCGTCCTCAGCTCATGGGCGGCGTGGATGGAAAAATCGCGTTGCGCGACGGCGCCGGCCCTTATGCTGTCCAAGGCGTGGTTGACGGCGGCGATCAACGGCTGAACTTCCGCAGGTGCCGATGAGCCGGCAAGCCGCTGATGGCCCAGATTGTCGAACGTGATCCGCTCGGCCTGCGCGGCCACCCGCCGAAGTCCCAAGAGACTGAAGCGAACGATGCTCACGGCCGTGATCACCATGACGATGAGCATTCCGATCGCCGCCCAACCCAACTCTTCGAGAGACTGGGCAAAGAACGTGTTGGTCAAAGCAGTAACATCAGAGCGCGATCGTGCCAGTCGGAGCCAAACCTCAAGTTCCGGCACGAACAGTTCGGCGATGAGGACCGGTCCGGTGCCGTCGAGCGTCGGTCCCACCAGTAGAACAGGTTCCGTGTCTGCTTGCCCGGGATGTCCGGCTGGAGCGTTGACCTCGGAGCGATCCAGCACCGTCCCTGTCGCATCCGTAACGGTGTAGCCGTACACTGGCCGTGTGCCTGACAGGAGTCCCGTATAGGGTGGGTCAATCTCTTCTGATGGGTCGGCCGGGCGGTCAAACACAACGGTGCCGTCAGGATTGCGCCGAAGCAATCCCGCCCATTCCTCGACCTGCGCGGACAACCCTCGTTCCTCTATCGCGAACTGGCCGCGCAGGAACTCCATGGACAGGATCGTCCCAGCACCCACGAGGGTCAAGGCAGATATCACGGTCACGACGACCGCGAGCCTCACATCGAGGCGATAGGGTCGTCTCATGCCTTGGTCTCGTACAGGATGTAGCCCAGACCTCGCAGCGCCTTGAGCTCGACCGTGGCGCCCGCCTCCAGAAGCTTCCGGCGGAGCCGATGAACCAGCGTCTCGACCGCGTTGTCAGACCAGTCCTGGTGAAGAGCGTAAAGATGCTCGCCCAGCATGCGTTTCGGCGTTATGCGCTCGCCGGCACGGATCAGCTTGTCGAGGGCGGCATATTCCTGAGCGGTCAGCCTGACGTCTCGATCGCCCACTGTCAGGCTGGGGCTCTGAGGATCGTAGAGAAGATTTCCTATGCGCAACTCGCTCGCCGTGATCTCCGCAGAGCGTCGTCGCAGCGCTCTCAATCGTGCCAGCAGTTCTTCGGTTGCGAAGGGCTTGACGAGATAGTCGTCAGCCCCCGCATCCAGTCCGGTCACCCGGTCCCCTATCTCGTCTCGCGCGGTGAGCATCAAGGTCGGCGTCCGCAGACCGGCGGCCCGAACAGACCGGACGAGCGCCCTCCCATCGCCGTCGTCGAGCATGATGTCCACGATGCTGAGATCGTATGGCGCGATTTTCCAGGCCGCCTCGGCGTCCGCCACAGTCGCGAACACATCGACCGCATGGCCGGCCCCGGTCAGCCGTCGCTCCAAGGCCTCGGACAACAAGCGATCATTCTCAACGACCAGAATTCGCATCCCGACTCTCCATGACGTCACAGAGGCTGGTCAACATGATGCTCTCCTTCCGCTGACGGCACGCAAGCCAGCGCGACCGCCACGCGCGCTGCCCATTGCCAGCGGCTGCATCGAACCTTTCGCAAGATTGGATCTGCAAGTTTTCTGCAAGCTACCCACCGCATGCGCCGGCTATGAGCGCATCCCTAACTCTCTCCGCTTCATCTGCCGCGAAATCGGACCGTCTGATTGTCGCGTTCTCGATCGCCATTGTGGCAAGCAGCATGTTTTTCTGGATATTTCCAGAAGTCGATTTGGTCGTGAGCCGGTGGTTCTTCACTCCCGACTATGGCTTCGTCTCCTCGAGCGATCCCAACCTGCAATGGCTCCGCAAGAGTTCTCCCTGGGCGCTGGCCGCGGTGATCATTTTTATCTTGGTTCGCATCCTCTGGGATGCCATCGCCGGCGCTCTGACCTGGTCTCGGGCGCGCAAGCCGGTCTGGTTGCTGTGTGGCCTCGCTCTCGGGCCGGGCCTGATCGTGAACGGTCTCTTGAAGGAGTTCTGGGGCCGCCCCCGACCGGTCCATCTGGACGTCTTCGGCGGGGACGCCGTCCACCAGATGGTCTGGGTCGTCAGCGATTGGTGCGATGGAAACTGTTCGTTCGTCAGCGGAGAAGCGTCCTCTTCAGCTTGGCTCGTCGCTGCGGCCCTGATTACGCCGAAGCAAATAAGGCCGTATGCCACAGCCATAACGCTTCTCTATGCCGTATCGCTATCGCTGAACCGGATCGCCTTCGGCGGACATTTCCTTTCTGATGTCGTCCTCGCCTGGCTCATCTGCGGACTGATATTCGCAATACTTTATCGCCTCATTCCGGGAACCACTCATACGTTTCGCTCGGGCGGCAACCGGTCGAGTTTCAGAAACTGGTTTCGCTGAGCGGCCGCCGACCATGTCATGGGCTCGACTGAATTGCATTTTGCGAGGACTGCATCGGTTCGTGCCGGTCTGGACGATCGATGGCGGCTGCACTGGAAACCGTTCGCTCGCCGAGATGCGGGGTGCAGACGGCGCGGGCACCGCTGCCCTCATGACGCTTTTCGTCCTTCTCCCCAGACCGGATCGAGGGCCGGCCTTCGGCGCGAAGCTGAGAAGCCGGGACAGGAACGCCGGACAAGCTCCAACATGCTCGTGAAAGAGCCCGCCGTGCCGCAGCCATGCCGCTTCGAATGTATCAGCGTGGTCATCCCAGCGCGCAACGAGGCGCGAAATCTCCTCATCCTCGTCGAAGAGATCGCCGAGGCCCTGAACGGCCGTGCCTACGAGGTCGTCGTCGTCGACGACGGCTCGACCGACGAGACCGCGGAGGCGCTCCGGAGCCTTCACGCAGGCGGCATCCCCGTCCGGCATCTGCGCCACGAGAACGCCTGCGGGCAGAGCCGGGCCGTGCGGACCGGCGTTCTCGCAGCGAAAGGCGACGTCGTCGCGACGATCGACGGCGATGGTCAGAATGATCCGGCGTTCATCCCGGCGCTGGTCGAGGCCCTGGAAGCTGCGGGAGCGTCCGCCGGCCTCGCCGCCGGGCAGCGTCTCAGGCGCACCGATACGAAGCTGAAGCAAGTCTCATCGCGCTTCGCGAACAGCCTGCGCACGGCGATCCTCAAGGACGATACCCGCGACACCGGCTGCGGGCTGAAGGCGATGCCGACGGATCTCTTTCGCCGGCTCCCCTTCTTCGACGGCTGGCACCGCTATCTTCCGGCCTTGGTTCTCAGGGAAGGCTATGGCGTCGTGCATCGCGACGTCATCGATCGGCAGCGGCGCTTCGGGCAATCCAATTACGGCATTTTCGACCGTGCGGCGCGCGGGGCCCTCGACCTTTTCGGCGTCTGGTGGCTCTTGCGGCGCGGCCGCAAGGTGCCCTCGGTTTCAGAACGAACGATCCGATAGAATGAACACGATCCTTGCCTTCCTCCATCGGGTCTTCGTCGAGCAGTTCGATCTGTGGATCGTTCTCGGCTTCGTCGCCCAGGCGATGTTCACCGGCCGCTTCCTTGTTCAGTGGATCGCCTCGGAGCGAGCCCGCAGAAGCGTCGTTCCCGTCGCCTTCTGGAGCTTTTCGCTTCTCGGCGGTTCGCTGCTCCTGATCTACGCGATCCACCGCCATGACCCGGTCTTCATCGTCGGACAGGCGACCGGCCTCTTCATCTATACCCGCAACATGATGCTGATCTACAGCGAACGCTGCCGGGACCGCGAGGCCGCAGCGCCGCCGAGGGCTCGGTAATCGGCCGCTTCCCTTCGTGAAGACGGTTCCGCGAACGATCCATGGACCCGAAACCAGACCGCCGCACCGTTTCGCAGTTACGAGATCGGCACAAAACGCCACCGAAACGCGCGAGACATGCCTCTCCGTCAGGGTCCAGCGCCTCACAAGAGAATCCGATGTTACTTGCGACTACCCCCGTCGAACAAAGATCGTTCGCCGCCGAAAGGCTGCAGGACCGGGACCTCGGACCGGCGACACTCGTGGTCATCTTAGGGCTTCTGACGCTTCTCAGGCTCGTCGCACTCGCCCTTTCCCCGAGCGAGCTCGGCTTCGACGAAGCCCAATACTGGGCCTGGTCGCAGGATTTCGCCTTCGGCTACTTCACCAAGCCGCCGCTGATCGCCTGGCTGATCGGCGCCGAGACGGCAGTCTGCGGCAATGGCGCGGCCTGCGTGCGGGCCGCTTCGCCACTCCTCCATTTCGGCACGGCGCTCGTGCTCGCCGCCCTCGCACGCCGACTCTACGGACCCGTAACCGGCTTCTGGACCGGCATCTTCTACGCAATCTTGCCCGGCGTCGCTCTCTCGTCCTTTCTGATGACGACCGACGCGCCACTGCTCTTCTGCTGGAGTGTGGCGCTGCTCGCGCTCGTCTCCCATCTGGAACGCCCGACAGCGGCAAAAGCGATCGTCTTCGGGATCGCGACGGGGATCGGGCTGCTCGCCAAATACGCCATGGTCTACCTGCCGGTCATGGCACTCCTCGTCGCACTCGTCGATGCGGATGCCCGACGAGTGCTCCGGAGGCCGCTCTCGCTCCTCGCCATAGCGATCTTCCTCGCAATCCTTGCTCCGAATCTCGTCTGGAACGCCACCAACGGCTTTGCGACCTTCAGGCATGTGGGCGGCGACAATATCGGCTGGAGCCTCCCGCGCATCAACGCCACAGGCGGGTTCGAATTCCTGGGTGCGCAGTTTGGCGTCGCGGGGCCCGTGGTCTTCGGGGCGATGCTGAACGCGCTGATCTTCGGGCTCCGTTCAGAGCGGCCCCGGACCGACCGCCTTCTTCTCTGGCTGTCAATCCCGCTGATCCTTGCACTGACGTTTCAGGGCTTTCTCTCGCGAGCCAATGCGAACTGGGCCGCGACCGCCTATCCCGCCGGCGTCGTGCTCGCCACCGCCCTGATCCTGCGCGATCGCCGGCCCTACTATTTTTATGCAAACCTCATCGTCTGCGGCGTCCTCAGCCTCGCGATACTGGCCGTCACGGCCTTTCTCGACCCGATATCTGCGACGGGCCCCGCGCGGCAGTTCCGGCAACTCGGCGGCTGGGCGGTGACGGCCGACAATCTCGAGCATGTCGCTGACGCCACCGGCGCTTCGCGGCTCGTCATCGAAGGCCGTGCGCTGACTGCCGGGCTCGTCCATCCGCTGCGCGAGAGCGGGCTGACGATCGAGGCCTTCATGAACCCCGGAGATCGCCCGGGCGACCAGTTCGAACTCGACGCGCCCTGGCATGTCGGCGATCCGGCGCATGATCGGCTGTTCTTCGGCCTTTCCGACGAGGATGCGAAAGAACTCGGTCTCACGCCTGCCGCCGAGGTCGACGCACCCCTCTATTCCGCCAAGACGGGCCGGATGACCGTCTGGCACGCCAAATAGACACCAAGGCTATAAGGGTACGAATTGCGCGCCGACGCCGTTCTTATCGGGTGTTGGCCGAGCCCGAGAATGACCTCTTGCCGATTGGCGACTGCCCCCTCGAGCCGGACCTCGTGCTTCCACGGAATGTTCAGGTCGTACTCGTAGACGAACCGGCTGCCACGACGCAGCTTCAGATCGGCAAGCGAAACATTCGCCGGGCGCGCGCCTGTCTCCCACGAGCCATAGCGCACCGTGCGGATCACGAACTGGTAGAGGTGAATGCCTTCCCATCCCATGGCGACCTGAAAGATGCCGTGCAGCTCCCGCAGCGTCGTACTTGGGAGCACACGAACCCGCCGCCACACCATCGGGCTGACGTCCTTCAACCAGACCCGGAACTGCAGGACGTCTTCACCGCCGTCTGGCAGCGATGAGCTTGTGTCCGACCCGGCCCGTCGGCTTCGTCGTGCCCTGTTCAATCGCCCCAGCTCCGTGAAAACCTACAACGCTGGAATAAACCGTCCCGGCGCCGCCCCACAATTCCTCATGCTCCCTCTGGCCAAGGCGGGCTATCTGGCGATGGGCGGTCAGATCGTTGATGCGACGATCGTCGCGGCGCCCAAGCAGCGCAATACCGAGGAGGAGAAGGCGGCGATCAAGGCCGGCGAGGTGCCGGAAGGCTGGAAGGACAAGCCCGCCAAGCTGCGCCAGAAAGACCGGGATGCCC
>NZ_JAZHFT010000055.1:0-26078 GCF_036541425.1 Consotaella aegiceratis
AGGCCGAGGTGGTGCGCCGCATCTTCCGCGAATACGCTTCTGGCAGAAGCCCGAAGGAGATCGCATTCCAGTTGAACCGGGAAGGTGTTCCCGGTCTCCGCAACCGTCCCTGGATCGACGCCACCATAAGGGGCAATGCGGCGGCTGGCACCGGCATCCTCAACAACGAGCTTTATGCCGGGGTTCTCGCATGGAACCGGCAACGCTTCATCAAGAACCCCGAGACGGGCACGCGCGTCTCGCGCATCAACCCGGAAAGCGAATGGATCAGGGCCGAGGTTCCGCATCTGCGGATCGTGGACGATGCGCTCTGGCAGGCGGTGCGCGAGTGCCAACGTGGTATCTCGGCCCTGTTCGGTCCCAACCTCACCAACACCCCCGAGAGCCGCGCCAAGCGGCTGCACCTGACCAACAGGCCCGTCACCCTGCTGTCCGGCCTGCTCACCTGCGGCTGCTGCGGCGGCAGGATCAGCATGGTGATGACCGATCGCTATGCCTGCCGCAACCATCTGCGCAAAGGCATTTGCGACAACGGCCGCACGATCCGGCGCGACGAGATCGAGGCGCGCGTGCTGGCGGGGTTGCGCGACCGGCTTGTATCGTCCGAGGCGGTCGCGGAAGCGGTGCGCGCCTATGCCAAGGAAGCCAACCGGCTGAACCGTGACCGGCGGGCGCAGGCGGACGCGGACCAGAAGACGCTCCAGAAGAGCGAGCGCGCCATCGCCGGCATCATGGCGGCTATCGAGGACGGGCTATATCAGCCATCCATGAAGGCGCGGATGAACGAGCTTGAGCGGGAGAAGGCGGAGATCATAGCCCGCATGGCGCAGGCTCCTGCCGATGTGCCGGATGTGCATCCCAACATCGCCAACATCTATCGCAGGAACGTGGAGCGGTTCACCGAAGCCCTCAACGATCCCGATGGTGGCCGCGAGGCGGCCGAGGCGTTGCGCTCGCTCATCGGCGAGATCGTGCTGACCCCCGGCCCGAAGCGCGGCGAGGTCCATGCCGAGCTACGCGGCGAGCTTATGGGCATCCTCGCCTTCGCCACCGAGCAGAAGAACAGCCGATCCGTCCGTATTATGCCGCCAGTAGCATCTTGTGCGTGATGGAGACGAGCTTGACGCCGTTCTTGGCGAGCTTTCGGACATAGAACTCGAACTCGAAGTGGTCGCGGAAGAAGCGGCTGAACGAATGCACCACGACCACGTCGAAGGGCGCAGGCTTGGACGTACCAGCCTCGATCATCCGCTGACCGAATCCGGCCAGTCGTCGGTAACGGTCCAGTCACTAAGATCGTGTTTGACCGGCCGCCCGATATGCGGCGGCGTCGAGGCTCTGGCATACCCGTAAAGATCGTCCGGCAGCGCGCCGGACACGGCGCGCCTTCGTATGCGACTGCGATGGGCGCGCTTCCTGGGCATGCATCCAGCATCGCCCGGATCCTGCCAATCCAGAACAACCGATCCGCCGCCGATTGCCGCCGTTTCCTGGATGGTTGCGTCTGTGCGTCGAAGCGCATCATTCTTTTCCCCTTCCGGCTCGCGAAGAAACCGCCAGGCCCAGGAACACGGTCATCGCCCGATTGAGCCGCACCATGTCCTCATCATCGAGACGTCCGATCTGCGCGCCCATCTTTGCCTTGGGTACGGTGGTGATCTTGTCCACCATCAGGCGGCAAATGGAGCGCAGGCCGTTCCGCTCGTTCGGCTCGACCGCAAGGCGGAACAGCGGAGCGTCGGTCGGATCGGTGGTGAAGGCGCAAATCGTGATGGAGTCAGTGGCATCGAAGCTGTCGTCCTGCACGACGACGACCGGGCGCGGTTTGCCCGCATAATCCTTGCCGCCGGAGACGGTCCAGACCTCGCCGCGCCTCATTCCTCATCGCCGTCAGGATCGATGGCGGACACGGCGTCGACGAAGCCTTGATCCTCCTCAGCGTGAGCGCTGGCAGCTACCGCCTGGGACTGACGATGCGCTTCGTCTCGGAAAGAGGGCGCGCGCACGTCGGGCACCCAGATCTGAATGGGCCGCAATCCTTGTGCGCGCAGCCGATCGCGATGTTCCCGAACCTTCACCCGCACGGGCTTGGAATTCGACGTCATGGCCAATGATGATCTCCGCCATGTCAGTTACATGTAACTTACCACAACCCCTCCCGGGCTGACCACCGCCTTTCCTTACAGAAGGGAACCCGATCTACTCTGCCGGACCGCAATCCCGTTATCTTTCTCAAGCCTCTCGTTTCGGGATCTTGCTCGCGATAGGAATTAAGGCTATCGTATAGATTGTATTTGCTGTCAGGCTTCTACTCCTTGCTGGAGTACCGCAAGCGTCCGGCCCCAGGCGGAAAGGTGGGATAGGCCGTTCGTTCCTGGCGTTATCGAAGCGGCTCGCCGCCGCGTCTTCGAAGCCGGGCGAACCAGTTGTCGTAGTCGTGATGTCGGGTCGCTTCTCGTGCGGGACTTTGTCTCCGCGTTAACGAGAGGGTGACTGTCATGTCTGACATCGATCGTCCGACGCTTGCCGTCATTGGCAGCATGGAACTCCTGTCAAATGCGGGGCTGCGCATTCTTGACAGGCGCAAGATCGCCGCACGCGGCAAGGAAGTTCAGGCTCTGCAGATCGAAACCGAAGGCGGCTCCTTTTGGGGCATCACTCGTTCGGGCGGCGAGCAGATATTTGCTCACGCCATCGACTATCGTGCCAACGTCGACGCGCTCCTTCATCTGTCGTCCGTGAAGAAGGCTGATCAAGCCGCCTGGGCAGACTCGGTCGGGGTGATGGGCGCCAGGAGAGCGGCTTTGATGAAGGCGATAAAAAGCCAGAGCCAGGCGAGGAGCCGTCGGAAGTTGTAGCCGACGGCGGCGAGGACGGCGTTGGCGGCATCGCCGATGGCGCCGGCGAGATGATTTCGGCCCATGCCGTGGTCGGCCTTGAGGTGGCCGATGACGGGTTCGACGGCGGCTCTTCTTCGCATCTCGCGGCGGACGGCGTCGGTCATGCCGCGCTTCTGGCCGGCGGTGTAGACCTTGAAGCGGTGGCTCTCGGGTGCGTTGTGGCCCTTGTAGCCGGCATCGGCGATGATGCGGGTGAGCGTGGCACCGACCTGGTTCTCGATGGCGGGAATGACGGTTTCGAGCGTGTGCCCGTCATAGGGCTTGCCCGGCAGCGCCTGGACATGGGTGACGAACTGGCCGCCCTTGGAGCGTCATCGACGAGCGGTCGAAGGGCAGTCGATGGCGGAAGAACTCCTCGCCGCAGAAGAGCTGGAAGTACGGATTCTCCAGCCAGCGATCGCACAGCGCCTCGTCGGACAGGCCATGCATCGCCTTCAGGATCGCCAGCCCCGCCATCAGCCGGGTCGCCAGCGGCGGATGGCCGGGCGCATCCGTGTAGACCGCCCCCAGCCGCTCTTCCAGAAAGCGCCAGTCGATCGCCCGCCCGAGCCGGACCAGCGCGTGGTGCGGGTCGACGATCTGATCAAGCCGAGCCCGGAACAGATCGCTCTGCCCGCTGTCCCGCCGCTCCTTCGGACGCATCGAAAAGTCCCCCGATCATCGATCCGGGAACCAGTGAATCACGCCCGCAGCGCCAACGCAATTTGCAAGTTTATCAGCCCCAAAACCGCCCAATCCTGCAAAAGAAAAATCTCCGCCAACCATGATCCGGAAGCCTTTTCAAGGGCTTCCCAATTCTTCACGGGTGACGACTCTTAGAGTATCCGTTTTGATCACGCGGGTTTAGGGGCCATTTTCGACCGGCTTTGCGAAGGCGTCGGTGCGCTGACGGTCACCGCAGGTTGGGGCGGGCCTCGGACAGCAGCGCGTGCCCTCTGAGCCGGCCTTGGGCGATCGCCTGGAGGATCAGGTCGGCCATCAGATCCCGAATGGTCGTGGCGGCATTCGACAGCTCTCGGTTCCAGACGAAGCAAGTCACCCGCTCCGGGGTCGGATTGACGATCCGCCGCCCGGCGAGCACGCCGCTTTCGATGTCGTGGGCAAACGTCGAATAGGGCACCACCGTGCTGACGGGGCCGCTGCGCACGATCTCATGGTAGACGGCGACCGCATCCTGCTCATAGGCGATGTCGAGCGCAAAGCCCGCCTTTGCCGCGAGGTTTTCGAGCTCGATGCGAAGCTGATTGCTCGGACCGCCCATGACCAGGCGGTGGTGGCGAAGCTCGGCGAACTCCACGCATGCCTCGTCGCCCTTGGTATCGCCGCCCTGTCGTTCCGTGTGTCGAGGCCCGGCTTCCCGCGTGAGCTCGGATCGCGGACCAATCAGATAGAGATCCTGTGCCAGCACCGGCTCGGCCGTCACCTTCTCCATCGCCAGGGCGTTGGGCAGAAGGCCGAAATCGACCGCGCCGGTCTCGATCATCCGGCTGGAATCCGGAAAGGACGGATCGGTGATCTGCAGCTCGATCAACGGGTAGCGATGCTGTGCCTGCCAGAACAGGTCACCGGCCAGGATCGGCACGAGCGACTTCGACAGGGCGACGGTTACCTGCCCCGAGGGCGCGCCTTCGGCGTTGCGGACCTCTTCACGCACCTGGGCGGCATGGCGCAGCACGGCGTCGGCGCGGGGCAACAACCGCTGGCCCGCCTCGGTCAGCCGCACGCCATGCACCGACCGGTCGAACAGCCGGACCGCCAGGCTTTGCTCGAGCTGCCGCATCTGCACGCTGAGGGCCGGCTGTGCGAGGCCCGTCTCGCGCGAGGCGGCCGAGATGGACCCGGCCTTGGCGATCGCCAGAAAGAGCCTGAGCTGTTCCAAGCGCATTGCGGCCGCTCCTCATGCCATACGAAATTACGATGGATTTTATACCAACATAATATTTTTCATATACCCCATCCGCCCCTATGCTCCTCTTCGAACCGGCATCGGCGTGACCGAGCCTCGATCAAGAAGGGCTTTCGCGGTGACCTACTCATCCCTGATCCGGAACGTCTTCGGCGATCGTGCCCAGGACGGCCCGCTCTTTTCCTTCTGGACCCACTTTCCGCATTGCGACCGCGATGCCGAATGCCTTGCCGAGGCCACGGTGGAGACGCAGCGCACCTTCGATCTCGATTTCGTCAAGACCGCTCCTAACGGCATGTACGCGGTCGAAGATTACGGCGTCTGCGTGGATTATTCTGAGGTGCCCAAAGGAGGCATCGCCAAGATCACGGCAACGCCGTTCGCGCAGCCATCCGACTGGGCGCGATTGCCCGAACTGGATCCTGCCAGGGGCACCTTTGCGCGCGAACTGCGCTCGCTGCGCATGGTTCGAGAGGCGCTTCCCGACCTGCCGATCTTCTTCACGGTGTTCAGTCCGATGACCACCGCTGCAAAGCTCAGCCAGGGCCGCATTCGCGACCAGATCCGGGCCGGTACCGAAACGGTGCTGGTGCACCAGGCGCTGGCGCGCATCGCACGCTCCACCCGCGCCTTGATCGAAGCCGCCCTCGCCAGCGGCGCCACAGGCATCTTCTTTGCCCATCAGGACACCTCGCGCCGGCTCTACGGCTATGACGATTTCAGCGAATACGTCATGCCTTACGACATCGAGGCGCTGATGGGCGCCGCACACGCGCCGTTCAACATCCTGCACCTCCATGGCGAGTCGATCCGGTTTTACGAGCTTCTCGGCTATCCCGTGCAAGCCATGCACTGGCACGATTGGGAAACGCTTCCCTCCGCCTCCGCTGGTCTCATCGCCTCGAAAAAATGCATGATCGGCGGGCTCGATCGCTGGGCGATCACCCGCAACGAAATCGACGTGCTGAAGCAGCAGGTTCGCACCTGTCTCGACAACACCGAGGGGCTGGGCGACGTGATCCTGGCGCCGAGTTGCACGGTGCGTGCCGGATTCGACGCGCGGACCGTTCACCGCCTGCGCGATTTCGTCCGCGGCATCGCGGCGGCACCTTCGCATGCCACCGCGCGCCCGAAAATCGAAAGCCAGGCGGCTCTGTCTGCCTGACCGCAGCTTTGCCCGACAGTCTGTCGATGGCTCAAGGCGCCGGGACAGGGCGTATCGAGACCCTTGCGACACCGGCGCTCGCCCCTTGCGCCAAGGCGGAGGTGCCCTGATCGTCGGTCAGCGTGTTGGGGTTGCCGCCGTGATCGACGAGCCGTCCGTCGGTCCCCCGCATGGGCCGGTACCAGCCACCGGTCGGCAAAATCACATGACCGGGCACGACCCGATGATCGGCGCAGACCGCGACGCGCACGATCCCCCGCCCGTTGTGAATCTCGGCCAGGTCGCGATCCGCGAGCCCCGCTGCCTGCAAGTCCTGCGGATGAAGCCGCGCGACCTCGTGACCGTCGATGCGCGCGCGGGCGGCCACCGCTGCGCCGTCGAGCTGACTATGGAGCCGCTGTTCGGGCTGCGGTGAGAGCAGACGCAGCGGGTGGCGATCGTCCTCTGCCGCATCGGCGGCCAGCGGCACGCAAAGCGGCTGACCCAGTCCGGCATCGTGGTCGAAGACCAGAGCCGGAGCCAGATCGATCCGGCCGCTCGCCGTCTGCAACGGCGCGGCATCCGGGTCGGCGACGAAGTCCGCCAGCGGCTGGGGCAGATCCGCGGGCAGGGTCGGCGCAGCGATCCGCGCAAAGCCCTGTGCGGTGAACGCCTCCCAGTCGGGCAATTCCGGATAGGTGGTCCGATATCCGTCATAGAGATGGCGCAGCCACTCGGTCTCGCTGCGCTCTTCGGTGAAGGCGTTGGCGAAACCCAGATGCGCGGCGATCGCCGCAAGGCAGGCGTGGTCGGTCGGAATGCCGTCCGGCGCGGGTCTGACCTTTTTGCTGAAGGCGATCCAGTCGTCGCGCGAAGCGGCCGCGATATCGTTGCGCTCGAAGGGCAGAGCCGAAGGAAAGACCAGATCTGCGTGGCGTGCCGTGGCGGTCCAGACGCTGTCGTGAACGATTACCGTTTCGGGGCGCTTCCAGGCGCGAGCCAGGCGATTGAGGTCCTGGTGATGGTGAAAAGGATTGCCGCCCGCCCACCAGACCAGGCGAATGTCGGGAAGCTCGATCGTCGAGCCGTCGTAAGGGATCAACGCGCCCGGCCGTTCGAGCATCTCGGTGAGCCGGGCAACGGGAATGAAGTCCGAAACCGGATTGCTGCCCTGGTCGAGCGCCGGCCCCTTCATCCGCCGCACCGGGTTTCCGATCGAAGAGACCGCCGACAGGCCGAAGGCGACACCGCGGCCCGGCCGGCCGAGGTCTCCGGCCATGGCAGCCAGCACGATGGCGGCCCAATAGGGCTGCTCGCCGGCCCGCGCGCGCTGCAGCGACCAGGCCATGTTGACGAGGCTGGGTACCGAGGCGATGCGCCGCGCCAGCGCCCGCAGCGTTTCGGCGGGAATGCCGGTGGCCGCGGCGGCCCAGTCTGGCGTCTTCGCGACGCCGTCGATCGCCCCGGTCAGCAGCGCCTCGACCTTTTGCCACCCCGTGCAGCAGCGCTGCAGGAACGCCCTGTCGGCGAGGTCCTCGGAGAGCATCGCATTGGCGATGCCGAGGAGCGCGTGGGTATCGGTTCCCGCCCGGATCGCCAGATGCTCGCCGATCGGCGCATCGCGGGCGTCGGAGGAGATCGTCAGCATTTCGCCGCCCGCCGCCCGGAACCTCTCCAGCCATTCGCCCGTCATGTGACGCCCCGTGCCGCCGGATTCCACCTGGGCATTGGCGAGCCGCATGCCGCCGAAGGACAGGATGAACGGCCGCGCCGCCACGATGCGGTCCCAGGTCGGATTGAAACCGCCGGGATCGGCGTATTGCCCTCCGACGAGGTGCGGGATCAGCACCTTGGCGGCGCCATAGCTATAGGTGTTGCGTGCCGAGACGAAGCCGCCGGCCAGATTCAGGAAGCGTTTGAGCTGGCTCTGCGGATGGTGAAAGCGCCCCGCGCTGCCCCAGCCATATGAGCCGGCGAAGATGGAGCGATTGCCGTATCGCTCGCGCGTCTCCGCCAGAGCCTTGGCGGCGAGCCGCGTCGCATCGTCCAGCGACAATGGAACGAAGCTGTCGTCGCCGCGCGCCGCCCCGCCGTCGCCGTCGAGCCAGCCGCGGCGCGCCATGGGTTGGCGGATGCGCGTCGGATGATCGGCGAGATCAAGGAAATGCAGGCCGACCGGCGAGGGCGCCGGATCGTGGCGGAACGGCACGAGATGTGGGCCGTCCACCCCATCTTCGACCTCGTAGAAGCCGAAATGCGTGGCAAAAAGGTGCATCGGTCCATCCGTGAGTAGAGCGGCGGTACGAAAGCGGTGTGGGCTCGGAAATGCTCGCCCAAACCGCTCCGAATCTATGTATCAGCCGCTTTTTTGCGGCGTCAGATGATCCACCTGACGGCAAACTGAACCAGGCCGTCGCCGGCGTCGGTAAAGCCGCCGCTATTCCTTCGGCGTCATGTCGAAGGCGCGCATCCAGTCGTCGCCCCGCGCCTGATAGTCGACGCGGTCGGAGACGCCGTAGGTTGCCGGCTGCGCATAAAGAAACACGACAGGGGCTTCCTCGCACATGATCTCGGTGGCTTTCTTGTAGGCGGCTTCGCGTTTTGCCTCGTCGGTGGTCGAGATGCCCTCGATCAGCGCCTGATCGAAAGCGTCGTCATTCCAGTAGGAATACTGGTTGCCGGGCTTGAACAGCGTCAGCAGGCCGTCGGCGTCGATCGTCGCCCAGGATTGGCCCAGCAGCGAGAAGCGGCCGAGATCGTGCGCCTTGCGATACTTGTCGAGATAGGCGCCGAACTCCATCGACTGCATGTTGGTCTTGACGCCGACGTCGGCGAACATCTGCGCAACGGCCTGCGCGACCTCCTCGCCCTGAAGATAGGTGCCGGTCGGGATTTCGAATTCGAAGGTCTGGCCGAGATCGACGCCGCTCTCCTCGAGAAGCGCCTTGGCCTTCTCGGGATCGTAGGGATAGGCCTTCAGATCCGGATTGTAGCCGAAGTAATAGGGCGTCATCACCTGGCAGTTCGACACGGTGGCGAGGCCGTCGAACAGGGCGTCGGCAATCAGGTCCTTGTCGACGGCGTAGTTCAGCGCCTGGCGGAACAGCTTGTTGTCGAGCGGCGCCTTTTCGGTGTTGAACTTGATGAACACCGACCGCGTACTGTCCACGGCGCCGGCCGAAGCGTTGGGGGCATCCTCGATGCGCTTGATCTCCGAGGCCGGCACCTTGTTGATCATGTCGACCTCGCCGGCGAGCAGGGCGGCGATCCGGCTGGCGGTTTCGGGGATCACCCGGAAGGTGACGCTGTCGAACTGGGCGGGCTTGTCGCCCCAATACTTGTCGTTCGGCACCATGGTGATGTGGTCGCCGGGCACATAGTCGGAGACCTTGTAGAGATAGCCCGACATGGTCTCCGTGACCGGGTCGTGGTCGGCGGTCCATTTCGGCGGCAGCAGCATGAACATCGACAGCTGCGCCGGCAGTGCCGGGAACGGGTTCTTGGTCTTGATGGTCAGTTCGGTGGGCGAATTCACCTCGACCGTGTCGATCGAGGAAAACCAGGAGGAAATGCGCGTCGGATTGTCCGGATCGGTGACGCGCTGCAGATTCCACTTCACCGTTTCGGCGTCGAGCGGCTCGCCATTGGCGAAGGTGGCCCCCTCCACCAGGGTGAACGTCCAGGTCGTGTCGTCGACGGCCTTCCACGACGTGGCGAGCGACGGCACCAACTCGTAGGACGGATCGCGCAGGATCAGCGTTGGGTAGATGTGGCTCAGCACCGACAGATCCAACCCGACCGACGCGGATCCGTGGGGATCGAGCGTGTTGATCGCCGAGCTCTGAGCGAGGGTCACATCCATGGCGGCGGCCGGAAAGGCGGCCCCGACGGTCAGCGCAGTGGCCGCGGCGAGGAGCGAGACTGTTTTCATCATGGCGGTTCCCTGTCGTTGTTGATTTGTCGGCTTCGGGGGTGTCGCGGGCGGCTTCAAAGGCGCGCCTTCTAGGTCGTCGAATGGTCGAGCACGAAATGGCCCGGCGCGATTTCCTTCATCTCGGCTTCACGCGGCGGGATGTTGCGCGCGACGTCGAAGGGCGTGCGCGGGGCGCGCACCCGATCGGGATCGGGCACTGGGATCGCGGCGAGCAAAGAGCGCGTATAGGGGTGCTGCGGGTCGGAGAAGATCGCCTCGGTCGGCGCCAGCTCGACGATCCGTCCGCGCAGCATGACCGCGACGCGCTGGCACAGATAGCGAACCATGCTGAGATCGTGGGCGATGAAGAGATAGGCGAGGCCGAGCCGATCCTGCAGATCCTGAAACAGGTTGACGATCTGCGCCTGGATCGAGACGTCGAGCGCGGTGATCGGCTCGTCGGCCACGATGAAGGTGGGATTGAGCGCGATGGCGCGAGCGATGTTGATGCGCTGGCGCTGGCCGCCGGAAAACTCGTGCGGATAGCGCGACATGAAGCTCGGCTCCAGGCCGACGATGCGAAACAGCTCCGCCACCCGATCGGTGAGCGCCGATCCACGCTCGACGCCGTGCACCACCAGGGGTTCGCCGACGAAGCGTCCGACCTTCATGCGCGGATTGAGAGCCGAATAGGGATCCTGGAAGATGATCTGCATCTGGCGGCGGTACTTGTGCAGCGCCTGGCCGCCCAGATGGGTCAGTTCCTGGCCCTTGAAGCGCACCTCGCCGCCATCGGCCTTTTCGAGCTGCAGCACGACGCGCCCGGTGGTCGACTTGCCGGAGCCGCTCTCGCCGACCAGGCCGAGCGTTTCGCCGTCCGCAATCGTGAAGGAGACGTCGTTGATGGCATGGACGAGCGGCTTGGGTGCGCCGAACAGCCGTTTTCCGCCGCCATAGCTGCGCATCAGGTTCGTCACTTCGAGAAGCGGCATCGGGCTCATGATGCGGGCTCCTTCGCGGCGGCGAGACAAGACGGCAGGTCGTACCACGCCGCCACCTGGTGGCCGGACACGTCGCCCACCTCGCGCAGCGGCGGCATCTCGCGGCGGCACTGCTCGGTGGCGAAGGGGTTGCGCGGCGCAAAGGGATCGCCGGGCGGCGGATTCGCCATATTGGGCGGGCTGCCGGGGATCTGGTAGAGCCGGTGCTGGCCGCGCGCCCCCTCGTGCGGCAGCGAGCGCAGCAGACCCCAGGTGTAGGCCGAGCGCGGATCGTGGAACACCGGACTGACCGGTCCGCGCTCCATGATGCGGCCGCCGTACATGACCTGGATCGTGTCGGCGAGTTCGGCCACCACACCCATGTCGTGGGTGATCCAGATGACCGTCGTGTTGAACTCGTCCTTCAATTTGCGCACCAGATCGAGGATCTGCGCCTGAACGGTGACGTCGAGGGCGGTGGTCGCCTCGTCGGCGACGAGCAGCCGCGGATTGCACGACAGGCCGATGGCGATCATCACGCGCTGGCGCATGCCGCCGGAGAACTCGTGCGGGTACTGCGACAGCCTCGCTTCGGCGTGCGGAATGCCGACGATGTCGAGAAGCTCGACCATGCGGGCCTTCAGCGCCCGGCCCGATAGTCCAGAGTGACGCTCCAGCACCTCGCGCAATTGCCGCCCGACGGTCAGCACCGGGTTGAGCGACGACATGGGATCCTGAAACACCATGCCGATCTCGCCGCCTCGAATGTCGCGCATCTGGCGATCGTTGAGCGCCATCAGGTCGCGGCCGTTGAAGAAGGCCTGGCCGGACACGATCCGGCCGGGGGGACGCTGCAGCAGACCCAGCACGGCAAGGATATGGACGGTCTTGCCCGAGCCGCTCTCGCCGACGATGCCCAGCGTCTCGCCGGCTTCGACCGTATAGCTGAGGTCGTTGACCGCATGGACGATGCCGCCCGGCGTGTCGAACTCGACGGTCAGATTGCGGATATCGAGGAGCGGCGCCACCAATCAGACCTCCAGATAGCCGCCCCGCGAACGGGTGAGGAATTCGTGGCCGTCCTCGGTGATCAGCACCGTGTCCGAGATCTGGGTCGCCGCCTCGCCGGGCACCCGCAGGTTGGGCTCCAGGGTGAAGAGCATGCCGGGGGCGAGGATCACGTCCGACTTGGCGTCGAGGGAAACGTGCTCGTGGGCGCCGATGCCGATGGTGTGGCCGATCCGGCCCGGGATATTCTTTTCGTACCCGTGCTCGACCAGGCCGCGCTTGGTGATGTGGAACAATTCGGCCATGGGCGTTCCAGGCTTCATCGCCGGTTTGATCGCCTCGCGGATCTCGAGGATGGTGTCGAGCGCCCGGCGCTGCGCCGCCGGCAGCGGCCCCATCGCCACGGTGCGCTCGTTCTCGGCGTGAAGGCCGTTGGCGACCGTCCAGATGAAGATCGACACCGCCTCGCCCTTCACGGGCCGCCGCAGGGTGGGGTTGTCGCAATTGCGGAACATGCGGTCGCCCGCCAGGCACCAGGTCCACAGGCCGTTCTGCGCACCACCCTCGAGGGTGCCGAAATCGGCGACCTCCACGTCGGGGAGGTCGCCCGCCCAGAGCGCGTTCATGGCGGCCATCGATGCGGTCGCCACGTCCCGCTCGGTGCCACCGGCCGCCAGCGCTTCGATGGCAGCCTCCATGCCGGTGTCGGCGAGCCGCGCGGCGACCCGCGCCATGGCGATCTCGTCGGGGTCCTTGACCATGCGGCAGCGGTCGAAGAGCGCCGAGGTGTCGGCGAAGTGCGCGGCCGTCAGCCGCGCCTCGATCTGGCGGAAGCGGGCGACAGGCATGTGGTCGAGCTCGAGTCCCAGCCGGCCTGCCGCGACGCCCTTCTCGGCCAGGATGGCGGCGAGGGCGTCGAGCCAGTTCGGCCCCATGGTGACCTTGGTCGACCAGGCGCCGTAGAGGCGGATGTCCTCGACCCAGCTTTCGGAGCGGCCGTGGTCGTCGCGCAGCGCGTGGCACAGGAGCACCGGTTCGCCGTCGAGCGGCAGGATCACCACCAGCGGATGGGAATAGATGATCGGGTTGAAGCCCGAGAGATAGAAGGTGTGCTCCGGCTTGAAGCAGACCAGCGCGTCGATGCCGGCTTCGGCCATGGCGGCCTTCAGGTGGGCGAGGCGGGGCAGATCGCGGCTCATTTCGCGCTCCGTGTCTTGGGATCGAAATAATCTCGCAGCCAGTCGCCGAAGAGGTTCACCGACAAGACGGTGATGACGATGGCGAGACCCGGGAAGGTGACGGTCCACCAGGCCGAGGAGAGGTAGACGCGTCCGTCGGCGAGCATCCGCCCCCAGGATGGTGTGGGCGGCTGCACGCCGAGGCCGAGAAAGCTCAGCGCCGCATCCATGATGATGACGCGGGCGAGTTCCAGCGTGCCGACCACCAGGGCCGGCGTCAGCACGTTGGGAAGGATGTGCAGGAACATGATCCGCGCGGTGGACGCGCCGATGGCATGGGCGGACTGCACGAACTCGCGTTCACGCAGGCTCAGAACCTGGGCGCGGATGATCCGCGCATAGCGGATCCAGGAGGTGAGGGCGAGCACCAGGACGACGTTGTGCAGCGACGGCCCGAGCGCCGCGACGACGAGGAGCGCCAGCAGCATCAGCGGAATGGCGAGCTGGATGTCCACCAGACGCATCAGCAGACGGTCGGTGAGGCCGCCCTTATAGCCGGCAAGGACGCCGAGCACCGTGCCGACGACGCCGCCGAGCAGCACCGCGGTGGCAGCGACGATCAGCGTCATGCGGCTTCCGAAGATCAGCCGCGAGAGGATGTCGCGACCGACCTCGTCGGTCCCCAGCGGATGGGCGCCCGGCGAGAACAACCCGCTCCAGGTGGGATCGGCGAGGCGAGCGCGCAGATCGCCGCGCGTCGGATCGGGCAGGTCGAGCATCGGCGCCAGCAGCGCCAGCGCCACGATGAAGACGAGCAGCACGGCGCCGACCAGCCCGGCTCGCGAACGCAGGAGTTCCCTGAAGAAGTAGCGCATCTCCGGGCCTCCCTACCGCGTCGTCCGAATGCGGGGATCGAGGAGGCCGTAGAGCAGGTCCACCGCGAAGTTGATCAGAACGAAGATCGTCGCGATCAGCGTGACGCCCGCCTGGATGACCGGGAAGTCCTTGACATCGATCGCCTGGATGATCAGCCGCCCGATGCCGGGCCAGGAAAACACCGTCTCGGTCACCACCGAACCGCCGAGCAGTTCGCCGGTCAGGATCGCGGTCATGGTGACGACGGGGATCAGCGCGTTGCGGGCAATGTGCCAGAAGAAGATCGTCGAGCGCAGCAGCCCTTTGGCCTTGGCGGTGCGCACGTAGTCCTCCTTGAGGATGTCGAGGATGGACGAGCGCAGCAGCCGGGCGATCGAGGCGGAGACGAACACGGCCAGCGTAAAGGCCGGAAGCACGAGATGGCTCAGCGTTCCGTAGCCCCCCGTCGGCAGCCAATGCAGCTGGACCGCGAAGAACAGGATCAGCATGATGCCCAGCCAGAAGACCGGCGTCGCCTGACCGAGCAGGGCGATGGCCATCACCAGCAGCTCGATCGCGCGCCCACGTTTGAGGGCCGCGATGGCGCCCGCCACCGAGCCGATTGCAACGCCCAGCACGATGGCGGTAAGGGCCAGCTGCGCGGTGGCCGGCAGGCGCTCCAGCACCACCGCCATGGCCGAGCGCCCATGCTGGAAGGAGGTGCCGAAGTCGCCGTGCAGGATATCGCCGAGATAGCCGACATACTGCATGATCAGCGGCTGATTGAGTCCGAGATGATCGCGCAGCGCCTCGATCTCCTGCGGCGTGGCGCCGATCGGCAGGAGCAGCGCGGCCGGATCGCCCAGAACGCGCGTGACGAAGAAGACGATCGTCACCACGCCCCAGACGGCCAGAAGCGACTCGCCCAACCTGCGGAGGACGAAGCCGGTCATAAGGGGGTTCCGGACAGGAAGCGGCGAATGCGGGCCAGAACCTCGGCATTGCGCTCGTGGTGGCAGGCGTGGTTCGCGCCGGGCACCAGCCAGCTCTCGGCATTGGGGCACAGTTCGCCGATGAGCCGGGTCTGGCTCGGCGGGCAGATCCAGTCCTTCTCGCCGCAGAAGGCGAGGGTCGGAACCCGCATCGAGCTCAGCGCGTCGCGCAGGTCGTGCTCCTTTTCCCGGAACATCGCGTTGTGGGTTTCGGCATGCAGATGCATGGTGCGCGTGCGTTCGAGCGCGCCGTTCGGATCGAACGTCTCGTAATAGAGAGGCTGCAGCGCGAACCAGATCAGCCGCAGCTCAACGTCGTCCACGACGTCTTCCGAGAACAGCTTGTCGATCATCTCGGGCGAGGCCGACGGCACCTTGGCGATACGCGCCTTGAAGGTCTCGACCGCCTCGGCCTCATGGTGGTGCGACGGCGCGGTGCCGCGCACGATCAGGTGCGTCAGATGCTCCTGGTAATGGACGGCGTAGGTCAGCGCGATCATGCCGCCGAACGAGCCGCCCTCCAGGATGATCTTGCCGTCGTCCCCGCAGAAGTGGCGGCGAAAGGCATCGAGGTCGTCCGCATATTGACGGAAGTTCATCGGATAGGTGATCGAGGAGAGGCCGCAGCCGCGCTGATCGTAGGCGATCACCCGATAGCTGTCGGCGAGCGCGGCATAGGCGGTCCACTCGCCCAGATAATCGCCGATCCCCCGTCCTCCGTGGAGGAGAAAGACGGTCTGTCCGTGCTCTTCGCCTGCGATGCGATAGCGGAACCGCGCACCGTTCAGTTCGACATAGTCCTCGCGGCCCGACAGGCTCATTTCGATCGCTCCTGAAGAAGAGGGGTGCTGTCGACCCATTCGTCGCCGACGAGTTCGGGCGTGGCGAAGGCCTGCAGATTGGCGAAGTGCACCGCCCGGTCGGCCACGAACAGCTCGGCGACGATGCCGCGCATCAGCCGGTCGGCGCCGGCCGAGATCGCCGGGATGTCGCCAGAGAGCTTGCCGTGGCTCAGCATCGCAGCATCGTTGAAGCAATGGATGCGCGCCAGGATCGGGCACGAGCCGGGCGTCTTTTCGATGAACTCGAAGGCCTCACCCAGATAGGGCGCGTCGGTCATGAACGGCTTGGCCGAGCCCATCTCGGGATCGTAGACACCGTCGCGCCAAGTCTTGATATGAGGGGCGATGGCGGCGAACTCGTCGCGGCCGAAGAAGTCGTTGCGAAAGCCGGTGGCGGCGATCACGAAGTCGGCGGCAAAATCGCCATGGGGGGTCTTGACCAGGATCGCCTCGCCCGTCTCGACCACACTCTCCACCGGACAGCCGAGAAACAGGCGGGCATTTTCGTGGCGGGTGACGCGCAGGGTGGAGGAGCGCGGCGGCGGCACCTGCTGGTCATTGACATAGTCGTTGAAGCGGTACTTCCAGGCGTCGGGCAGATGGCGCATGCCGTGGACGACGCCCTGGCTGCCGATGCCGGTCATCTTGTTGATGCGCGGCAGATCCTTGCGCCGGACCAGCATGTCGAGGCAGTCCGCACCGGCCTCCAGCGCCGTTGCCGCATTGTCCATCGCCGAGGCGCCGGCACCGACGACGACGACCCGCTTGCCCTTTAGCGCCGAAAAATCGATCTCGTCGGCGCTGTGGGCCCAGAAGCGACGGTCGATGCCGGCGAGGAAGGGCGGCACTGCACCGCCGCCGAGACCGGACCGACCGGTGGCCAGCACCAGATGACGGCAGTATTCCACCCGTTCGCCCTCGGCATCGACGAGCGTCACGGCGACGAGGTCGTCGCCGGCGGCCTTGATGCCGGTGAGCCGGGTCTCGTTGACCACGGGCAGGTCCAGCACCCGGCGGTACCAGCGCAGGTATTCCATCCACTGGCCCTTGGGGATCTTGTCGAGCGCCTCGAAAGCCGCTTCGCCGAATTGCGCCTCGAACCAGGCCCGGAACGTGAGCGCGGGCAGACCGAGAGCCGGCCCCGCCAGCGTCTTCGGCGAGCGCAGGGTCTTCATCCGTGCGAAGGTGTCCCACGGCCCTTCGAGCCCTTCGGGGGCGGCGTCGTAGAGCCGGACGTTGTCGACGCCGGCGAGTTTCAGCCGCGCCGCGCCCGCTAGTCCGCACATGCCCGCACCGACGAAGATCACGTCGCGCACGGGCCGACCGTCGTAGTGCCGCGCCGGCACCCAGCTCTTGGCGGGCAGCTCCAGAAGCGTCAGGTCCTTGTTCAAGCGCGCAGCCAGCGCGGCAAGCCCGATCGGCTCAGTCATGACAGGCGTGAGAGAAATCGCCCGCCGCGATGGCGCGGGCACGATTGTCGAAGGGGCATGAGCTTTGGTCACGATCGGGCAAGCGGGGGATTGGGGTGAAGGCTATGCAGCGGCCGGGTCTCTCAAGGTCGGACATCATACCGTTTTCGAATTATTCCCATCGAGAAATGCCTTTCCCGCATCATCGTGATGCGAGCGAATTTAATCCATTCACAGGTCCGATCGCCGATCACGCTGTCTTGCGCTCTTCAGGCCTGCCGGTGTCATCGAGCCTCGGCTCGAAACGGAGGCCGAGCGGTCCCAATCGAACCCCGGCGCGCAAATTCCGGTAGGAGTACCGATCGAGATCGACGCGGTGCCGTCCGGGGGCCCGCACCAGCAGAACGGCGCGCGCCATCGGCTCGAAATCGGCGCGAAAATGGACCGAGCTCTTGAGCGCCAAAAGGTCGTAGCGCGCGGCATCGAGACCGAGATGACCGAACACCATCGGGTCGTATGGCTGCATGGGGTTGGATGCTGTGACGATGTCGATGCCGCCCAGACGCAGCACCGCCGAGGGACCGAGATCAATGTCGCGCCCGCCGACGATCTGGCCGGTGCCGCGAAATCGTCCGTTCGAAAGGGTGCGCACCTCAAAGCGCGCGGCCAGAGGCGTTACGCCGTCCGGACCATGCCGGCCGCCCAGCGCCAGGTCGATGGTTGCGCCGGTGCCGGCCGCGTGAGCCGCCGCCGCCGCCTCAGGATCGATCATGATGGCAAGCGCCGCATTGTCGACCTTTGCTGCGACCATCGCCTTCAGAAGGTCGGTGGTATCGCCTGCGCCACCACCACCCGGATTGTCCTGCGTATCGGCAAGGATCGCCGGGCCGGCTCCGCTGATCTGGCGGACTGCCGCGAGCGCCGCATCCGGCGCATGGACCGGAACCGCGAAATCCGCCTCGGCGGCGACGAGCGCGGCGTGAAGTCCCTGCGCGGCTGCCTCGACCGCCGCAGGATCGTATCCGATGGCGAGCACGCTGGGTCCGCTCTCCGGCGCATCCGATGCGGGGAAACCAGGAACGTATTCCAGCGCCGTTACGCCCTTGGGCAGCGGCGAACAGGCGGCGACGAGGTGCCGGGACGGCTCGACCAAAGTGCACTCGAAGGGCAGCGGGATCAGGAAATCGCCTCGCAGGAGGGACTTGGCTCGCGGCCGTCCGTCCTGGAAGATCCGTTGGAGTTGGTGGGCGGCACGCGCCCCGGCGACCTCGCGGTCGGTATGCGGATAGGTTCGGTAGGCCGCCAGCCCGTCGAGCGCTTCGACCATCGCGCCCGACAGATTGCCGTGATAGTCCATGCTGGCAACGATCGGCCGATCCTCGCCCAGTCGGTCGCGAATCCGCCGCAGGATCTCGCCTTCGGCGTCGAGATGGCTTTCGCTGATCATCGCGCCATGAAGGTCGAGATAGACTCCGTCGACGGCACCGGCCCGTTCGAGATCCTGCAAGACCGCCTCGCAGAAGAAATCGACCACCTCGTCGGCGACTGGGGCTCCGGCCCCTCCGTGCATCCAGACCGACGGAACCAAGGTCGCCCAGGCCTCGGCCGCCGCCAGGAAACCCGAGGTGCCGAAATTGTTGCCGTCGTGAAAGACAAGCAGATCCGTGCCGCGCTTCAGACCGGGAAAGTCGGTGTCGGCGAGAAAGGTGTCGAGCGGCGTGCGGCCGGGCGCGAAACTATTCGTTTCGTGTGCGATGCCGGCAATCAGGATACGGGGAGAGGCCATGGCGGATATCCGGATCGCCGGCTCTGGCGATGCAAGAGCCGGCGCCATCTGACGGACTATTTCTTCAGCGTGATGTCCTGGGCGCGAACCCAGTCATCACCGCGCACCGTCCAGTCGATCCGATCGGACATGGCGTAGACCACCGGCTGATTGAACAGGAAGGCGGCCGGCGCCTCTTCGCACATGTGGGCGGTGGCGTCTGCGTAGAGAGCCTTGCGCTTCGTTTTGTCGACGGTCGCGCGGGCCTTGTCGAGCAGGTCCTTGAACTCCTGGTCGTCCCAGTAGGCGTAGACCGATCCCATCTCGAACAGCGCCAGCAATCCGTCGGCATCGAGCGTCGGCCAGGCCTGCCCCAGATAGGACAGCTGCCCGAGGTCATGGGCGCGAATGTACTTGTCGATATAGGAGGAGAAGCTCATCTCCTTGATGGTCACGTCGAAGCCCACGTCCTCGAGTTCCATCTCCGCCACCTGGGCGATTTCGGATGCCAGCAGGTAGCGCCCGACAGGCACTTCGAGCTCCACCGGAATGGGTGTCGCGATGCCCGTTTCGGCGATCAGCGCCCGCGCCTTGTCGGGATCAAAGGGATAGGGCTCCAGCGTCTCGTTGTAGCCGAAATAGGCAGGCGAAAGCACCTGGCATCGGCTGACTTCGCCGTGGCCGTCGAACAGCGCATCGAGCATCCCTTCCTTGTCGAGCGCGTAGTTCAGCGCCTGGCGCAGCTTCTTGTCGCCGAACGGCTCCTTCAAGGTGTTGATCTTGAGAAACATCGAGCGGACGGAGGATACCGCGCCCGCCTTGCCCTTGCCGCTGTCGTTGATCCGCGCGATCTCGGTGGGCGGAATATCGAAGATGAGGTCGAGCTCACCGGCCATCAGGCCCGCGACACGCGCGGCGCTTTCCGGGATCGACCGGATCGTCACGTCGTCGAACTCCGGCTTGCCGCCGTAATAGTCCTCTCGCGCCTTCAGGACGACACTGTCGCCGGACGTGTAGGACACCAGCTCGTACGGGCCGCTGCCCATCGCCTCCTTCGAAGGATCGTGCGATTTGGTCCACTCCGGCGACATCAGGAAGAACATCGACATCTGGTCGAGAAGCGCCGGATAGGGCTCGGATGTCTTGATTTCCAGCTCGTAGGGCCCGAGCACCGTTACGGCACTGATCGACTTGAACCAGGGCGCGTTGTGCTTGGGATCGTCGGGATCGAGCATCGACTCGATGTTCCACTTCACCAGGTCGGCGTCGAGCACCGTGCCGTCGGAAAAGGTGATCCCCTGGCGCAGCGTGAAGTGCCAAGTGGTGTCGTCCACCGCCTCCCAGCTTTCGGCCGCCGCAGGCGCGATCGACAGGTCCGGCTGGCGAATGACCAGCGGCGTATAGAGGTGGCTCGCGACGGAAAGATTGGTCTGCACGGTCGAGGATTGCCGCGGATCGAGGGTCGTCACGTTGGCCGAGACGGCCAGGGTCAGTTCTTCGGCATAGGCCGGAACGACGAGGCCGGAGCTGAGCAGAAGAGCGGCGGTGAACATCGGCCGAAGCATCATTTCGGACTTCCCATCATGAGAGGTAGAATTATTCCCTATAGGCATAAAGAACCATATTGAATTCGAAATCAACATGATTGAAGTGGTTTCCGCCCATTTTCTGAACCCTGCCCAGAAATCCGGCAAACGGCGGCGCCGGCCACGGTCCGGAGCGCCATAGTCAGGCGGTTGCGACCGCTTCGGTGTCGGGAAGCGCGAGCTCGCCGGTGTCGAGAAACCGGTCGATCGCCGCTGCAAAAGGCGCGACGTCGATGCCTTTCTCCCGCAGCCAGGCCGGATCGTAGTACGTATCGGTGTAGCGTGCTCCGCTGTCGCAGATGATCGAAACCAGCGAACCCTCGCGCCCGAGCCGCATCGTCTGGGCCGCGACCCAGCAAAGTCCGAAGAAGTTCGTTCCGGTCGAGGCGCCCACGCGGCGGAAGATCCGATCGGACAGCACCTGCATCGCGGCAATCGAGGCGGCGTCGGGGATCTTGATCATATGGTCGATCACCGAGGGCAGGAACGACGGCTCGACACGCGGGCGGCCGATTCCCTCGATCTGCGAATTCTGCATACAGGTCGCCGTGCGATCCCCGGTCTTGAAGCAGTCGTAGAAGACGGAGTTCTCGACGTCGACGACGCAAAGGCGCGTGTCGAGATTGCGGTAGCGGATGTAGCGCCCGATGGTTGCCGAGGTGCCGCCGGTACCGGCATTCATGACGACCCAGTCCGGCACCGGGTGCAGTTCGCGTTCCATCTGAGCGAAGATGCTCTCGGCGATATTGTTGTTGCCGCGCCAATCGGTGGCGCGCTCGGCATAGGTGAACTGGTCGAGATAGTGGCCGCCGGTTTCGGCCGCCAGCGCCTGGGCGGCGGGGTAGACCTCGCTGGCACGGTCCACCAGATGGCACCGTCCGCCGAACCGTTCGATCTCGGTGATCTTCTGGCGCGATGTCGAGCGCGTCATGACGGCGATGAAGGGCAGGTCCAAGAGCCGCGCGAAGTAGGCCTCTGAGACCGCAGTGGATCCCGAGGACGCCTCGACCAGCGTGGTACCCTGACGGATCAGGCCATTGCAGATGCCGTAAAGCACCAGCGAGCGGGCGAGCCGGTGCTTGAGGCTGCCGGTCGGATGGGTGCTTTCGTCCTTGAGGTAGATGGAAATGCCCTTCAGGCCGGGAAAGACCGGCTTGATCAGGTGAGTGTCGGCGGAGCGGCGGGCATCGCCCTGCAGCAATCCCACGGCGCGCCTTGCCCAGGCGCGTTCGGCGCAGTCCGGCAGCGGCGGCAGTTCGAGATCGTGCAAGGCGTGGATCGGGGCGGCGGCGATCGCGGTATCGGTCATGACGCGGCCACCTCGATCACGGCTTCGACCTCGACCAACGCCCCCTTGGGCAGGGCCGAAACCTCGTAACAGGTCCGCGCCGGGTAAGGCGACGCGAAGGCTTTGCCGTATTCCTCGTTGATGGCTGCGAAGGCCTGGATGTCGGTGATGAGGATGGTCGTCTTGACCGTGTGGGACAGGTCGCTGCCGGCCTTTCTGGCAATGGCCGCGATGTTGGCGAGGCATTGCCGAATCTGCGCGACGGCATCGCCGCGTACCAGTTCGCCGCTCGTCGGATCAATCGGCAACTGGCCCGAGACGAACAACAGGCGGCCGGACACGACGCCCTGCGAATAGGGCCCGATGGCGGCGGGAGCAGCAGCGGTGGTGATGGGTGTCATGATCAATCTCGCGGGGAGGGGGAAGAGTGGCCGAGCGGATGCATCAGGCGGTTGGCCCAGCCGAAGATGGCAACCGCGTGAATCAGATCGACGATCTGCATGTCGTCGAGACCGGCCGAGCGCAGCCGCGCCAGATGCACGGCGTCGGCCCTCGGCGGCGTCATGGACAGAGCCTCGGCGAATTCGACGATGGCCCGGTCGCGGGCACCGAGCGCCTCGCGATCGCCGAGCCACAGAGCCGAGACCACGTCGTGCGAGCCGGCCAGACGCGCGTGCTGGCGGGCATGGACATTGGCGCAATAGCGGCACCCATTGAAGATCGAGGCCGCCAGGGCGCCCAATTCGCGATCCCGGCGCGGCAATCCGCCCTCGGCATACATGATCGCGTTGAACAGTTCGGTGCGGGCGACGTAGCTGTCGGGGTCGTGCACCAGCGTGCGAACGTAGGGCGACACGGACTTGGCCGAGGGCGTGACCTGCATGGCGTCGAGCTGACGCGTCGTCGCCGCCTCCATCTCGACCGGCGGCAAGTGCGGGAACCAGGTCAGCGGCTTGACTCTGATGGAAACCCTCTCGCTCATCGTACGGCGTCCAAGAGCGACAGGCCGTGAACGACGCGGATCTGGAAGCACACGAAGGCCAGGAGTTCCGAAAGCGCGATGATCTGCGGCGTCGTCAGACCGGCGTCGGCGAGCGCCGCAAGGTGGTTCGCGCTCGCCTTCGCCGGCTCGGCCGCGATCATGTCGGCGTGGGCGGCGATCGCCGCCAGCGCCGGATCCGCCGGCATCGCACCCTCGGCAAGCTCGGCGAGCTCGGCCTCGGCGGGCGCCCGATATTCGGCAAGCAGCCGATCGCTGCCGCCGCTGCGCGCCACGCGCCGCGCGACCGCAGCGCGCAGAGCGGGCGACAGTCCGAGGTCGTCCTGAGGATCGAGGACCGATACCCGGCAGGCCTCCGATCCTTCAAGAAAGTTGGATCGGCGTGAGCGCAAGGCGAACACGGATCCGCCGTCTTCGAGCCCCGCCGATCGGTCGATCATGTCGGGGCGTGCGTGGTAAGTCATTCTTGGCTATCTCTTTTGAATCGTCGCCGTCTGCGGCTATGCCGAGCGCCGCTAATATTCATTGAGATGATGATAGATGGATAAATATGTCAATAGTGAATAATGACCTTCCCGACGTCCGGGCGCTCGAGGCGTTTGCGGCGGCCATGGCCTCGGGGTCCATGACCAGCGCGGCACGCCAGCTCGGAACGGGCCAGCCAACCGTCACGCGTCTGGTGCGGGATCTGGAGGAAACCGTTGGTTTTGCGCTGTTTCATCGCAACGGTCCGCGGATCTCGCCCACCGATCAAGGTTTGCGTTTTTACGAGGAGGCCCAGCGCGTTCTGGCGAGCCTGCGCCAGATCAGCGAGCGGGCTGCGGCAATCCGCGACGAGCGACTTGCCTCGATCGACATCGCGATGACGCCGGCCATGGCCGGTGGCCTGCTCGGCCCGGCGCTGTCCCATATGAGCGCGGAACTGCCGGCGATCATCAATGTCCAGACTATGGACGCAGAGCATGTTGTGCGGACGTTGCGCGCCCGGATGGCCGATTTCGGCGTCTCCGCCTTTCCGCTCGACCACGCCGGCCTGACGTGCCACCTGGTTTGCGAGTCGCAACTCGTGGCGGCTCTGCCAGAGGCATCGGCGCTTGCCCAAGAGGACACGATGCCGCTGACGGCCTTGGCCGAGAACCGTCTGGTGACCCTCAGCAACCCCTATCGCGTCCGGCGCCTGATCGAGGCGGCGCTGTCGAAGGCGGGTGTCAGACCGCGCTCCGAACTGGCGACCAACTCCTCGCTCAATGCCATCGCGGCGGCCCGTGCCGGTCTCGGCATCGCCATCGTCGATCCGGTCAGCGCATTCGGTATCGGGGTGAAGGGCGTCGCCATCCGCCCGCTCGATGTCGCGATTTCCTATTCCTGGGGGCTTTTCAGTGCCACCGGGCGTGTCCTTTCAGAGCCTTTGCAGGACTTCATCTCGGCGTTCCGCTCGGCCAGCGCGGAGACGGTGCCGGGCTGCGTCATCCGCGAGCCCGACGCAGCGTGAGAAAGGCCGTGGCGCGACCTCGAGTCGACCTCGCGGCGGACCGGATGACACCGCCGCAACAAGCAGTTCGCGAGGCCGGTCGCGCCGCTTTCGCAACGGGATGAGCCGCCGTCCCGCCTGATGCTCGGAACCAGTTATCGCAGGGCGTTGCGCAGGCGCTGCACGAGGAAGTCCGAAAAGACCCGCGTCTTGGGCAGGAGATATTTGTTCGAGGCGTAGCAGATGTAGATGTTCGACTCGGGCCAGACCGTCCAATCCGGCAGCAGCGACACGAGTTCGCCCGACTGTACGGCATCGCCGCAGATGTAGTTCGCGACGATGGCAATGCCCGAGCCGCGCAACGTCGCCTGATAGATCGCCTCCGAGCTATCCGACCGCAGGTCCCCGGCCACGCGCACCGTCTCGATCGTCTCTCCCTCCTTGAACTGCCAGGTCGTGCCCGAGCGGGCATAGCGGGAAAAGCAGAGGCAAGCATGCTCGGCTAGGTCGGCCGGTGTTTCGGGCGTGCCGAAGCGCGCGAGATAGCCGGGCGTTGCGACCAATAGCTTGCGGTTGCACCCGATCTTTCGGGCCACGAGGCTCGAATCCGGCAATACGCCGATCCGCACCACCGCGTTGTAGCCTTCCTCGAGCAGGTCGACAAATCGATCGGTGTAGTTCGCCTCGATCTTCACCTTTGGATAGGTGTCGATGAAATCGGCGATGATGTCGGACAGGGCGAGACGTCCAAAGGCGACCGGAAAGCTCACCCGAAGCAGCCCCTGTGGCTCGGTGTTGTAGGAGGAGATCATGTGGTCGGCTTCGCGCAGACGCGAAAGCATATCCCGACAATGATTGTAGTAGATCTCGCCGATTTCGGTGAACACCACGCGGCGCGTGGTGCGTTCGAGCAGGCGCAGACCGAGAAGAGTCTCGAGCCGTGAGACCTTGCGGCTCAGCGTCGAGGCGGAAACTTTAGCGACGGCAGCGGCGCTGGCGAAGCTCATGGCATCCGCCACCAGAACGAAAGCGGTGATCAGCTGAATGCGCTCGATGTCGGCCACGTCGGGCAACTGCAAACGAGTATGCTGGTTCACGTCGGTTCCCTCAGATCTGGGAGCCTCCCGGATGCCAGAATGTTCCACGTTGCTGCGATCGGCAAGAGCGCAGCCTACCTGATAAGCAATTATTGTTATTGCATATTCGTTGCGCACCATTGTTGCGCTGACGCACGAAAAGGATGCGCGATTGAGTGTTTCCCTGCGGCGGACATGGCTCGATGATAGCCCGCGCCACGTTGCGCGGCGGCCGCTGTGCACGGGCGTTCACCCTTGGAGTGCCATGCGTCCGATCGGACCCGCAAAGGGCGTTTCGACACTGTGAATCCATGCATCTCGCTTTGCGAAAATCGTGTCCGATTTTCGGGCCGATGCACTTGAGCGGAGCCTCCTCGTTCGTGTCTCATTCCCCCGTCACGGAGCGTCTTCCAGCGTCCGTCTTTCTCCTGATGGCCGCGCAATGCCTGGCCGGCGCGCTACCGCCCATCATGGTGTCGCTCGGCGGCCTCGTCGGCAACGTGCTGTCGCCCAGCCCGGTGTTGACCACACTGCCGGTCAGCATGTTCATGCTCGGCACCTGCGTCGCCACCATTCCGGTTTCGATGCTGGTGCGGCGTTACGGGCGACGGCCGATCTATTACTACAGTTGCACTTTGATACGGGTTTTCTGATGAGCGAGGGCGGCAAGGGCTTGATGGTTTCGTCGCCAACGCGACCAGGCGAGGATGAAGATCGGCGGCCAAGAGTGGCGAAGCAGGAGGTGAGCGACCAGCCGCAGGATTT
>NZ_JAZHFT010000056.1:0-25775 GCF_036541425.1 Consotaella aegiceratis
AGGCCGAGGTGGTGCGCCGCATCTTCCGCGAATACGCTTCTGGCAGAAGCCCGAAGGAGATCGCATTCCAGTTGAACCGGGAAGGTGTTCCCGGTCTCCGCAACCGTCCCTGGATCGACGCCACCATTCGCGGCAACCCCGTCGCCGGAACCGGCATCCTCAACAACGAACTCTATGCCGGCGTTCTGGTCTGGAACCGGCAGCGCTTCATCAAGAACCCCGAGACCGGCACGCGCGTCTCCCGCGTGAACCCGGAAAGCGCGTGGATCAGGACGGAGGTTCCGCATCTGCGGATCGTGGACGATGCGCTCTGGCAGGCGGTGCGCGAGCGCCAACGTGGTATCTCGGCCCTGTTCGGTCCCAACCTCACCAACACCCGCGAGGGCCGCGCCAAGCGGCTGCACCTGACCAACAGGCCCGTCACCCTGCTGTCCGGCCTGCTTGTCTGCGGCTGCTGCGGCGGCAGGATCAGCATGGTGATGACCGACCGCTACGCCTGCCGTAATCATCTGCGCAAGGGCATTTGCGACAACGGCCGCACCATCCGGCGCGACGAGATCGAGGCGCGCGTCTTGGCTGGCCTGAAAGAGAAGCTGGTGTCGTCAGAGGTGGTCGCGGAAGCGGTCCGCGCCTATGCTAAGGAAACCAACCAACTGAACCGTGACCGGCGGGCGCAGGCGGACGCGGACCAGAAGACGCTCCAGAAGAGCGAGCGCGCCATCGCCGGCATCATGGCGGCCATCGAGGACGGGCTATATCAGCCAGCGATGAAGGCGCGGATGAACGAGCTTGAGCGGGAGAAGGCGGAGATCATAGCCCGCATGGCGCAGGCTCCTGCCGATGTGCCGGATGTGCATCCCAACATCGCCAACATCTATCGCAGGAACGTGGAGCGGTTCACCGAAGCCCTCAACGATCCCGATGGTGGCCGCGAGGCGGCCGAGGCGTTGCGCTCGCTCATCGGCGAGATCGTGCTGACCCCCGGCCCGAAGCGCGGCGAGGTCCATGCCGAGCTACGCGGCGAGCTTATGGGCATCCTCGCCTTCGCCACCGAGCAGAAGAACAGCCGATCCGTCCGTATTATGCCGCCAGTAGCATCTTGTGGGTGAGTGGCAGCAGTTCCTCGCGCCGGCTCTTGCCGAACAGGCGGATGCTGCCCTGCTGCCAGTCGATATCGCCGAAGCCGAGCCGCGCCACCTCGCTTGCCCGGAGCCCGAGCCGGACCAGCAGCAGGATGATGGCCCGGTCGCGCAGGCGACGCTCACCCTCGCATGCTCCGATGATCCGTGCGATATCGGCATCGGACAGGAAGCGCGGGATCGATGCCAACTGCCATCCCGCAGCATTGGGCATGGCGTAGTCGAGCCCGGGCCGACACCGTCCTGCTGCGATCAGGAAGCGCAGGAACGCGCGGATGCCGACCGATATCCCCTTCATCCGCGCGACCGATACGGCTCGGGCACGGTCAGCCATGTACGCCCGGATCGCCACGGCGTCGTAGGCGCTCGGCGTCTCCCCCAGCGCATCGATGAAGGGAGTGATCGCCCCAAGATACGTGGCCAGCGTCGTTTCGGCCAGACCGCGCTGTTCGCGGGCCCAAGCCGCAAACTCGGCCACCAGGGGCGCAACCGGTTTGGCCGGCAGGCACGCCAGCACGCCGCGATCCTCGAGGTAGGCGATGAACAGCTTGGCGGTCTCGACCGCGTCCTGGTTGACGTCGCCTCGGAAGCGCGGGCACTGCCCCGCTGTGATCAAGGCGAACGATGTCGCATACGCCTCACGGATCGCGGCGAGCGTGTAGCTTTCCGCGCGCGCCCAGTGCGTCCAACTCGCAAGCAGCCGCAGCCTCTCGACGACGGTGCGGGGCGTATACCGTCGCCCATGAAGCCATTGAGCAAAGTCCGCCGCGTGGTCTGCGGCCATTCCCGCCTTCAAGCGGTCCTCGACCGCGTTCTTGCGAACATAAACACCTGTCGGCATGTCGCCTCCTTTTGCATGTGGAGGCGGGACTATGATCCGAGGCGGCTGTCATTCGGAACGTCAGCACTTGTGCCTGGTGCTGTCGTGCGATGTGAGAACGACGGGATCTGGCTGGTTCTGCCGGGTGCTGTGCTGCCCTGCGGACCGACGGGCCTTGTTCTGGGCGGATCTGCCCCGCGATGCGGTCTGCGACCCGGCCTCTCCCCGCAACAGCGCGACGGCGATCTTCTTCCCCGCGGCTGCGCCGCTCCTCGCGCAACAACAAGATCGCCGCCCGCTATCCTTCGCATGCGCTGCGGCCTGACGGTGCGGGGTCGGCCGTCCCGGGGCTCTCGATCGCCACAAGGCCGCGATGGTCGCGGGCTTGAACACAGCACAGGAGTTCCACCATGTCCCAGATCGGTTCGTTCACCCTCGGCAACGATGGCACCTACACCGGCACCATCAAGACCCTCGCCATCGACGCCAAGGCGCGCCTCGTCCCCAGCGATCCCGCCGCCACCAGCGACAAGGCGCCCGACCTGCGGGTCATCGTCTCCGGCTTCGAGATCGGTGCCGCCTGGCGCCGGACCTCCAAGGAGGATCGGACCTACCACTCGGTCAAGCTCGATGATCCGTCCTTCAGCGCACCCATCTATGCCAACCTCTTCGAAGGCGACGATGACAAGTACGCGCTGATCTGGTCACGCTGATCCACACCGCGGCGCCTCCCAACACGGCGGGGCGCCGCTACTCGATCACGTAGCCCAGAGCGCGATAACCCGCCCGTCGCTTCCCAGCCATCCGGGCGAGGACGGGAACCGCCTGGTCGACATAGTCCACGACCAGGACATCCCTCTTTCCGTCGTGCTCGCGATGCAGCCGGCCGACATACTGCGCCAGGGTTCCCTTCCAGGCGATCGGCATCGTCAGGAACAACGTGTCGAGACGAGCATCATCGAAGCCTTCGCCGATATAGCGGCCTGTCGCGAGTATCAGGCGCTCATGATCATCGGAGACATTCAATGCGCTGTTGGCTGTCTTGCGATCGGTCGCCGACATGCCGCCGCGCAGGACCACGAGATTTCTCACGAATGGCGAGAACCTCTTCTGAAGATAATCGAGGTGGTCTTTCCGCTCCGTCAGAACGATGGGCGAGCGCTTGGCCTCAAGCGATTTCAGCACATCATCGAAGATCAGATCATTCCGGGCACTGTCCTGTGCCAGCGCCGCATAGATCGCAGGCATCGACGGCCGCTCGGCCGAGGCCAGCGATGCCGGGAGTTCAAACTGCGTCGAGCGATCGCGCGCGCGGTGGCGGATACCACGTTCGGCGGCTTGAACCCGTGCATCGACCCTATGGCGCACAGGGCCGCATTGCATGAAGATGATCGGATGGTGTCCGTCTTTCCGGGCAACGGTCGCCGACAGGCCGACGACGTAACGCGCTTTCGACCGCCGGGCGACAAGCTCGAAGCTTGCCGCAGACAGATGGTGGCATTCATCGACGACCAAATGGCCGTAATCGGCGACGATGTCCGCAACTTCCCCCTTACGGACCAGGCTCTGGATGAGCGCAACATCAATGACACCGGTCGGCTTCCTTTTCCCGCCGCCAATAACGCCGATCTGCTTTGGATCAATCTTCAAAAAGGTTCGTAGACGTTCCACCCATTGATTGAGCAGCTCTCGTCGGTGGACCAGGATGAGCGTGTTTCGGGCACGATGCGCAATCAGCGCCGCCGCGACGACCGTCTTGCCAAAGGCGGTCGTCGCGGCAAGCACACCATTGTCGTGGGTCACGAGAGCATCGAACGCCGCCAACTGCGGCCGTCGTAATTCGCCCTGGAAGGATATGTCCGCTGGAAGTGCCGTGCCGATTTCGCGCAGCTCTTCCAGATCGGCGACGGCGCTATGGCTTTTGATGAGATCGATTGCTTCCTCAAGGCAACCCCGAGGTAGAGCGACATGCCGCGCATATAGCTCGGCGCACGAGACGACCCGAGGCTTGCCGAATGTCGGCAGCCGCATTGCCTGGGCGCGATAGAACTCCGGGTTCTGGAAAGCCGCCAGGCGAATAAGCTGCGCAATCAGGGCCGGCGGGAGTTCTGTCCGATCGATGTAGACCTGATCGGCGACGACGATCCTGATGCTGTGCGGTATCGCGGCTTCAATACGGCGCGGCGCACTGCGGCGCGACGGCCACATCTTCCACGGCTCGTCAGCATGTTCGTCGTCCACCGGCATGCGGACGCCCAAAACCCGACCTGACAGCTCGGCCTCGTCCGCGATCCTGAAGGCCATGTCAGCCGACAATCTGGGCAGGGACGACAGATACGCCCATTGGTCGTCGTAAGGTCTCAAATCCTTGTCGACAAAAACGCTGTTGCCGCTCTCCCGTGCCCTTCTCTGCAACGGCAGTGCAATCAGATTGCCAAACCCCCCAAGGGGCATGGTGTCCTGATTGGGAAAGAAGCGATCATAGGACGTGAAGCCGATCTCGGGGCGTTTTTCCATCGTCTCCGTGATCAGGGCAGAGCCCATCTGCCGGCCAGTCCTCGCCGGAACAGGCTCGGAGAAGAATATCCAGACATGGCCACCATTCCCCGACCTCGACCGTTCCAGGGCGGCGGCAATTCCTTTCGCATGACAGGTGCTGAGCAGGGCCCTGGCATCGTCCGCCCAACTGTCCTTGTCGAAGTCGGCGGCGAGGAACCAGCATGTCTCGTCTTGCAGCAATGGATACACCCCGGCGACAAAATCCCCCGAGCGGGCATCGCTGCCGCGCAGATGCTTTTCGATGATGTCCTCGGATGGCGGGACGAATGCCTGATGCGGGCATTCTCCACATTTCACCTTCGGCTTGCCGCAAATCCCCTTCGCCCACTCGTTCGAGCAGGCTGGCGAATAACCCGAGCGTCCGGCCTTCCTGTTTTCCCATCGAACCGGAAAGACATCAGGACGCCCGGCAAACAAGCGGCGAAACAACTCGATTTTCTCGGCCGATGACGAGCTGTTGGTGACCGAGGCATCGGCAAAGGCTGTCCCCTCGGCAGCATGGCTGCCGGATATCAGCTCCTGCTCAAGCGTTTCCAGTTCTCGCGCAAGCGCCAGCCGCTCCGCATCCAGAGCAGCCAGCCGCCGCCGAACGCGCGCAATTTCGTCCGAAGTGTCACACTCGTCGGCCAAAGCCTTTGCCTGCTTCTCACCGTTCACGTCACGGCCGACCATAGGCCAAAACCGCCACGGGCTTAATGCAGGCAATTATGCGGAGCGGAAACCGTCGAAACAGGCGGAAAACCAAGCCTCATGGGCCAACGCTCCGCATAATCCCGCTCTCCGCATAATCCACTCGACCCACGTAGACGCGGTGGCTGGGCGCGTTGTCGCTGGTGGTACGCGCCTCGGGAACGATGCGGACGTTCTTGGCCTGGACGGAAAGGGTAACGATTGCGCCGGTGAACTCGTTGTCGCCGGTCTTCTTGAAGGTGCCGATGGTCGCCATGGTGGTTCTCCTTGATCTCTTGTCTTCGAGCCCGCTACCCCAGCGGCCTCGATGGCGATCGACGGGCCGAAGGCGATCGGCGCCGCATCCGCTTGCGGGCCGCAGCGGCAGCGGAGGATGGCAGCCGGACGGCTTTCTTGACCGCGAGGAATGACGGCGTCCTCGGGGCCCTACGCGGCTCGCTGCGTGGGGTGGGGTCCGGCAGGGGAAGAAAGTTGGCTGGCGTCATTGCGGCCACGACGATCGAGGCGCAGCCGGCCTTCGGCCAGATCAGCCCATTGAAGAGGCCGTTCGGGAGCGCTCGATCTGCGGGAAGATCATGGAGGATGCCGCCGTGGCAGGCGGAAGGGACGAGGCCTGGCAGAATGAGAACACGGGCACCTCGGACTTGGACTTGGCTATACAGGAACAGTACCGAAAGCTGCGTGCCATTGGCGACGATCAGCCGCGTCAGCCGTCAGCATCTGGGAGATGCCATTGAGGAGGTGCACCGCCCCTGTGCCGGAGCGCGTGGTGGTTGACAGCGTTCAGATCGCTGATCGGCGGTTCAATCGCCGGATTACACGTCGCATGAAATCGTCTGGAGCGGACCGGAGAACCTACTCGCCGGTTCGGGGAGCCAGCATTTTGCATGCCCGAGGAGCCTAGCTGGTCCGGGAAAAGGTATTTGCCACAGACCTGATACGGACCTGATGGGGAGCTGTACCAGCTGAGCGTCATGACCTGAAATGAGCAGCTCGAGACACCTTGTCGCTTGCGTTCGTATTATTACAACGATATTGTTGTAAGCATGATTCCGGCTCTTGTCTCATTACCTGGTTCTCCCTGGGCCGTTCTGCCCCCTGGAGTGCACGCGGCAAGTTTGGAAGATGTGGCGGCTATTTTCGCCACGAATGCCTGGCGTCGTGGGCTCTTCGACGGCCTCGTCCTTGCATCTAGGAGGTTGCGATTTGCTGGATGTCCGAGGGTTTATCTCGACGGCAGCTACGTGACCGGCAAGCCTCGGCCCGGCGATTTCGATGCATGCTGGGACCCTACTGGGATCGATCCAACCAAACTTGACCCCGTATTTCTGGAGTTCGCGAACAGTCGAGCAGCGCAGAAAGCTGTATTCAAGGGCGAATTCTTTCCATCCTCGATGATGTGCAGAGATGTTGGGAAGACATTCATCGATTTTTTTCAATTAGATCGTTTCACAGGAAAACAGAAAGGGGTCATCTCCATTTCACTTTCGGCCGATCCGCTTCTCCTAGGGAAGATGCAGCCATGATATATAGCGACAAACAATACAGCGTTTCGAGTGCACAACTTACGAAGTTGCGGGATGCGCTTGCTGCTGCTGAGGCGCGCGCGACTGATCAAGCATGGCTCAAGAAGGCGGAGATCGACGCGCTCAAGAGCCAGATCGCCGATATCGAGGCGGAGGTTGCCGAATACGACCTTCTTAAGTCCGGTCAAGCCTCGTTCTCGAAAACTTATGCGCTCGAAGAGCTGCCGCGCGTACTGGTGCAAGCCCGAATTGCCTCCGGCATGAGTCAAACAGACCTCGCCGTAAAACTTGGAATGAAGCCGCAACAGGTGCAGCGCTACGAGGCAACCGACTATATGGGGGCAAGCCTCAGCCGGCTGATCGAGATTTCGAAAGCGCTCGGTGTAAAGGCATCAGGAAGCTTCGAGGGGCCCAAGCGGGTGGGCGGTTCGGTCTTCGCTTGGGGTGATGCCGACGATGTTGTTTGGGGCCAGCTTCCCTACAAAGAGATGATCAAGCGCAAGTGGTTCGATGTACCGCGTGGCGCAAACCCGATCGAGCGCGTGAAGGAGTATTTTCTGCATGCGGCCGGCCCGCAATTCGCAACAGCTCTCCATCGCAAGAAGATGCACAGTGGAAACGCGCCTAACGAATACGCACTGCTCGCTTGGCAGGCGCGCATTCTGGAGCGCGCGCGCTTTAAGGTCGAAGCAGAAGAGATCGGCGCCTTTGAACTCGATGACCGGTGGCTGCCGGAGTTGGTGCGTCTCACCAAGCGAGCCGACGGGCCGAAGCGCGCCCGAGATCTGCTGGCCCAGAAAGGCATTGTGCTAATCGTCGAGCGCCACCTTCCTGGGTCGTATCTCGACGGCGCAGCCATGCTCGCTCTTGGCGAAAGACCGGTCGTTGGCCTTACCTTGCGCCATGATCGGCTAGACAACTTCTGGTTTGTATTGATGCACGAACTGGGTCATGTCTTTCAGCACCTCCTCGGGGGGGCGCGCTTTGATTTTTTTGATGAAGAAGGCGGTGTCGATGACGATACGATTGAGGCAGAAGCTGATCGATTTGCACTCGATGCGCTGATACCGGAAGAGCTGTGGGATCAGTGCCTCTCCCGCTTTGCCCTGTCAGAAGAGGCCGTGAAAATCGACGCGGATACGATCGGCATCGATCCAAGCATCATTGCCGGGCGCATCAGGAAGGAGCGCGGCAACTACACCATCTTGAGCAATCTGGTTGGTCTGGGCCAGGTGCGTTCGCAGCTTGAGGAAGCGGGCGATGATCTTGACTAGGGATATGTATGTTCCGGCGTTGCGTTGGCGAAAGGCTGAATACCTAGCTCTAGCGCGCTTATCGGGGAATGCAAAAGACCGGCTTGTTCCATACATTACAATCCCAGAGCGCGAGTTTGACTTCGATACTCGTCAGGTAAAAAAAACTCTTCATGATCATGTTCATCCCTTTGTCACTCGTTACGAAAAGAAGTGGGGGGGTAGACCGGCGTGGATCGGTGTCCATCCGGGCATCGCCGATGGTGTGATGGATGACGGCCGCGACGTCCTTACTTACGTGTTCGACGGACTGAGGACGCTAGACCACAAGATTATGCCGTCTATCCAGCTCGATGCGGAACGTCCACTTAAAGAGTCCATTGCATCTATCATTCGTCGAGACGGACAAGGTGTCGCCCTTTCCCTCCGGCTCGAAGACCTAATGAAGCGAGATGCGTTTTCTCGTGTTGTTGCGATGGTTGATTTTCTCAAGATCCACGAAGACGAAGTTGATATAGTTGTTGATCTCGGTCACCCGAACTTTGAGCCTTACGAGACATTCTCAGATGCACTGATTTCTGTCTTACGCCGGCTTGGTGACCTTAATCGCTTTCGCAACTTCATTCTCTTGAGTACGGCAATTCCAGAAACGTTCAAAGATATAAAAAGGGGTCAAGATGAAATCTTGCGTCATGACTGGTTATTTTATGAGATATTTATCTCAAGGCTACCCTCGGGAATGAGGCGTCCTAACTATGGAGACTATACGATAGTCCACCCTAATTTCTCACCGCGAGATATGCGCACGATAAAACCATCAGGAAAGCTTATATATACAACAAGAAATTCTTGGTGGGTGCGTAAAGGTGGTGCTTTTCGGGGTAACGAAGAGCAGATGCATGAGCACTGTAGTGTGCTAGTGAAAGAATCCGGCATTTTCAAAGGAAATGAGTATAGCTACGGAGATGACTACATCGATAGATGCGCCATCAAGAAAGTTCCGCCCAGCGATCTTACGAGATGGAAGAACGTAGCGATCAACCATCACATGATGCATGTTTTGGATGATCTCGCCACGTCCGGCGCTGTGCCATGAAGATTCGAATAGAAGCCGTGATCTCGCGCAGAGTCATAGCTTCACACAGGATCTCGTAAAGCTGCTTCCTCGGCCGGCGAAGAACTTTTGGCGCATATCCAGCCTTGTCCAAAAGTTCGATGACCTCGTCACGCCACAGCAGATGCGCCATCATGACCGGATCAATCTCCGGATTGGCGGAGGCATTTCGCAACACATGAAAATTGATGCCGCCTCGCGGTCCCTGTTCGGCCGAGATCATGCCGCACCATTCGGGTGCGCAACTCATGATGCCTGCAACATGCTTCGGCGCAGCGACGAAAGTGAGCTTCTGTAGCGTCTGACGGTAGATATCGATCTGGGTAGCAAGACGGTTGAGACTATCTTTTGCGCTCTTGATTTCATAACCGTGGATGCAACCGTTGATAACTGCCACGTCAATGCGGCTCCGGGCATGTGCAAGACCAAGTTCATCGATCACAAGCGTGTCTGGGTGGAACTTCGCGCTTCGCAACCGTTTGGCGTGTAGCGCAGAGCGAATGTCTGCGTCTGTCGTTCCCAACTTCGTCATAGCCGGCATCGTTAAACCAACTCACTTCTGCTAGAGGTTCTGCTCCAAGCCAAGGTGACATCCTGACTCGCTTGGCATTTCCCGAGCTTGTCGCCAGGGATGTTCGCGTCTGGTCGTAGGACCACGGGCTGAAACAATCGACTCGAGTGGGATCCAGGGGGCTGGTGGTCGGGCAAAGTCTTGATTCCCGCACGCATCTCACCCTGTTGACACGTATCCGCCATCTCAGCGCAATTCGATGTGACATCAACTTCATCAAGCGGAATTGGGCACGCAGATGATCAAATTCCCCGAGAAGCACGATTTTCCAGTGAGCCAGATCCGCCGCTACCTGGAACCGGGGCCGATCGTGCTGGTCTCGTCGAAGTGGCGGGACAAGACGAACATCATGACGCTCGGCTGGCACACGGTGTTGGAGTTCACGCCGTCGCTGGTGGGGCTGATGATCTCGGGCGGCAACCACAGCTTCCGCATGATCCGCGAGAGCGGCGAGTGCGTGATCAACCTGCCGACGACGGCGCTGACCGATACGGTGGTTGGCATCGGCAACACGAGTGGGGCTGAGATCGACAAGTTCGCCGAGTTCGGCCTGACGGCAGAGGAAGCGTCGGAGGTCGTCGCGCCGCTGATCGGCGAATGCCACGCGAACTTCGAATGCCGGCTTCATGAAGACGCGCTGGTCGAGCGATACAACTTCTTCATCTTCGAGGTGGTGAAGGCGCATGTCGCGCCATCGCCCGAACATCCCGATACGCTGCACTACACCGGCGACGGCGTCTTCATGGTGTCGGGCAAGATCATCGATCGTCGCTCGCTGTTCCGGCCGGAGATGCTGAGCTGAGCGGCGCTTACGCGCCGCCGAACCGCCAGACGGGAATGCCGAGCTTGCGAGCCTTGTCGGCAAGGTTGGCCTGGATGCCACTGCCGGGAAAGACGATGACGCCGATCGGCAGTACTTCCAGCATCTGGTCGTTGCGCTTGAACGGCGCGGCCTTGCCGTGGCGGGCCCAGTCCGGCTTGACGGCGATCTGCGGGACCTGGCGGTGATCGGCCCAGCGGGCGGCGATCCGCTCGGCGCCCTTGGGCGAGCCGCCGTGCATCAGCACCATATCGGGATGCTTGGCGTGGACCTGGTCGAGCTTCTCCCAGATCAGCCGGTGGTCGTTGAAGTCGAGCCCGCCGGTGATGGCGACCTTCGGTCCCGGCGGCAGGAGCACTTGCGTTTCGGCGCGTTTCTTCGCGGCGAGGAAGTCGCGGCTGTCGATCATCGCCGAGGTGAGCGCCTTGTGGTTGACCATGGAGCCGGTGCGCGGACGCCAGGATGAGCCGGTGTGGCGCTCGAAGTGCTCGGCGGCCTGGTCGCGCATCAGCTCGAAGGCGTTGCGGCGCTCGATCAGCGTCTGGCCCTCGGCCGTCAGGCGCTCCAGCTCGACCGACTTCACCTCGGAGCCGTCCTGCTCCTCCTGGCTGCGGCGCTGCGCCTGTTCGTTGCCATCGAGCTCGCGCTCGATGCGGCCGGTGGCGCGGTGGAAGAGGTTGACCGTCGACCAGAGCAGGGCCTCGAGATCGGGTTCGAGGCGCGTCTCGCCGAGCGTGGCGACCAGAGCGTCGAAAATGTCGGAGATGGCGCCGGCGACGGCGTTGCCATCGGGAAGTGGCCGCGGGTCCGGCTCGTTCTCGAAGGAACGGAAGCCGTAGAGCTGAAGCTCGGCGAGGACATGGCTGGTGGGGGATGCGCCGTGGTGGGGCTCGAAGGTGTCGTCTTCGCTGGTCATGGGGATGCTCCCGTCTTTGCCTGGACCGCGCCCGCCGCGGCCTTCCATGGCGCCGCAAGACGGCGGGCGGGACCGGCCTGCACCCGGAGCGACCGGCATGATCGCCGAAAGGCTTTTGGGGATCGGACAAGATCATGCCGGGAAGGAGCGAAAGGGCCGCAGCGACAGCGGAGGATGGCGAAGGCCGGTTGTTTTGCTTCGCGCTGCAAAGGCCTGCCACGGTTTCGTGGAAGGGCCGGCGGAAAAGAACCGGCATGAGCCATTGCCGGCTTGCCCCGTCTGCCGTCCAGTCGCCCTCTCAGGAAGGCCCGGGTGCGGCTTTGTGCGAAGAGAATGGACACATCGGCATTGAAAAGGATGACACCGGCCTCGGCCCAAGCGGGGCATCCTTCTGCAGGCACATAGAAATCAGTCGAAAGCGCTCAGGCGGTGGTGGTCGCCCGCAACGTGGAACGCTCTTCGCGTGTCGCTCCCGATGTCAGAAGATCGACCACGTTTGCCTCTGTGATCGCGCGCTTGAGCGCAACGTCGGTCACGTGGGTGTATATTTCGGTGGTCGCGATCGAGGCATGTCCAAGCAATCTTTGGACAAATCTGATATCCGTACCCTGCTCGATCAGCAGTGTCGCAGCCGTATGGCGGAGCATGTGCGGCGTGATGTTCCGGTCGATCCCCCTACTCGCGTGGAGCTTGTGAAGGCGGCGCCGCAACGATTGCGGGTCAAGCCGGGTGCCGCGGCCGTTGACGAGCAGGAAATCATTTGTATAGCGGCCGGCCAGCTTTCGTCGGACGATCTCGCGCTTCAGCGAGGGATCACTGATGTATACGACCCGATCGCGAGCGCCTTTTCCGCAGATGTGTATCGCGCTTCCGTCGGCCGCGATATCCTGGCGCCGAATCGAGCAGAGTTCCGAGACACGCAGGCCCGTCGCACTGATCAGGAGAACCGCGAACGTGGTTTCAACGTCGGTCGATGTTGCGCCCCTATCGTCGGCGATCAGAGTCCGCACTTCGTCGGCTGATATGGCACGTGGCAACCGCCTCGCTCTCTTGATAGCGGGTCCCCAATCATGAAAGGGGTCCTTCAGTCCATAAGTCTTCGCGGCGAATCGAGCGAAGCCGCGCAGTGTCGCAAAGCGCCGCCGTACCGTTGCCGCGGAGAGCGGGCGATCGGCTTCGACCATGTGAGCCAGATAGCCCTTCAAGACCCGAACGGACAGGCAATCTTCAACGTCCCTCACGGGGCTGTACGAGAAAAAGTCCTTGAGATCGCAACGGTATGAGCGGACCGTGTAGCCTGCCAGGTTGCGCTCCACCTCGCAGTGAAAGACGAACGCTTCGAGCGCTTCTTGATTCCGCATACGACCACTCCGCTGGAAAAATGCGGGTGTGAGCGCGTAATGGTTGATTTTTCCTACCCGTTAATGGTGAATGAAGAGCATACGCTTTGCGGAACTGCGATGTCGGATAACTCGGAATTATCGTCGGATGATCGTGAGATCGATCAGGCTCGCTTGAAATGTCGATATGATGTATCGAAAATTGAAGAAGATGATTGGCATCGCTCTACTGAAATTTACACCAATAAAATAATAGAATTATCAGTCAAAAAATTAGCAGAAAAGTTACAGAAATGCCCAATGGTACTCAACGCCGGATGCGGATCGACACAACTTGATTTAGAATTCTCTTTTGAAATTTGCTTAGATATATTCATGTCTCCTTTATATAACAGAGATTTTGCAGTATGTGGCTCTGCAGAAATGCTTCCGCTAAAAAATGAAAGTGTGGATTTGGTTATATGTGTAGGAGAGGTAATCGCCTATTGCGATCCATCGCGCTTCATTAAAGAAGCGTACCGCGTGTTATCGAAAGGAGGATTCCTAGTTTTCGATTTTTGTAGCACTAATAGTTTTCGATTTTACTTTACTAAAACATACGGGCGCATGGCAGACATTGTTTGCGTTGAATACAATAATGCCCCTGAAAGGACCTGGGTTTATAGCCCAAGTTATATGCGCGAAATTACGTCTCGCGCTGGATTTATTGATATATCCGTAAGTGGAACACATGGATGGTCCGCGTTACTTCAGAGATTTGGTCTACGAACAGGTCCATGTTTGCTTTTTCAAAAGATATTGAGACATATATCTCCAGCGGGTCACAACGACATTATTACGATGATCGCCGAAAAGCCGTAATTCTCGATATTATATGAAAGAATAGCTTTCGAGAAGAAGGCGTATCCTCAAGAAGGCAGTACAAAGCAAATGCAATCAACACGAATGGAAAGAATATCATAGAATAACTCATAATATAAAATAGAGACAATAATATTACTGAGATTAATAAAAACTTAAAAATATTTTGTATGAAAATAGTCTTTAATAATTCCATTATTACTGGCGCGTCTATTATTATATTCCATATTGGCTTCCTTTTCTGCTCGATCATAGACAAAGTCGGAGACGTCGAAACCTCCGATACCTGCCGGGCGTATAGTTCGCTAATCTGCCTTTCTCGAAGATCTATTGAATTTTTATCAAGAAATGGCTTATCCCATCGAAGGTAATGTTTAAAATAGAGACATCGCAATATCGTCCTATATATAGAAGATCCAATTGCTATTTTCTCGTCGATAAATCCAACCATCAAATCGGCTGGATAGCTTATATTCCCTTCATACGATTGGAGAGCCGGATACCTGTAAGGTGAATTAAGCACTCTAAACCCAAGTCTAGAAAAGTATGAAAGGAGCTTCTTATCTGGACACCAAATTCCATCATGCATTACGTGCGCCACTTCAAATACCGCAATTGAAAGATTTGGATAGCGACTTCGAAGGAAAACACCTATCTTTTCGATGATGTCTTTACTATAAAATCGTATTTTGTTTTTTCTCTTTATACAAAGGTACTCTAGGAATAAAATTCCTTCCTCTCCAAAAAACGAGTATTGCAAATATCCAATAACGCTTCCGTTCTCCTGAATAGAACAACAAATAAACTCGTCGGAGTCGATTGATTCTGAATTCTCAATCCAATATACGATTTGCCTTTCTGGATTTTGCGCTTCTGGTAGGATGCATTCTTTATATATACCAAGTGCGTCATGAAGTCTGGCCGACTCGCCGTCCTTTCGGTCTATTGGTTTGACTTCGATCATCCGACGATAATTCCGAGTTATCGGTACTGGGCGAGCAGCGCGGACGTGCAGAGGGGTGGGGACTTTAACGGTGTGGTCCCTCAGCCCAGGATTGATTAATCCAGGAAGCGCACGACGTCCTGTGGGGCAAGCTGGACGCGGATCGTGGACCGGAGTGCCTCGATGCCGAGGTGCCGCAGATCCTCATTGAAGTCGCCCCGTAGCGGCACGAGGGTCAGCGTCTCGATCCCAGCCGCATGGGCTCGCTCGGCGAGCGCTTCGCAGGCGCCGATGCCCGCCGGATCATTGTCGCGAATGAGATAGAGCCGGCGCAAAGTGTCGGGGAGCAGCAGAGCTGCGAGATGGGCGGCAGAGAGAGCGGCCGCCATCGGCATGGTGGGCAGGACACAGCGCAGCGACAGCACCGTCTCGATGCCTTCGCCCGCCGCCATGACGTCGCGCGCCACACCGAAGCGGACGGCATAGCCGGCTAGGTCGCCCATGGCGCGGCGCGGCGTTTCGATCGGCGCCTTGCCGAGGGTCGCCTCGCTGAAGCCCACGGGATCGAGATAGGTGCGGTGGACGCCGGTGAGATGACCGGCGAGATCGGTGACGGCGGCGATCATCGCCGGCCGTGTCTCGAGGGGCTCGTGCTCATTGGGGCGATAGAAACAGCGCGGATGGAACCGCAGGGCGGCCGTCCGTTGCAGCGCGGCGATGCCGCGTCGGTGCAGATAGCTCTCCGCCAGCGTGCTGGTGATCGGCCGGCTTATGGCGAACAGCCGCCGTGCCGCTTCCCGCGAGCCGAGTGGTCCCAGCGATGCTCGATTGATTGATGGTCTCGGCTCGGGCTTGGGTTCCGGTAGGGTGAGAAAGCGGCGCGCCTCCGCCAGGATATCCTTGAAGTCGGCGAGGCCGCAGCTCTCGCGGATGACGTCGAGCAGATCGCCATGCTCGCCGGTGGCCGCGTCGGTCCAGTGACCGGCCGCACCAGGGCCTGAGTCCGGCCCGCTGAGCCGGACGAACATCGACCGGCCGGACGTGTTGTGAACATCACCGACGATCCAATAGCGACCCTGGCGGCGGCCGTTGGAGAGATAGTGCCGGCAGACGGTTTCGGCGTTCCGAGCAAGACGACGCGCCAGATCATGCGGGGTCTCCGCCATGATGGGGTCCTCCAAAGGAAAGGCCCGCCGGCGGAGCCCCGGCGGAACATGTCCGCGAAGGCTCCGACCGACGGGCCGGCAAGACGGGATGATAGTTATTCGGCAGCGATCGGTTCGGCTGCGTCGGCGTCGTCAGTGTCGGCGAGGCTGTCCTCTTCGCCCATGGCCGTTTCGCCGTCGCCCGCCGTCGTTTCCTCGACGGCTGCATCTGGCTCCGCCGCATCGGCGTCGTCGGTGGCTTCGATGGAGCTCGAGGCCTCGCCGTCGTCCTGGACCTGCGCCGTCTCATGGCCCGGCGTGCGCAGCGGCTCCGGCAGCCAACCTGTGCCGGCGAGCAGGGTCTCGGCCTCCGCCGCCATGTCGCCCTTCTTCAGATGGACGATGCGATCAGCGGCGCGCTGGCCCTTCGCTTCCGCGACGGCCTGGAGAATGCGGGCCTTGGTGATGCGGCCGAGGAAGCTCTCCACCGTCGGCGTCCAGCCCGCCGCCGCCATATCGAGATCGACGGACTCGGCCAACCGATCGGCATGGGCGTGCGCCCGCGGCGGCCGGTTCCAGGTCTCGTGGGTCGCATTGACCGATAGGGAGACGACATGGGCGAACAGCACCGAGCGGCTGTCGCCGTCGAAGGCCTGCAGCGCATCCCAGAGATCGCCCGGTTCCTTCGGCAGGGCCTTTGCCCAGCTTTCGTGCCGGAGGCGGATGGCCTCGGCCGGGGCGCTGTCGGCAAGGCCCGGCACCTGGATGCCGAAGCCGGCGCTCTTGAGGTCGAGCTCCAAGCAGCTGTCGAGGCCATAGGCGTAGAACACCTTCAGCGTCAGCGCGTGCAGGGCGGCAAGGAAGGCAACGTCGGGCCGGTCACCCAAGGACTGGCGCAAGGCCAGCGTCCGGTGCGCCGTCAGTTCTGTCATCAGCCGATCGGAGATCGGCGTCAGGCCTTCATCTTCCTCCGGTTCTGGGGATGGCGACGAAGGCTCGACCGTGGCGGCATTGCCGGTACCATCGCCTAGCACAGCAGCGCCATCGGCGTTCTCCACATCGGCTGGCGCTGCTTCCAGCTCGACGGGCTGCTCGTCCTCGGCACGGACGAAGCCCCGCTCGACGCGCAGCGTGCCGTCATAGCCGATGCTGACGAAGGCGCCGGCTCTCGCCACCTCGTTGGGATCGAAGGCCGGTGGCCGGGCCTCGAATGCCTCCAGTGCCGTCTCCAATTCGCCGAGACGCTCGTCGACCGCCTCGGGAAGCTCGTCGGCATCGGCGTGCTCATCCGTCAGGCGATCGTATTCCGCCTGGAGGGCATTGCGTGCCACTTCCTCCTCGGCCGTCAGCGGCATGGGCTCGCCGCGCAGCTGGCGCAGGCCGAAGCTGTGGCCATAGGCGAAGTCGGGCGCGACCTCGATCCATTTCCAGCCTTCGGCGGAAATTGCTTCGGCTTCCGCCGCGAGCTTCTCGACGACCAGCCTGTCGACGAGAGCGACGTCCTGGAGCCAGCCGCCATCGTCACCCTGGAACAGATCGCGCAGCACCGTGCCGCCGGCCTCGACATAGGCTTCGAGACCGATGAACTGCGCCCGCTTGTCGGAGGCGCGCACCGCGCCCTCGGTCAGCATCCGGCGGATGGTATAGGGCTGCTTGTCGTAGGCGTGCTGCAGCCGTTCGAACACCTGTTCCTGGCGCTCGTGATCGCCGGAGACGGAGAACGCCTCCAGCTGCGCGAGCGTCATGCCGTCCTCGGCATAGATGTCGAGGAGCCTGGGCGAGACCGAGGCGAGCTTCAGGCGCTGCTTGACGACGTTGACGGAGACGAAGAAGGCCGCGGCGATTTCCTCTTCCGACTGGCCCTTCTCTCGAAGGGCGAGGAACGCCCGGAACTGGTCGAGCGGATGCAGCGGCGCGCGCTGGACGTTCTCGGCGAGCGAATCCTCCTCGGCCGCGATGTCGGTGCCGGCTTCGCGGATGACGCAAGGCACCGGCGCGGTCTTGACCAGCCGCTTCTGCCTGACCAGCAGCTCCAGGGCGCGATAACGGCGCCCGCCGGCGGGAATCTCGTAGAGGCCGGTCTCGAGGCCATCGGCGTCGACGACGGCCCGCACGCTGAGGCCCTGCAGCAGGCCACGCCGGGCGATGTCCTCGGCCAGTTCCTCGATCGAGACGCCGGCCTTGATGCGCCGGACGTTGGACTGGCTGAGCACGAGCTTGTTGAAGGGGATGTCGCGCGAGGACGACAGCGAAATCTTGCGAACGGCACTGGCCATGGTGGGATGCTCCGCGACGAGCGCCGAGAGCCTTTCTCTCGGACGGGAAACTCGTCACGAAGCGAAGCGCCGCCCTTTTCCTCTGGAAGGGCAGCGCCACGGCAATGGTGGTCAAGAAGGCGGCAACGACGAAGCTAGAGCGACGGTCTGGGTGGCTGAAAGCGCTCCAGAACTAGGGCTCAGCCCGCGCCGAACCCGTTCCGCTCAAGATCCTTGATGCGGACGATCATGGCGCGTCGCGGATCGCCGGGAAGTTCCTCGAAGCCGAAGCGGCGATAGAAGCCGCGCACCTCGTCGTCGAGCGGATGAGTGAGAACACCGAAGCTGCCGATCTGCCGGGATACCAGGACCGATGTCGTCAGGGCGTAGAACAGTAGCGAGCGGGCGACGCCCATACCCTGGAATTGCCGGTCGACGGCAAGCTGGCCGAGTAGGAAGATTGGGATCGGGTCCGGCCTGTTGCGCTGCGAGGCTTTAGGCAGGAACTCGCGCTCGATCTGGCCGGTGCTCAACGTGACATAGCCGGCGATGGCACCGCTTTCGCTGTCTTGAAGCACCGTGGTCCGGGAGACGCCGAGCTGCTGGTTGCGCCAGGCGTGGCGCCGGAACCACTGGTTCATGGACTCGCGGCCGCAGTCGAAGCTCTCCCGGTCGTCGCTCTCGTCGAGCGGCCGCGGAGCTTTCAGTCGCGCCATGCCGGCACGGCCTTGGCGAGATCGCTGAGGCCCGGCACATCCTTGGCCGGGCCTGCCGCCCAGGCCTCGACCTTCTCCCACTCGGCTGCGGGGATGATGACGAGGTTCTGGTGGACGAGGTCGAGTTCGGCCGCCTCGACCGCCTTGCGGCGGATGAAGTCGCTCAAGTTCGTGCGGGACTGCTCGGCCGCCGCCTCGAGAAGCTCGCGCTCGCGGGCCGAGATGCGGACGCTGACCGGTGCGAGATTGGCCATGGTGATGCTCCGAAGGTCGGTAGGACAACAGCATACATGATGTTGCCATCCAAGGCTATCAAGCTTCGCGGGTCGTAAGGCGAGGCTGACAAGCGAGCGGACCTACGAAGGCCGCAGCAAAAAGCCGGAGACACGGCATTCCCCATCTCCGGCTTTGGCACGTCACGCCGCCCGGTCGAGCAGCTTCTTCGCCCGTGCCTCCATGTCGAGCCGGGCATCCTGGTGCGGCTTGTCGCGCGCGACGGCGGTGATGCCTTGCACGAAGTCGAACACGCTTTCCGGCTTGCGACCTTCTTCGGCGAGCACCGTCTCGATGATCTTCGCGGTCTCGCCCTTGGAGAAGCCGCGCTTGCGCAGGAAGTCGGTGCGATCCTCGTCACTGCGGGCGACGATCTTCTCCCGCGCCGCCTTGATGCCGTTGACGAAGGGTAGAGCGGAAGAGTTGGCGAAGCGGGTCAGCGCCGGCGCCGCTTCATGGGCGAAGCGCGAGGCGGCATACTTCGAATGGCGGATGGTGATCTCCTGGAAATCCTCGACGCCCCAAAGATTGCGGTTCTGGCAGACCGCCCGAAGATAGAAGCTCGCGATGCCGAGCGTCTTGGCGCCGACCTCCGAGTTCCAGCAATAGAAGCCCCGGAAATAGAGGTCAGGCGAGCCGTCCGGCAGGCGGCCCGCCTCAATGGGGTTGAGATCGTCGACCAGGAAGAGGAAGACATCGCGGTCAGACGCGTAGAGCGTCGTCGTGTCCTGCGTGATGTTGACGCGCGGATTATAGATGCCGGTCGACCAGTCGAGCACGCCTGGCACCTTCCACCGCGTGTCGCCGGTGCCGTTGCCGGCGATCCGCTGCACCGCTTCGACCAGCTCATGATCGAAGATGCGACCGTAGTCCGGTCCGGTGACGGCGCGCAGCTCGACGCGGCCATCCTCGATCTCCAGCGTCTTCACTTGCTCGGCGCGGTGCGAGGTCAGGCCATATTGCAGGTTGATGCCGGCGAGCGGCGCGGGAAGCTGGCGCAGATAGGTCGCCGGCGCGCCGACGAGGCTCGAAAGCTGGCCAAAACTCCAATGAGTGGGCGCAACCGGCGTCTCTGCATCCGGCAGCATCAGCGCCAGGCGCTCGGGATCGTCGCGGCTCGCCTCGACGCGAATGGCAGCACTCGCCACCGTCCGCGTGCGGCTCCGCTCGGTCCGGCCGTGCACGGCGGCATAAAGCTCCGACAGCGACAGATAGCGTTCGTCCGCCGGCCGTGAGAACCACTCCGACGACACGCGCCCACTCGTCCCGCCGCGGCTTGCATCCACCTTGTAGCCGCCATTGCCGCGCTCGCAGCCAGCGCCGCTCAGAATCTCCACCTGGGTCATGGGACATCTCCATGACGGGCGCCGGAGACCCTCTCTCCAGCCCTCAACCCGTCACGGAAATCTCGTCCGACCTCTTGCTCTCTGATCTGGCAGGGGGCAGAAGCCCGGCGGTAATCTTCAATAGCTCCGGTCCGGCAGCAAGGCGCCCATTCCAGATATTTCCGTAACTCTAGTCAGCCCACTAAAGCGGACTTTCGGTTTCGGCCGAATGAGGTACCGCAGTCCAATCGCGATCAATGCTCAAGGAGCGGCTCCCCCAGCCGCTTTCGACCAGCGTGATTCCGCGGTAAGGTATTATGGAGTCGATTCTGACGGTTTGGCGTTACGAGGCAGGAATCCGCAGCGCGGAGCGAATATCAAGCGGCTTATGAGGATAACGCATAGGATTTTTGATGGCTCGCGGTGAATTAATGAAGAAATTGCTGGCGAGCTATGGCCGAGACGATGAGTTTCGGGCGGTTGCCGAGCAGATAATTGTTGAGGAAGAAAAGAAGAACAATAAGGTTCTCGCACGCACTCTTCGCAAGTCTCTCGAAAACGGCCCTTCGCTAAGCGGGCCAAAGCCCATGAAATCGCTTGCGCCGCTGATTCCGTTTCCGGACGCTGCGAAGGATTTTGTCGAGCGGGTGGAGCCCACCCACACGACCAAGGAAGTCGTGCTCAGCGCTTCCAACACGCGCGTTTTCATCGGTCTCCTCAAGGAATTCAGGCGAGCCGAGGATATCCGGCGCAGGGGGCTTCCGGTGCGCTCCAAACTCTTGTTCTGCGGCCCGCCCGGTTGCGGCAAGACTATATCGGCAGAGGTTTTCGCCGCCGAGCTCGGTTTGCCGATGTTTGCCGCCAAGCTCGATCAGCTGATCTCGTCCTACCTTGGCGAAACCGCCAGCAATCTCCGGAAGATTTTCGACTTCGCCCGCAAGCAGCCCTGCGTCCTCTTCCTTGACGAGTTCGATGCGCTGGCGCGCTCTCGCGACGACTCCAGCGAACACAATGAGCTGCGGCGCGTGGTCAACAGTCTGCTCCTGTTCATCGACCGCCTGCGACCTCAAGGTTTTCTAATCGCAGCCACGAACCTCGACCATGCTCTTGACAGCGCCATTTGGCGACGCTTCGACGAGGTGATCTGGTTCGACAAGCCCGATGAGCAACTGATCGCTCGCTATCTGCGCACGAAGTTCCGAAATTTGGCGACGGCGTTTGACGTCACAATAAAGGCAGGTGAGCTTGTCGGCTTTTCCTATGCGGAGATCGAGCGGGTCTGCATCCAGGCCATAAAGTCGACGGTCATCGAAAAGCGCAAGGACGTCAGGGAGCGGGATTTCAATGCTGCCATCCTCGACGAACAGCGTCGCAAGGCGGGTCGTTCGCGCCTCACCAATCAATCGTAAGGGGCCACATCCATGGCCCGATATGACCATTTGCAGCTGGTCAGGCTGCCGGAGCAACTCGAACGTCGCAAACGCCAGGGATTTGGTGCAGCGCCAGAGCGCGACCGTCCCGAACACAGCCGACGGATTGTCATGGAGCTCGACGACGCCGTCGCAGTTCAGCAGCGTCGGCGGCCACCCGAGGCGGTCAATCCCTCGCTGATCCTCCGCGTTCGGATGACGGGCTCACTGCTTGAAAGCGACTGGGAGGCCCTCGGCCTTACCGTGCTTTCCAGCGACGCCGACCGAACGCTAGTTCTCTTCTCGTCAAACGACGAGCTGCGCGACTTCCGGGCGCGGCTCGCTGCCTATGGCGGACCTGTTCCGGCCGGCCAGGCTGGCGCGCCCTATGCAAACTTCGTCGGGTCGATTGCATCGGTCGGCACGGTCGAGCCGAGAGACCGGATCGGGCTTCGCCTGCGCGAGGAAGGCTATACCGAACCCGAAGATTTCGACGCCGTGGGTGAGTTGGTCGCCGATCTTGAACTCTGGGACCTCGGCCGACGAGAGCTTCGTCAGCGCAAGCTTGGCGACATCGAAGCCTATGTGGTTGCCCGCGGCGGCGAATGGCTCGACGAGTACATCGGGCCGTCGATCACCATGGCGCGGATCCGCGCGAGCGGAGAGGTCTTCCGGTCACTGCTGTCACTGGAGGACGTAGCGGCGATCGACCTTCCGCCGTCCCCGGACGTTGCGACCGCGGAAGCCATGCGCCTTGAACTCGGCGACCTGCCGGAGCCAGGTCCTCTCGCTGACGACGCGCCGCTCATTGGCATCATCGATAGCGGCGTCAATGACCACCCCCTTATCGAAGACATCCTTGTCGGCGCGATCGGCGTCCCCGAGCGACTTGGCACAGCTGATGAATGGGGGCATGGCACGCGCGTCGCCGGCGTCGCCGTTTTCGGAGATCTCCGCGCCCAGCTTGCCGGTGGCGCGCTCGCCCGTGGGGCGCGGCTCTGCGCGGCAAAAGTCGTCAACGAACGCGGCGATTTCGACGACAGGAGGCTGGCGCCGTCCCAGATGCGAGAGGCTGTCACGTCGCTTTACGCGCGCTTCGGATGCCGGCTGTTCGTTATCGCTCTCGCAGACCGCAAGCGTGTCTATGACGGCGGAAAGGTCGGGACATGGGCGGCGACGTTGGACGAACTCGCGCGCGAGCTCGATGTCGTGATCGTCGTGTCAGCCGGCAACCGCTCCCCCCGTGGTGGTAACAGGATCGAGCAGGCGGTCACCGAGTATCCACGCTATCTGATGGAAGACGGCAATCGGCTGTTCGAGCCGGGCGGCGCTATCAATGTCGTGACGGTCGGGTCGCTCGCGCATGGCAACGGGCTCGATGCCCGGCTCGGCGCCGATATCGCGGTGCAGCCCATCACGCAGGAAGGCGAGCCGTCGCCTTTCACTCGGAGCGGACCCGGGGTTGAGGGATCGGTCAAGCCGGACTTCATCGATCTCGGCGGCACGATGATCGTCGATCCGCTTGTTCAACGACTACGCGATGGGCGCGACGTCGCGAGCGCCGGTCTACTGACGCTTCATCACCGGCCGATCGAGCAACTGATCACCAGCGGCTCGGGCACTTCCTATGCGGCGCCCATCGTCGCGTTGAAGGCCGCGCAGGTCCTGTCCCGGTTTCCCGACGCATCGGCGAACCTCGTGCGCGCGCTCCTTGCCACCTCGGCGACCATCCCTGAAGCAGCGCACCAGCGTCTATCTCCGCTGGGAGAGGACGCCATCCGCGGCGTCTGTGGCTACGGACAGATCGATCTCGAGCACGCTGCCTTTTCCGACGACGCGCGCGTCGTACTTTATGCGGAAGATGAGCTGGCGATGGACCATTTCGCTGTCTACGAACTACCGGTCCCGGAGCTGTTCCAGAATACTAATGGCCGGCGGACGATCCGCGTATCTCTGGCTTACGATCCGCCGGTGCGTCACAGCCGCAACGATTATGCCGGCGTCGGCATGAGTTTTCGCCTCGTGCGGGGGTGCGACCCGGCGCTGATCTCGGAGCACTACCGGCGCCGACCGCGCGACGAGGCAGTCCCTGATATCGCGAACCGCTTTCAGTGCAAGCTGGTGCCTGGTCCGCAACTCCGGGAGAAAAGCACGCTGCAGTCGGCTGTCGCGACATTCAAGACCGACATCTCGACCTATGGCGATCGCTATTACATCGTCGTACGATGCGAGGCCGGGTGGGCGACTGAGCTCGATCGCCAGCGGTTCGCGCTGGTCGTGCAGGTCGCGCACGAGGCCGAGATCCAGATCTACCAGCAGATACGCCAGCGTATCCAGCTCCGCTCTTGAGGCGGCGGGGTGAATCATGGCTCTTTCCCGGGATGACTTTCTCAACGCAACTCCCGACAATCCGCCGACTATGCCCGAGGGCGTCTTCGGGCCGCCGGCGGAACGCGGACCTGACTGGCCGGATAACCCCGATCTTCGGGCGGCTGTCGACTGGTTTAAGTCGTTCATGGCCCCGGAGGATTGGCACGCCCGCCGCGTCGCCGCCTTTGTATTGCTCTACCGACGCGCCTACGGGATGCGGGATCCCGACGAAAAAGGACGCTTCTTCGATGCTCGCGATATGTTCGCCTGGTATCTGTTCCAGGCCGAGGCCTTCCTCGACCACATGTGGAACTACGAGCCGATGTATGGCTCGCGGGTCGTTCCAGTCCTGACAGCGATCGGGCGAAATCGCGCCCTTCTCGAACAGCTGGATGGCGTGGAGGAGCGGCTGCAGAGGTTGGTCGGTTCCGAGCGCAGCCAGCCGAACGGGACGCTGTTCGAGTTGCTCACGGCTGCGGCGTACTGCCGGCAGGGCGCGAAAGTCTCCTTCCGGCCTGAGGAACGTGGTGTCGCACGCTCCTGGGATCTCGACGTCGAACTCGAGGGTCGACAGTACGCGGTCGAATGCAAACGCATGGAGACGAGCAATTACGGGGACCGAGAGCGAACCCGAATGCGCGAGCTCTGGGGACCGGCGGCTCACCTGTTGGCTGAGCAGAAGATCAGCACTTTCTGTAACGTCGATTTCAAGGCCCCTATGAGCGAGATCCCCGACGACTATTTCATCGACAAGATCGTTGCATGGCTGCCGACAAGGCGCCCCTCGCTGCTGTGGAAAGATCATATCTCCGAGGGTGTAATCGGGGAGATGGATCTCGGCCCGCTGCAACTCGTGTTGGAAACAGATGACGTGCTGTCAGCGGGTACGAGGCTGCACGAGCTCCTGACGGGACGCTATATCCGGCACGCCAATTATAATCAGGTCATCCACTTCCAACCCGGGAGTTCTCCCCGATTCATCGGCGAATGCGACCTAGCCATCCTTCTTCGCTGGCAGAACAGCTCAAGCGTCTCAATCCGGGCGAAAGCCCGCGATGTCATGCGTAAGCTTGCGGAGGCGCATGACCAGCTTCCTGCCGACAGAGAATCGATCGTCCATATCGGGTTCGAGGCCGTGGAAGGCGATGAGGTGGAGAAGGCACGTTACGAGAAGATCCTGGCGAGCACAGGTCGGTTCGACGCGAAGGGAAAACCGCTGCGCTTTGTCTACTGCCACTATTTCGTTCCCGAGAGCCCGCCCGACGAGGCATGGGCCTTTGACGAGACCGTTCAATGGCGGCGCATCACCGGGTCAAACCAGCCACCGCTCGCGGAGCCATTTCTGGTCCTTCCGGAGGGTGGCCGTATGTTGTCCGGGCTTCATTGGGATCCTTGAGAGAGAGCGGATGACGATGGTCGAGATTATTGTCGAATCGTCCTTGGTCTGGCCGGCCAGCGGGATGGCATGCCTCGCGACGCTCAGTCAGGTCTCGCGACATCAGGTGGTCGCCACGCGACACCCCACCGGCGAGCTAAGTTGACCGGCTGCGGGAACCAACGGCAGCTTTCCGCCTCAAATGTCCGAAAGCTGCAATTCTGCTACCGTGAAGAGTTTCGGGCGCCGGCAGGCGTACGAAAGTCCCCGAGGAAGGAACCCGCGGGCCACAGTCGATGGCTATGGGGATTTCGATCTGCGGTCGATGTCGGCGATGGCGCGGCCGTCGCTGGAA
>NZ_JAZHFT010000057.1:0-23124 GCF_036541425.1 Consotaella aegiceratis
GGGCGACAACGTGACGATGGACGTGACGCTGATCGTGCCGATCGCGATGGAAGAGAAGCTGCGCTTCGCCATCCGCGAAGGCGGCCGCACCGTCGGCGCCGGTATCGTCTCCTCGATCGTCGAGTAGGCGCAGGTTAGGGGGCGCGACCCGGCCCTCATCGGGTCGCGCCCTTCTTTTGCCCTTCGGGGCAGAAGGCACGCCCAATGGGGCGTTCCGTTTGAATTGGCTGAAGAATGACAAGCGCTCGGAAGGCGCCTCGGTAATGGCAAAGCTTCCGACGAGAGGACGAACGCAATGAACGGCCAGAATATCCGCATCCGCCTGAAGGCCTTCGACCACCGGGTCCTCGACGCCTCGACGCGTGAGATCGTCTCGACGGCGAAGCGCACGGGTGCGAATGTGCGCGGACCCATTCCGCTGCCGACCCGCATTGAAAAGTTCACGGTGAACCGCTCGCCGCACATCGACAAGAAGTCGCGCGAGCAGTTCGAGATGCGCACCCACAAGCGTCTTCTCGACATCGTCGATCCGACCCCGCAGACGGTTGATGCGCTGATGAAGCTGGATCTGGCTGCCGGCGTCGACGTCGAGATCAAGCTCTGATCCGGGCACGAGAAGGATAGCGCCATGCGTTCAGGTGTGATTGCACAGAAGGTCGGCATGACCCGCGTCTACAACGAGGCGGGAGAACATGTGCCGGTGACCGTTCTCAAGGTCGAGAACTGCCAGGTCGTGGCTCAGCGCACGCAGGAGAAGAACGGCTACACCGCCGTTCAGCTCGGTGCCGGGCTCGCCAAGGTCAAGAATACGTCGAAGTCGATGCGCGGCGTCTTCGCTCAGGCGAGCGTCGAGCCGAAGCGCAAGCTGGCCGAGTTCCGCGTCTCCGACGACAACATGATCGACGTCGGTGCCGAAATCACCGCCGACCACTTCGTCGCCGGCCAGAAGGTCGACGTGACGGGCACGTCGATCGGTAAGGGCTTCGCCGGTGCCATGAAGCGGCACAATTTCGGTGGTCTGCGCGCCACCCACGGCGTGTCGGTCTCGCACCGTTCCCACGGTTCGACCGGCCAGCGCCAGGACCCCGGCAAGGTCTTCAAGAACAAGAAGATGGCCGGCCATATGGGCCAGACGCGAGTGACGGCGCAGAACCTCGAGGTGGTGCGCACCGATGCGGACAAGGGCCTGATCCTCGTTCGCGGCGCCGTGCCGGGCTCGAAGGGCGGCTGGATCCTCATCCGCGATGCGGTCAAGGCAATGCTGCCTGAGAATGCGCCGAAGCCTGCGGCGCTGCGCTCGGCGGCCAACGGCGCCGAGGCGGCGGAAGCTTCCGAAGGGGCGGAATAAGAAAATGGACGTAACGATCAAAACGCTCGACGGCGGTGACGCCGGCACGGTGAGCCTGGCCGACGAGATCTTCGGCCTGGAGCCGCGCGACGACATTCTGCAGCGCATGGTGCGCTGGCAGCTGGCGCGTCGTCAGCAGGGCACGCACAAGAGCAAGGGCCGCTCGGAGATCGCCCGCACCGGTGCCAAGCTGTACCGGCAGAAGGGCACCGGCCGCGCCCGTCACGGCGCCGCCCGCGCCCCGCAGTTCCGCGGCGGTGGCAAGGCGCACGGCCCGGTCGTCCGCAGCCATGCTCACGACCTGCCCAAGAAGGTCCGTGCGCTGGCGCTCAAGCACGCTCTTTCGGCGAAGGTGAAGGCGGAAAGCCTGATCGTCGTCGACGAACTCGCGGCGGCCGAGGCCAAGACCAAGGCGATGGCGACTAAGTTTGCCTCGCTCGGCCTGAACAACGCGCTGCTGATCGGCGGCGCCGAGCTCGACGAGAACTTCAGCCGTGCGGCGCGCAACCTCGCGCACATCGACGTGCTGCCGGTTCAGGGCATCAACGTCTATGACATTCTGCGGCGCCGGACGCTGGTCCTGTCCAAGGCAGCGGTCGAGGCTCTGGAGGAGCGCTTCAAATGAGCAACCTTCGCCACTACGACATCATCACGAGCCCCGTGATCACCGAGAAATCGACGATGGTCTCGGAGTTCAACAAGGTGGTCTTCAACGTCCCGACGACGGCGACCAAGCCTGAGATCAAGGCGGCGGTCGAGAGCCTGTTCGGGGTGAAGGTCACCTCCGTCAATACGCTGATCCGCAAGGGCAAGGTGAAGCGTTTCCGCGGCCGCGTCGGTCGCCAGAGCGACCAGAAAAAGGCCATCGTGACGCTGGCGGAAGGTCAGTCGATCGACGTGTCGACCGGTCTTTAAGCGCGGGCCATAGGAATTCAGTCATGGCATTGAAGAACTTCAAACCGACCACGCCGAGCCAGCGCCAGCTGGTTCTCGTCGATCGCTCGGCGCTGTGGAAAGGCAAGCCCGTCAAGCAGCTCACCGAAGGGCTGACGCAGAAGGGTGGACGCAACAATCGCGGCCGCGTGACGGCGCGCTATCAGGGCGGCGGCCACAAGCGGACCTATCGGCGCATCGATTTCAAGCGTCGCAAGTTCGATGTGGCGGGCACGGTCGAGCGGCTCGAGTACGATCCGAACCGGACCGCGTTCATCGCGCTGATCCGATACGAGGATGGCGAGCTGGCCTATATCCTGGCGCCGCAGCGCCTCGCGGTCGGCGATAGCGTGATTTCGGGTCTGTCCGGCATCGACGTGAAGCCGGGCAACGCGATGCCGCTGTCGGCGATCCCGGTCGGCACCATCATCCACAATGTGGAGATGAAGCCGGAGAAGGGCGGCCAGATCGCGCGTTCGGCGGGCAGCTACGCCCAGCTGGTCGGCCGCGAGCAGGGCATGGCCATGCTGCGGTTGAACTCGGGCGAGCAGCGCCTGGTCCCGGGCTCGTGCCTGGCCACCATCGGTGCGGTGTCGAACCCCGACCACGGCAACATCAATCTCGGCAAGGCGGGCCGCTCACGCTGGCTCGGCAAGCGGCCGCATGTGCGCGGCGTCGCCATGAACCCGGTCGATCATCCGCATGGTGGTGGTGAAGGCCGCACCTCGGGTGGCCGTCATCCGGTCACGCCCTGGGGTCAGCCGACCAAGGGCAAGCGGACGCGGCACAACAAGTCGACCGACAAGTACATCCAGCGTTCGCGCCATCAGCGCAAGAAATAAGAGGCTCGTCTCATGGCACGTTCCGTTTGGAAAGGTCCGTTTGTCGACGGATACCTCCTGAAGAAGGCCGACAAGGTTCGCGAGGGCGGCCGCAACGAGGTGATCAAGATGTGGAGCCGTCGCTCCACCATCCTGCCTCAGTTCGTCGGCCTGACCTTCGGCGTCTACAACGGCAACAAGCACATCCCGGTGTCGGTCAACGAGGACATGGTGGGACACAAGTTCGGCGAGTTCGCGCCGACCCGCACCTATTACGGCCACGGCGCCGACAAGAAGGCGAAGAGGAAGTAACATGGGCAAGCCGAAGGCCGAGCGCCGGCTGAAGGACAACGAGGCTAAGGCGGTTGCCCGTACGATCCGGGTCAGCCCCCAGAAGCTCAATCTCGTCGCGCAGATGATCCGCGGCAAGAAGGTCGAGACGGCGCTGGCCGATCTGACCTTCTCGCGCAAGCGGATCGCCGAGACGGTGAAGAAGACGCTGGAAAGCGCCATTGCGAACGCCGAGAACAATCACGATCTCGACGTCGACGCGCTGGTGGTGGCCGAAGCCTATGTCGGCAAGTCGATCACCATGAAGCGTTTCCACACCCGCGGTCGTGGCCGGGCCAGTCGCGTTGAGAAGCCATTCTCGCACCTCACCATTGTGGTGCGCGAAGTCGAAGAGGAGGCCGCCTGATGGGTCAGAAAGTCAATCCGACCGGCCTTCGGCTCGGCATCAACCGCACCTGGGATTCGCGTTGGTACGCCAATACCGGCGAATACGGCACCTTGCTTCATGAGGATCTGAAGATCCGCGAGTTCCTGATGGAGGAGCTGAAGCAGGCCGCGGTGTCGAAGATCGTCATCGAGCGGCCGCACAAGAAGTGCCGGATCACGATCCACTCGGCGCGTCCGGGCATCGTCATCGGCAAGAAGGGCGCCGACATCGAGAAGCTGCGCCGCAAGCTGGCGCGGATGACCGATGCCGAAACGCACATCAACATCGTCGAGGTGCGCAAGCCTGAGACCGACGCGACCCTGGTTGCTCAGTCGATCGCCCAGCAGTTGGAGCGCCGCGTCGCGTTCCGCCGCGCCATGAAGCGCGCCGTTCAGTCGGCGATGCGTCTCGGCGCCGAGGGCATCCGCATCAACTGCGCGGGCCGTCTCGGCGGCGCTGAGATCGCGCGCATGGAGTGGTACCGCGAAGGCCGCGTGCCGCTGCATACGCTGCGCGCCGACGTCGACTATGGCACGGCCGAGGCTCACACCGCTTATGGCGTGTGCGGGGTCAAGGTCTGGATCTTCAAGGGCGAGATCCTTGAGCACGATCCGATGGCCTCCGAGCGCCGTGCGGTCGAGGGTGACAGCCAGGGCAGCTCGCGTCGCCGCGAGCACGCCTGAGCGAGAATTTCGGAGTCGATAAGAAATGTTGCAGCCAAAGCGCACGAAATATCGCAAGGCGTTCAAGGGGCGCATTCACGGCACGGCCAAGGGCGGTTCCACCCTCAACTTCGGCGCGTTCGGCCTGAAGGCGATGGAGCCGGAGCGGGTGACCGCTCGGCAGATCGAGGCGGCCCGCCGCGCGATCACCCGCCAGATGAAGCGCCAGGGCCGCGTCTGGATCCGCATCTTCCCGGACCTGCCGGTCACCTCCAAGCCGACCGAAGTCCGCATGGGTAAGGGCAAGGGCTCCGTCGATTTCTGGGCCGCCCGGGTCCATCCCGGACGCATCATGTTCGAGATCGACGGCGTTGCCGAGGATGTCGCGCGCGAGGCGCTGCGGCTCGGCGCCGCCAAGCTGCCGATCAAGACGCGCTTTATCCAGCGCATCGCTGAATAGGAGGATCCGGGATGAAAGCCTCCGAGATCAAGACGAAGACCCAGGACGAACTCGTCGACGAACTGGCGAAGCTGAAGAAGGAGCAGTTCAACCTGCGCTTCCAGCGGGCCACGGGTCAGCTCGAAAACACCGCCCGCGTGCGCCAGGTGCGTCGCGACATCGCGCGGATCAAGACCATCGCCCGCCAGAAGGCGGCCGAGGCAAAGGCCTGAGGATCAACAATGCCGAAACGCGTTTTGCAGGGGACGGTGGTCTCCGACAAGAACGACAAGACGGTCGTCGTGCTGGTTGAGCGGCGCTTTACGCACCCCTTGTTCAAGAAGACGGTGCGCCGCTCGAAGAAATATAAGGCGCATGACGAGCTGAACGAATGCAAGGTCGGCGACATCGTCTCCATCCAGGAGACGCGGCCGATCTCGAAGGACAAGTGCTGGACCGTCCTCAAGGACGAAGTGGCAGCAGGTTGATTGATAGTGCCGGGGGTGGCAGCGGCCACTCTCAGCGTCAGACATTTGAAGGCGGCCTGACATGATTCAGATGCAAACAAACCTCGACGTCGCTGACAATTCCGGCGCCCGTCGTGTCATGTGCATCAAGGTGCTGGGCGGCTCGAAGCGGAAGTATGCCTCGGTGGGCGACATCATTGTCGTCTCCGTCAAGGAGGCCATTCCGCGGGGCCGCGTGAAGAAGGGCGACGTGATGAAGGCCGTGGTCGTCAGGACCGCGAAGGACATCCGGCGGCCCGACGGCTCTGTCATCCGGTTCGACCGCAATGCGGCGGTGCTGGTCGACAACAAGAAGGAGCCGGTCGGCACGCGTATCTTCGGCCCTGTGCCGCGCGAGCTGCGCGCCAAGAGCCACATGAAGATCATCTCGCTGGCGCCCGAAGTGCTTTAAAGGAACCGCACGATGCAAAAGATCAAAAAAGGCGACACCGTCGTCGTGCTGGCCGGCAAGGACAAGGGCCGCAGCGGCGAAGTGATCCAGGTCAAGCCGAAGGAAGACCGCGCCGTGGTGCGCGGCATCAACATGGTTCGCCGCCACCAGAAGCAGACTGCCAGCCAGGAGGCCGGCATCGTCGCCAAGGAAGCGCCGATCCATTTGTCGAACTTGGCGCTGGCCGATCCCGACGACGGCAAGGCGACGCGGGTTGGTATCAAGATTCTGGACGATGGCCGCAAGGTGCGCATCGCCAAGCGTTCGGGAGCACAGATCGATGGCTGAAGCAGCAACGGCTTATGAGCCGCGCCTGAAGCGGTACTACCGCGACACGGTGCGCCAGCAGATGAAAGAAAAGTTCGGTTACGCGAACGAGATGCAGATCCCGCGTATCGACAAGATCGTGGTCAACATGGGCGTCGGCGAATCGACCGGCGATTCCAAGAAGCCCTCGGTGGCCGCCGACGATCTCGCGCAGATCACCGGCCAGAAGGCGGTGGTGACCCGCGCCCGCAAGTCGATCGCCGGCTTCAAGCTGCGCGAGGGCATGCCGATCGGCGCCAAGGTCACCCTGCGGCGCGAGCGCATGTATGAGTTCCTGGATCGTGTCGTGCAGATCGCTCTGCCGCGCGTCCGCGACTTCCGGGGCCTCAACCCCAAGAGCTTCGATGGTCACGGCAACTTCGCCATGGGCCTGAAGGAGCACATCGTGTTCCCCGAGATCAATTACGACAAGGTCGATCAGATCTGGGGAATGGACATCATCGTCTGTACGACGGCGGAAACCGACGACGAAGCCCGGGCGCTCTTGACGGCGTTCAACTTCCCGTTCCGTCAGTAACGGCGGCGAGAAAAGGATCACATCATGGCCAAGAAAAGCGCCATCGAGAAGAACAAGCGCCGCGAGCGCATGGTGAAGCGTTACGCTTCCAAGCGGGCCGAGCTGAAGGCGATCGCCAAGAACGCCGAGGCGCCGATGGAAGAGCGCTTCAAGGCGCAGTTGGAGCTTGCCGAGCTGCCGCGCAACAGCGCCCGGGTGCGCCTGCGCAACCGCTGCGAGGTGACGGGTCGTCCGCGCGCCTACTATCGCAAGCTCAAGATGAGCCGTATCGCGCTGCGTGACCTTGGCAACGAGGGCAAAGTGCCCGGCGTCGTCAAGTCGAGCTGGTAAGGGAGACGTCCGATGGCTTTGTCAGATCCTCTCGGCGATATGCTGACCCGCATCCGCAACGCGGTGATGCGCAACAAGAGCTCCGTCACCACGCCGGCCTCCAAGCTGCGCGGCCGCGTTCTCGACGTCCTCAAGGACGAGGGCTATATCCGCGGCTATTCGGTGACCGACTACGGCAACGGAAAGTCGGAGTTCGAGATCGAGCTCAAGTATTTCGAGGGTGCGCCGGTGATCCGCGAGATCGCTCGCATCTCCAAGCCCGGCCGTCGCGTCTACGTTTCGGCGAAGACGATCCCGCATGTGGCCAACGGGCTGGGGATCTCGGTGCTGTCGACTCCGAAGGGCGTCATGGCCGACCACGCTGCTCGCGAGCAGAACGTGGGCGGCGAGGTCCTTTGCCGCGTCGTCTGACGCAGCGACGATCCTTACGAACGGACAGGTTGTACGATGTCTCGCATAGGAAAAAAGCCCGTTGTGGTTCCTGACGGCGTCTCGGTTTCCGTCGAGGGCCAGACCGTCAAGGCCAAGGGGCCGAAGGGCGAACTCTCCTTCGTGGTGAACGAGGAAGTTCTGGTCAAGATGGAAGAGGGCGGCGTCAAGGTCGATCCGCGCGATCAGTCGAAGGAGGCACGCTCCAAGTGGGGCATGTCGCGCACGATGATCGCCAACATCTGCAAGGGTGTGAAGGACGGCTTCGAAAAGCGCCTCGAGATCAACGGCGTCGGCTATCGCGCCGCGATGCAGGGCAAGAACCTGCAGCTGGCTCTTGGCTTCAGCCACGACGTCATTTACCAGGTGCCGGAAGGCATTCAGATCCAGGTGCCGCGGCCCACGGAGATCATCGTGTCGGGGATCGACAAGCAGCAGGTCGGACAGGTCGCTGCCGAGATCCGCGAATATCGCGGCCCCGAGCCCTACAAGGGCAAGGGCGTGAAGTACGCGAACGAGACGATCGTCCGCAAGGAAGGCAAGAAGAAGTAAGGCTTCTGATCATGGCTACCCCTAAGGAAATCACCAGGCGTCGCGCCTCGCGCGTTCGCCGGGCCTTGAAAGCGGTCGCTGGCGGCCGCCCGCGCCTTTCCGTTCATCGCTCGTCGAAGAACATCTATGCGCAGGTCATCGACGATTCGGTCGGTCGGACGCTGGCTTCGGCCTCGACGCTCGAGCCGACGCTGCGCAGCGACTTGAAGACCGGCGCCGATACCGCTGCCGCCGCTGCCGTCGGAAAGCTCCTGGCCGAGCGGGCCAAGGAAGCCGGCGTCACGGACGTGGTGTTCGACCGCGGCTCTTTCATCTATCACGGCCGCGTCAAGGCGCTGGCCGATTCGGCCCGCGAAGGCGGACTGAACTTCTAAGGCGGACCGCACGACGGACCGCCTGATCGCCGAAAGCGGCCACTTGGCCGCTTTTAAATGTTTGACGCCTCCGGAAAAGAACAAGGACAGGATCATGGCGCCAAGGAATGAACGGAATGACCGCGACGAGCGCGACGACGGGTTTGTCGATCGTCTCGTCCATATCAATCGCGTCGCCAAGGTGGTCAAGGGTGGCCGCCGTTTCGGCTTCGCCGCGCTCGTCGTCGTCGGCGACCTGAAGGGCCGGGTCGGCTTCGGCCACGGCAAGGCGCGTGAGGTGCCCGAGGCGATTCGCAAGGCCACGGAAGCCGCCAAGCGCGACATGATCTTCGTGCCGCTGCGCGAGGCGCGCACGCTGCATCACGACGTCGCCGGCCGCCATGGCGCGGGCCGCGTCCTGCTTCGCTCGGCCGAAGCCGGTACCGGCATCATCGCCGGTGGTCCGATGCGCGCCGTGTTCGAGGCCGTCGGCATGCACGACGTGGTGGCCAAGTCGCTGGGCTCGTCCAACCCGTACAACATGGTGCGGGCCACGTTCGATGCGCTGAAGCACCAGATGCATCCGAAAGACGTCGCCGCCAAGCGTGGAATCAAGTATTCGACGCTTCAGGCTCGCCGCCGCGACCTGGTGGGCGCGGAAGACTGATCGAAAGGCGGGGCGCGAGACGCGAACCGCCGCAGTTGACGAAGGAGCCTCCAGATGGCCGCCAAGAAGCCCGCGAGCAAGACCGTGACCGTCGAGCAGATCGGCAGTCCGCTGCGCCGTCCCGACGTGCAGCAGAAGACGCTGATCGGCCTCGGTCTCAATAAGATGAATCGCCGTCGCACGCTGGAGGATACTCCGGCTGTCCGCGGCATGATCGCCAAGGTTCAGCACCTCGTCCGCGTCGTCGACGAAGCCTGAGCCGGGAGACTGTCAGATGAAACTCAACGAACTTTCCGACAAGGACGGCGCGACGCATTCTCGCAAGCGCGTCGGTCGCGGTATCGGCTCCGGCCTCGGCAAGACCGGCGGCCGTGGCGTGAAGGGCCAGAAGTCGCGCTCCGGCGTGGCGCTCAATGCGTTCGAGGGTGGCCAGATGCCGCTCTATCGGCGCCTGCCCAAGCGCGGTTTCACCAACATTTTCGCCAAGAACTACAACGTCGTGTCGGTTGGCCGCCTGCAGCAGGCGGTGGATGCCGGCAAGCTCGACGCGTCGCAGAAGATCGACGTGTCGAGCCTGAAGACGGCTGGTATCGTGCGCCGTCCGAAGGATGGCGTCCGGTTGCTCGGCGACGGCGAATTGTCGGCCAAGCTTGACATTGTCGTCGCGGGAGCGTCGAAGACGGCCATCGAAAAGGTTGAAAAGGCCGGCGGATCGGTGACGACCGAGGTGAAGGCCGAAGCGACCGCTTAGGCTTTTGACCGTGTGCCGCTTGCGGCCGAACGTTTCGGCCGGACGCTGACCTTCGACTTGAGGATTTTGCGATGGCTTCGGCTGCGGAACAACTTGCCGCCAATCTCAATTTCTCGGCTTTCTCCAAAGCCGAGGATCTCAAGAAGCGCATCTGGTTCACGCTGGGTGCGCTCGTCGTCTATCGGCTGGGAACTTACATTCCCATGCCGGGTATCAATCCGGATGCCTTCTCGCAGGCCTTCCAGCAGCAGTCGACGGGCATCCTTGGCCTGTTCAACATGTTCGCCGGCGGCGCGGTCAAGCGCATGGCGATCTTCGCGCTGGGCATCATGCCCTACATCTCCGCGTCGATCATCATTCAGCTGATGACCTCGGTGGTCCCCTCGCTCGAGAGCCTCAAGAAGGAGGGCGAGCAGGGCCGCAAGATCATCAATCAATACACTCGCTACGGCACCGTGTTGTTGGCGACCGTGCAGGCCTATGGCATCGCCGCAGGGCTGGAGCAGGCCAACAACATCGTCGTCGATCCGGGCTGGTTCTTCCGCGTTTCCACGGTGATCACCCTGGTCGGCGGCACGATGTTCCTGATGTGGCTGGGTGAGCAGATCACCTCGCGCGGCATTGGCAACGGCATCTCGTTGATCATCTTCACCGGCATCGTGGCCAATCTTCCGAGCGCGGTCGCCCGTCTGCTTGAGCTGGGCCGCACCGGCGCGCTGTCGACCGGGATTATTCTCGGCGTCATCGTGGTGGCGATCGCCTGCGTCGCCTTCATCGTCTTCATGGAGCGTGCGCAGAGGCGTCTTCTGATCCAGTATCCGAAGCGCCAGGTCGGCAACCGCATGTTCCAGGGCGACACGTCGCATTTGCCGCTCAAGCTGAACACCTCGGGCGTCATCCCGCCGATCTTCGCCTCGTCGCTGCTGCTTCTGCCGGTGACCGTGGCGAACTTCGCCGACACCTCGACGCTGCCGGGATGGGCGACGGCGATCATCGCGTCGCTCGGTCACGGCCAGCCGCTCTACATGATCATCTACGCGGCGCTGATCGGCTTCTTTGCCTTCTTCTACACGGCGGTTGTCTTCAATCCGAAGGATACGGCCGACAATCTGAAGCGCCACGGCGGCTTCATTCCGGGCATTCGTCCGGGCGAGCGGACGGCCGAATACATCGACTACGTGCTGACGCGCATCACCGTGCTCGGCGCGATCTACCTGATCCTCATCTGCATGTTGCCGGAGTTCCTGATCTCAGCCGCCGGCGTGCCGTTCTACCTGGGCGGAACGTCGCTCCTGATCGTCGTCAGCGTGACGATGGACACCGTTGCCCAGATCCAGGGCCACCTCCTGGCGCATCAGTACGAGGGCTTGGTCAAGAAGGCGAAACTGCGCGGAGGACGGCGAGGCACGCGATGAGATTGATCCTGGTGGGACCGCCTGCGGCCGGTAAGGGAACGCAGGCGCACCGCCTCGTGCAGAAGTACAAGATCCCACAGCTCTCGACGGGAGACATGCTTCGCGCGGCGGTGGCGGCGAAGACGGAAGTCGGGCTTCGCGCCAAGGCTGTCATGGATGCCGGAAATCTGGTTTCCGATGACATCGTGAACGCCATCGTGGCCGAGCGAATCGGCCAGCCGGACTGCGCCAACGGATTCATCTTCGACGGCTATCCGCGGACGCTGGTTCAGGCCGATGCGGCGGACAAGATGCTCGCCGAGCTGGGACAGTCGCTCGATCACGTGATCGAGGTCCGGGTCGACGACGACGTTCTGGTGCATCGCGTTTCGGGCCGCTTCACCTGTGCGACCTGCGGGGCCGTCTATCACGATCAGGACCGGCGGCCTGAGGTCGACAGTGTCTGCGATGTCTGCGGCGGGACGGAGTTCAAGCGTCGGCCCGACGACAATGCCGAGACGATGCAGACTCGTCTGCGCACCTACTACAAGGACACGTCGCCGCTGCTCGGCTTCTATTACTGCAAGGGGCTGCTGCGGACGATCGACGGCATGCAGCCGATCGACGACGTGACGGCAGCCATCGAGCGAATCGTCGCCTCCTAGAGGCAGCGAATGTCCGAAGGCCCCGCCGCATCTTATGGCGCTGGCGGTCGGACAGAACAAATTGGAGCGGCGCGGAGGGGCATCCCGGCTGCGGCGTTACGAAGACCGCGATCAGCGGGCCTGGATAAGGTGGTGTCGGCTGTTGACACCGAGCCTTGAGGCAACCTATATGTCGCGCCTATTCGCGAAATTGAGCGATTGGCGCGGGTACCGCAAGGGAAACCCGGCCGGTCGTTTTCGCCTGTTGGGTCCCGCCAATGCACGGCATGGGCCGACTGGCCCTGAACAATCTGAGGAGAACGGACGTGGCCCGTATCGCTGGCGTCAACATCCCGACCAACAAGCGCGTTGTGATCGCGCTGCAGTACATTCACGGCATCGGCCCCACCTTCGCCAAGGAAATCGTCAGCAAGGTCAACATCGGCGACGAGCGTCGCGTGCATGACCTGAGCGACGCGGAGGTTCTCCAGATTCGTGAGATCATCGACCGCGACTATCAGGTCGAGGGCGATCTCCGCCGCGAGACGGCGATGAACATCAAGCGGCTGATGGATCTGGGCTGCTATCGCGGCCTGCGTCATCGTCGCGGCCTGCCGGTTCGCGGCCAACGCACGCACACCAACGCCCGCACCCGCAAGGGTCCGGCCAAGGCGATCGCCGGCAAGAAGAAGTAAGTCCGGTCGCGCGCTGTGAGGCGCGGCCGCGGTGGAGCCGCCGGCACTACGGCGGTGATGATATCAAGGATCAGGAATGGCTAAAGACACACAGCGCGTTCGCCGTCGTGAGCGCAAGAACATCACGTCGGGCGTGGCCCACGTCAACTCCTCGTTCAACAACACGCTGATCACCATTACGGACGCCCAGGGCAATGCGATTGCCTGGTCGTCGGCGGGGTCTCAGGGTTTCAAGGGATCGCGCAAGTCGACGCCGTTCGCCGCGCAGATCGCCGCCGAGGACGCGGCCAAGAAGGCCCAGGAGCATGGCATGCGCACCCTCGAGGTCGAGGTGTCGGGGCCGGGCTCGGGTCGTGAGTCGGCTCTTCGGGCGCTTCAGGCGGCTGGGTTTACGATCACCTCGATCCGCGACGTGACGCCGATCCCGCACAATGGCGTGCGGCCGCGCAAGAAGCGCCGCGTCTGACGCCGCGCAGTGGGCCGGGCGTCGTCCGGCCCCTTTGGCCGTATGGGAGGCGCTGGCTTCCTGCAGACCCATCGCCACGATTGGATGGTGGCGAGGAAACTGAAAGGCTGCTGCCATGATTTCAAGCAATTGGCAAAATTTGACCAAGCCGAACCAGGTTGTCTTCAAGGGCGATGGAAGCCGCACGAAGGTGACGCTGACGGCTGAGCCTCTGGAGCGCGGCTTCGGCCTGACGCTCGGCAATGCGCTTCGTCGCGTGCTCCTGTCCTCGCTGCAGGGCGCCGCGATCACCGCGATCCAGATCGACGGCGTGCTGCATGAGTTCTCCTCGATCGCCGGTGTGCGCGAGGACGTCACCGACATCGTGCTGAACATCAAGGAGATCGCGATCCGTAAGGAGGGCGAAGGCCCGAAGCGGATGGTGCTGCGTAAGCAGGGGCCGGCGGTCGTCCGGGCGGGCGATATCCAGACCGTTGGCGATGTCGAAGTGCTCAACCCCGAGCATGAGATCTGCACGCTGGACGAAGGCGCGGAGATCCGCATCGAGTTCACCGTCAACAACGGCAAGGGCTACGTCCCGGCCGACCAGAACCGCGCCGAGGATGCGCCGATCGGGTTGATCCCGGTCGACAGCCTGTTCTCGCCGGTGAAGAAGGTGTCCTACAAGGTCGAGAACACCCGTGAGGGGCAGGACCTGAACAAGGACAAGCTCACCATGCAGATCGAGACCGACGGCTCGATCACCGGCGAGGATGCCGTGGCCTATGCCGCACGCATTCTGCAGGACCAGCTGTCGGTGTTCGTGAATTTCGAGGAGCCGCAGCGCGAGGCTCGCGGCGGCGGCGAAGAGCAGATGGCGGAGCTCGCCTTCAACCCGGCGCTGCTCAAGAAGGTCGACGAGCTGGAACTGTCGGTTCGCTCGGCCAATTGCCTGAAGAACGACAACATCGTCTATATCGGCGACCTCATTCAGAAGACCGAGGCGGAGATGCTGCGTACTCCGAACTTCGGCCGCAAGTCGCTGAACGAGATCAAGGAGGTTCTCGCCTCCATGGGTCTCCATCTCGGCATGGAAGTCAGCGCCTGGCCGCCCGAGAATATCGACGACCTCGCCAAGCGCTACGAAGACCAATACTGAGGAAACTGCTGGTCCCGGTGGCGCAAGCCGCCGGGACCTTTCGCAATCATTCAAAGGCACGGCGACCTGTCTCGGGTTTCCCAAGGCAGGGACGCAAAGATACCGACCACCGGCTCAAGCCGGAGCACTGTCAAGGATAGAGACTCATGCGCCACGCCAATCGCGGACGGAAGCTCAACCGCACCGCCAGCCACCGCAAAGCGATGTTCGCCAACATGGCCGCTTCGCTCATCGTCCACGAGCAGATCGTCACCACGCTGCCCAAGGCGAAGGACCTGCGTCCGATCGTCGAAAAGCTGGTGACGCTGGGCAAGCGCGGCGACCTGCACGCGCGTCGTCAGGCGATCTCGCAGACCCGCGACGAGGTCGCGGTCCGCAAGCTGTTCGATACGCTTGCCTCGCGCTATGTCGGCCGCAACGGCGGCTACACCCGCGTTCTGAAGGCCGGTTTCCGGCGCGGCGACAATGCGCCGATGGCGGTGATCGAATTCGTCGATCGCGATCCTGAGGCCCGTGGCGCAATCGATCGCGCCCGGCTGGAGGCCGAAGCCGCCGAGGGCGAATCGGCCTGATCGATCCCGATCGTTGCGACCATCAGGGAAGGGGGCCTTGCGCCCCCTTTTGTCGTTTTGGCGGATGGCCGATAATCGAGCCGCGATCCGATCGGGAGGGGAGAGGTCGATGGCTGCCGTGAGCGAGATGCCGGAAAGCTTCCGGTCGACCGATGACCGTGTGCTTTTGACTGGCCTTTCGGGCTTTATCGCGAAGTTCGTCGCGCTCGATCTGCTTCAGCGCGGATATCGCGTGCGGGCCACCGTGCGATCGGCTGCAAAGGGAGACGCCACACGGGAGACGCTGCGGCATAACGGTGCAGACACCGCGCGGCTGGAGATCGTCGAAGCTGACCTCGGACAGGATACCGGCTGGAGCGAAGCCGCAAGCGGCTGTCGCTTCATCCTCCACATGGCCTCGCCCTTTCCGATGGCGCAGCCGCGCGACAAGTTTGCGCTGGTTCCCACCGCGCGCGACGGCGCCGTGCGCGTCATGCGGGCGGCCAAGCAAGCCGGAGCCGAGCGCGTGGTGATGACCTCGTCGATCGCCGCCGTCGGATACGGCCATTCCGCCGCGCTCACGCGACCTCTGGGCGAGGCGGATTTCTCCAACGTCGACAGCGACGCGATTTCGCCCTACGCGGTCTCCAAGACGCTGGCCGAACAGGCGGCACGCGAAGCGCTGCGTGGCAGCGCGGTCGAGTTCGTCACGATCAATCCGGTTCTGGTCTTGGGGCCGCTGCTCGATGACGACTTCGCGGCATCGATCGAGATTGTGCGGACGATGATGAAGGGGCGCATGCCGGCGGTTCCCGATATTGCGCTGGGGATCGTCGACGTCCGCGATGTCACGGCCGCGCATGTGGCGGCGCTGCTGTTGTCGCCCGAGGCGCCGGGCCGCCGCTTCATCCTCGCCGCGGAGAGCCTGACGCTCCGCGAGATCGGCGAGATTATCGCCGACCGGTTTCCCGAATACCGCGCGCGCATGCCGCGCTTCACCTTGCCCGACTGGGCGGTGAAGGCGGCCGCGTTCGTTTCTCCGCAGATCCGTCAGGCAGTGCCCGAATTGGGGTCGAAGCGAACCTACGACACGCAGCCGGCGAGGACGATCTTGGGCGTGGCGTTGCGCGATGCGGCCGAGGCTGTGGCGGCCACGGGCCAGGCGCTGATCGAGCGCAAGCTCGTCTGATCCCGAAGGCCCGGATCTGCGCGGAGGCGCCCCGAAAGAGCGTGATAACAGTGACCGATCAAATCGGTGCAAACCCGGCCCGCTGTGGCAAAACGGCGATAGCGCCGGAGGGTAAAGCGTGCGAATGGAGAGCCCGCGTCGAAGCGGGATAAAATTGATCTCGCAGCGCAACCTTTTGGGCTTCAACTGCATTCAACGGGTAACGAAAAGTCAATGCCGGCAAAAATGCGGCAACGTTAACCCGGGCTCAACGAATCTCATGCAAAATATCGAAACTGATCTCTCGAGAGGCGAATTCTCGATGCGCCGGACGCTCCTGACCCTGCTTGGTGCCATTGCCGCTTTTGGCGTGCTGACCGCAAGCTACGCGACCGCTGATCTGCCTGAGGCGGCATCCGCCTCGGAGGTCGCTATCGTCGGGCAGTAGGCCAGCCTGAAAAATTACATCTGAGTAAGGGGCCGCCCAGGCCCCTTTTTCACGACTTTATTCTGAGTTATCGCCGGGATGATCGTGCGGCTGCAAAGCGCCACACTCATCTCAGGATCTTCCGGTGAAATTCAAAACCTCCCTGCTTCTCGCGGTTCTCGTCATCGTCGTTGCGATCTTCGCCGTTTCCGGCGGAGGCAAATGGGCGTTCGAAGGCCTGTCAGCCGGTCGGCACGCAACGAACGACGAAGCGAGCGCCGCGCAACTTTCCGAAACGCAGCCGTCAGAGCCCGTCCCGGCACATTCTGTCTCGGATCCGGTGATCGTAGCACAGGCAGCGCCGCCGCCGCCGATCCCGTCGATGCCGGTCGATCCGCAGCCCGAGCGGACGGTGCCGTCGGACAAGGCGCAGATGCAGCTGTCCTTTGCACCGCTGGTCAAGGCGACGGCCCCGGCTGTCGTCAACGTCTATGCCGCCCGCACGGTGCCGACGCGATCGCCCTTTGCCGGCGACCCGTTCTTCGAGCGCTTCTTCGGCGGACGCTTCAACGCCCGCCCGCGCATCGAGCAGTCGCTGGGCTCCGGCGTCATTGTCGACAAAAGCGGGCTCATCATCACCAACAACCACGTCATCGACGATGCCGACGAGGTGAAGGTGTCGCTCGCCGACGGACGTGAATTCGACGCCGACATCCTGACCAAGGACGCGCAGGCGGATCTGGCCGTTCTGCGCATCGAGGGCGACGAGGATTTTCCGACGATCGCTCTCGCCGATTCAGACCAGCTGGAGATCGGCGATCTGGTCCTGGCCATCGGCAATCCGTTCGGCATCGGCCAGACGGTGACGAGCGGCATCGTGTCGGCGCTCGCCCGCACCCACATCGGCGTCGACGACTATGGCTATTTCATCCAGACCGATGCGGCGATCAATCCGGGCAACTCCGGCGGCGCACTGATCGACATGGAAGGGCGCCTTGTCGGCGTCAACACCGCGATCTTCTCGCGTTCGGGCGGCTCTAACGGCATCGGCTTCGCGATTCCTTCCAACATGGTGGGCGTCTTCGTCGACGCCGCGCGACAGGGCCGGCCGTTCGAGCGGCCCTATGTCGGTGCGAGCTTTGCCCCGGTGACGGCCGACATCGCCGAGGCTGTCGGTCTGCCACGCCCGACCGGCGCACTGGTCCAGGACGTGACGCCGGACAGCCCGGCGGCCAAGGCCGGCCTTCAGCCCGGCGAGGTGGTGCTCGCCGTCGACGGCTTCGCCGTGGATGGACCGGACGCCCTGGGCTATCGCTTCGCCACCAGCGGAGTGGGCCAGACGGTATCGCTGGACGTGCTCTCCGGCGACGACCACGAGACCGTGAAGGTCGCGCTGATCGAGGCACCGGAAGTGCCGCCGCGTGATCTGCGCACGCTGTCGGGCAACAATCCCTTTTCGGGCGCCAAGGTCGGAAATCTTTCGCCACGGCTGGCCAACGAACTGGAGATGTCGACAGACAAGAGCGGCGTGGTGGTCGTCGGCGTCGCTGCGCGCTCCATCGCCGCGCAGATCGGTCTGCAGCCCAACGACATTCTCGTCAGCCTGAACGGACAGCGGATCGAATCCACCAAGCGCCTGGAGGCGATGCTGAACGACCGTCCGCGGAGCTGGGAGTTTGAGATCGAGCGCAACGGCCAGCGCATTCGCCGCGTGGTGCGATAGCGGGCTTGCCCCTATATGATGACCGAACGGAACGCGCCCGATCGGCGCTTCCCAAGGCGCCAGCGCTCGAAAGGCGGAACCGTCCATGTCTGATCTCTTCGGCTCTCTCCCGGAGCCGGCTCCAGACAAACGGCAGCGATCGACGGAGCCGTCCTCGCCCGATCGCGGCGGCCCGGGGCGGCCGCTGGCCGATCGTCTGCGGCCCGCCCGGCTCGCCGAGGTGGTCGGGCAGGAGCATTTGACGGCCGAGGGCGGTGCGCTGACCCGGATGCTGGCAGCCGGCACGCTCGGCTCGATGGTCTTCTGGGGGCCGCCCGGCACCGGCAAGACCACCGTGGCGCGCCTCCTGGCCGGCGAAGTCGACTACGCCTTCGAGCAGATCTCGGCGATCTTCTCCGGTGTGGCCGACCTGAAAAAGGTGTTCGAGACGGCGCGGATGCGCCGCTCCAACGGACGCCAGACGCTGCTCTTCGTCGACGAGATCCACCGCTTCAATCGGGCGCAGCAGGACTCCTTTCTGCCGGTGATGGAGGACGGCACCGTCGTTCTCGTCGGCGCCACCACGGAAAATCCGTCGTTCGAGCTCAACGCCGCGCTTCTGTCGCGCGCCCGCGTCCTGGTGTTCCGGCCGCTGGGCGAGGAGGCCCTTGCGGCTTTGCTGGCGCGGGCGGAGGGCGCCGAGGGGCGCGAACTGCCGCTCGACGAGGCGGGCCGGGCGATGCTGGTGGGGCTGGCCGACGGCGACGGCCGGGCCGTGTTGAGCCTCGCCGAAGAGGTCTGGCGCGCCGCCCAGCCGGGCGAAGTGTTCGGCGCCGAGGCTCTGCGCGAGATCGTGCAGCGCCGGGCGCCGGTCTACGACAAGGGCCAGGACGGCCACTACAATCTGATCTCGGCTCTGCACAAGGCGGTGCGCGGCTCGGACCCCGACGCGGCGCTCTATTATCTCGCGCGCATGCTCGATGCCGGCGAAAACCCGCTCTATCTCGGCCGCCGCATGGTGCGCATGGCGAGCGAGGATATCGGCCTGGCCGATCCCCAGGCGCTGGTCATCGCCAACGCCGCCAAGGACGCCTACGACTATCTGGGGTCGCCGGAAGGCGAACTGGCGTTGGCAGAAGCCGTCGTCTATCTGGCAACGGCGCCTAAGTCGAATGCCGTCTACACCGCCTTCAAGGCTGCCCAGCGCGCGGCGAAGGAGCACGGGTCGCTGCTGCCGCCCAAGCACATCCTGAACGCGCCCACCAAGCTGATGGCCTCGGAAGGCTACGGCTCCGGCTATATCTACGACCACGACACGCCGGACGCCTTTTCCGGCCAGGACTACTTTCCGACGGAGATGGGCCGGCAGACCTTCTACCGACCCACGGGGCGGGGCCTGGAAGCGCAACTCGCCAAGCGTCTCGATCATTGGACGCGCCTCAGGGCGGAGCGCAGCGGCAAGTGAGGTCGCCGCGCGTCGGCTGTCAGATGCGATGCAGGCGCGCCATGGCAAAGACGTCGGCATAGGCGCCGTCACGGAAGGCGTAGGCCCGGAGCGTTCCCTCGGTTTCGAATCCGAATTTGCGATAGAGCGCGATCGCCGGTGCGTTGTCGGTGAAGACCGTCAGCTCGATGCGGCGGATGTCGAGCCAGTTGTCGGCCGAGTCGACCAGCGCCGCCAGCAGGGTTGTCCCGATGCCGCGCCCGACATGGCCGTCGTGCACCATCATGCCCAAGGTCGCCACATGCTGACGCCGCCCCGCAATGCGGGAGAGGTCGGCGCTGCCAACCACCCGGCTGTCGATTTCGGCCACCACGTTGAGCTTGTCCGGACCATGGCTTTCCAGCCATTTTCGCGTGGCCTCCGGCCGTTGAAACGGCGGGCGCAGCGTGCCGCGCCGAACGCCGGGCAGGTTCTGGATGGCGCACAACGCTTCCGCGTCGTCCGGACGGCTGGCGCGGACGGCGATCTGCGAACTTTTCGGCCCGTCCTCGGATTCGCTGTCGGGGTTGGACATTCGTCCGTCTCCTATCGGTGAGGGCCGGACGGAGACAAGGCTTGCAGACCCTTCGACCGTCTCGGCCGGGTCTGCGGAACATGATCGAGGCCGCTACGGCCGCACGAAACCCGCACACCCGGAGAGGGGCGTGAGCATGGCCACGGTCGAGAGGCAGCGGTTGATCATGGGCGGCACATTCGTCGCGTCCGCCGGGCTTGTCAATATCCGCTTCGGCTGAAACGCAAACGGCCCGGGACGAGCCCGAGCCGTTGCCGCAAGGGGTGGGATGTCCGCTAGGACAGTCCCCATAGCATCGCAATGATGAGCTGCGGGGCGATGATGCGCAGGCACATCGTCAGAGGATAGACGGCCGAGTAGCCGGTCGACTGGGCCTGCGACGGCGACAGGGCGTTGGCGAAGGCCAGCGCTGGCGGGTCGGTCATCGTGCCCGACAGCACGCCGCACAGCGTCAAGTAGTTCAGCTTCAGGAAGATCCTGGCGAACAGGCCGACGAGGAACAGCGGAATGAAGGTGATGAGCGTCGCCTGCGCCATCCAGATCAGACCGTCGCCGGAGACGATCGAACTGATGAACCGCGGCCCGGAATAAATGCCCACGCAGACCATGAAGCAGGTGATGCCGAGTTCGCGGACGATGTGGTTGACGCCCGGCGGCATGAACCAGACGACGGGGCCGATGCTGCCCAGGCGGGAGAGCAGGATCGCCACGATGAGCGGTCCGCCGGCAAGGCCGAGCTTGATCGGCACGGGGACCCCGGGAATGGCGAAGGGAATGCTGCCCAAAAGGACACCGAGCGCCAGGCCGATGAAGATCGGAATCACCTGGGCGTGGGTAAGGCTCTTGTCGTCGTTGCCGATCGCTTCGGCGAAGTGGTCGAGCTTGCCGCGCTCGCCCACCACCATGAGGATGTCGCCGAACTGCAGATGGGTGGCGCCGTCGGGCACCAGCTCGAGGCTCTGGCGGTTCAGCCGGGTGATCGAGACGCCGTAGGTCCTGAGCGGATCGACCTCGCCGATGGTCCGGCCGAACATCCTGGAATGGGTCACCACCAGGCGCCGCGACTGCAACTGGCTCGACGGCTCCTCCTCCAGGCTGATGCGCGCCGGCTGCCCGAGCAGCCACTGCAGGTCCTGCAGGTTCCGCTTCTCGCCGACGGCCAGTACCACGTCGTTGAGCTTAATACGAAAATCGGCGTTCGCCACGGTCTGCACCCCGTCGCGCGAGACGCGGCTGATCACCAGCTTGCGGCTGGCGCCGCCGAGGATCTCGCTCACCGTATGGCCGGCCACCTGCTCGTTGCGGACCTCGATGTTCATCCGGTCGAGGGCCTTCTGGCTGGACCGGCGGCTTTCCTCCCATTGCGCGGCCTCGCGCGGAATGGCCACGCCGAAGAAGATCCGGATCAACGCCATCACCAGGAGAATGCCGATGATGCCGAAGGGATAGGCGACGGCGTAGGCCGCCGCAGGCGTCGCCAGCTGCTGCGGCGTGGCGGCGACTTGGCCAAGCATGCCGATGCCGGCGGCCAGCGAGGGCGTGTTGGTGGTGCCGCCCGAGAACAGGCCGATCACGGCCTCCCAGGGCGTGTTGAAGGCATAGTGAAGCCCGACGGCGATCAACGCGCCGCCGCCGACGATCAGAACGGCCAGAATGTTGAGGCGCAGGCCGTCCTTGGCAAAGGACGAAAAGAAGGTCGGGCCAACGGCATTGCCGATGCCGTAGACGAACAGCGCAAGGCCGAACTCGCGGATGAATTCGAGCATGTGCTCGTTCATCGACAGGCCGAAATAGCCGAAGAAGATGCCGGCGAAGAGCGGGCCGGCAATGCCCAGCTTAATCCCAAACAGCCTGATCTCGCCGATTGCCAGACCCGTTACGGCGACCAACGAGACGGCGAACAGGGCGTTGGCTACGCCGTGTCCGCTCGAAAACAGGCTTTCCCAGAGCTCCATGGAGCCTCCTTTCAGGCAAAGACGTGTCGTGCAAAGACTGGGAGCGAGATTGCACGGACCGACACGTGAGGAAGATCTTGTTGCGACGGCCGTCGACGCGACCGCCGGATGTCGGCGGAATCAACGAACGTTCGGAGTTTCGGCATGGGGTTTGTTTCGACCGCATGCGAACCAGCCACTCAATTTTCCGAAGGTAAAGCGCAGAACCGCTTCATGGATCGCTCGTGTGCTTGAGGTAAGCTTGGGATCCTTTTGAAGGATCGCACCAAGGTCAAACCGTGAAACTCGATTCCGCGAGACATAGGCATGGAAGGTTCCAGCAGTCTGAAGTTATTCTAATCGAGTCACAGAGCTTATTAATTTGTACTTGTCATTATACATCAACCGGCGATGCCAGGTTGATCTGTGTCAAGAGCGGTGGGTCGCTTCTGTCGCAGGGCGTATTCGGGGGCAGGGCGAGGATGGCGAAAAGCCGTGCTCGCTCACGGTTTTGCGACGTTCGATCCCAGGCGCGCGGCGACGCCGAGTCGGATTGTCGCATCGGAAGTCCGTCGCGCAGGGCGGCCGACATGTCGGTCATGCCGGCGATGTTTTCCGCCGGCACGCCGCGGGGCGCGACCGCATGTGAGGAGGAGCGTTCTGGGCCGAATGACTCCTGCTTTTGCCAGCGGCCTGCCGACCCTGTTACGGTCGGGCAAGCCACCAGCAAAGAAGGAGAGATCCATGTCGAATGAAACAGGGCCCGGCGAGGGCGGCATCCAAGGCGTCTGGGTCGACCGGCTGGATGGCGTCTCTCAGTTACCTGACGGCAACGTCGCCCTGATCATCCGCAATGGCGACGTTCCCATCGGGATCGTCTTCACGCCGGACGACGCCAGGGACGCCGCCAAGCTGCTGGAGTCCGTATGGGATACGTCCGACGTTGGAACCGATCCCATCAACTAGGGCCTCGACAGGTCCCGCGACGCTTGCCGCAGCTCTTGGCCGAAAGGGCGGCGGGGCCGCCCCCAGACTGCTGACAAAGCCCTGGCGGAACAGGCTGTGTGGAAAGCCGGGCAAATCAGATAGGATGGCCGCCTTGGGAACAGGGCGGCCATTTTCATGGGATATATCGTCGGCGAGGATCGGGAGCAGGTATCGCTTCTGCCGTCACGGATCGAAG
>NZ_JAZHFT010000058.1:0-22439 GCF_036541425.1 Consotaella aegiceratis
TGGCTCAATCGCAATCGACGGCTTGCCAAGGACTTCGAGCAGACCATCGCATCTGCCAATGCATGGCTGTTCCTCGCCTCGGTCCAACTCCTCGCTCGCCGCGTCGCAAGGCTCGCTAATTCATCTGCTTAGTTTTGAATCGGACACTTAGGCGTCGGGCGCACGCCTCCGGCGACTTGGCCGCCCAGGCTTTTCAAATTTCCGATGAGTTCGTCCGTTGATATGCCCACAGGATGCTCGTCCCGAATCTAACTAACTACATCTTTAGCAAATGAATCACTGTATGTTCCGAATCTGACCATATTGCTAGCGGGGCTCAAAAGGACTTACGTCGCGGCCGCGGCATTCGCGACACAGACGGTTGTCGGGCTCTATGCTGGCGGCAAAAAGAACGGACTGTATGTCGGCTCTGGAGGTTACGCGATCGCCATGGGAACGACCGACAAGGGCGCCGAGCAGCCAATTCCCCCGCGCCGTTGACAATCCTCCGGGGCAGTTCCATGGTGCGCGTCAATCCGAGGGGTGTGCCGCTTGAGGCGCTGAGATGGCGTGATCGCCGAACCCTTGAACCTGATCCGGGTCATACCGGCGTAGGAACGGGATTTGCGCGCGCCACCTTTCCCCACACGGGCTTTTGATACGATCCGCCGCTGGCCGGCGGGCGCTTCGCGGCGTCCGGCGAAAGGGGCCGGGGCACGTCGTGTCGCGCTGACGGTCGCGCGCGGCGTTCTGGTGCTTCTGGTGATCTGGCAGGGGGCCGTCTGGCTGCTCGCGCCGCCGCATTTCCTGCTGCCGGCGCCGCTGGACGTCGCCGAAACGCTGATCGCGCGGCGCGACTTTCTGGCCCACCACGCGGCGCTCACCCTGGGCGAGATCGGTCTCGGGCTGATCTTTGGCTCGCTGGCCGGCATTCTGACCGCGCTGGTCGCCGCCGCCGTGCCCGGCGCTGCCGCGCTGGTGTGGCCGGCCGTGGTGGTCCTGCAGGCGCTGCCGGTGTTCGCGATCGCGCCGCTGCTCGTTCTCTGGTTCGGCTTCGGGCTCGCCTCCAAGGTGGTCATGGCCGGGCTGATCATCTTCTTTCCCGTGGCCTCGAACTTCGCCGACGGGCTGCGGCGCACCGAGCCGGAGATCCTGGAAGCCGCGGCGCTGTCGGGCGCCGGGCGCACCCGTATCCTCATTTCGATCCGCATCCCGCTGGCGCTGCCGGCGCTCGTCTCCGGCTTGCGCATCGCCGCGCCGCTGGCGCCGCTCGGCGCCGTCATCGGCGAGTGGGTCGGCGCCTCGGGCGGGCTCGGCTTCATCATGATCCAGGCGAACGCCCGGATGCAGACGGACATCCTCTTCGCCGCGCTGCTCATCCTGGCGGTTCTCACGCTCGCCCTGCGCTTTCTGGTCGACGAACTGGGCGGGCTTCTCGTCCCCTGGGCCAGGGAAGGCTGACCCGGATGCGACCCGCCCCATCGAACAACCACACTCCCGCCAAAGGACCTGTTGTCATGTTCCACCGTCTTGTCCTTGCCGTCGGCCTCGCGCTGGCCGGAGCCGCCGGGCCGGCCGCCGCGCAGCCGGCGGAGCTCGACCCTCTCACCGTGCTCCTGGAGTGGTACGTGAACCCCGACCACGCCCCGCTGGTGATCGCCAAGGAGAAGGGCTTCTTCGAGGACGAGGGGCTGGATGTCGAGCTGGTGGCGCCGTCCGACCCCTCCGCGCCGCCGCGCCTCGTCGCCGCCAAGCAGGCCGAGATCGCGGTGCACTATCAGCCGAACCTCTATCTCGACCGGGCGAGCGGCCTGCCGCTGAAGCGCTTCGGCACGCTGGTCGAGACGCCGCTCAACACGGTGATGACGCTCGCCGATGGCCCGGTGAAGAGCCTGGCGGATCTGAAGGGCAAGCGCGTCGGCTATTCCGTCTCGGGCTTCGAGGAAGTGATGCTGGGGCGGATGCTCGCTTCCGAAGGGCTGTCGCTCGACGATGTCGAGCTGGTCAACGTCAACTTCGCCCTGACGCCCTCGCTGATGGGCGACAAGGTGGACGCCACGGTCGGCGCCTTCCGCAATTTCGAGCTGACCCAGATGCGCATCGAGGGCGCCGAGGGTAAGGCCTTCTATCCGGAAGAGCACGGCGTGCCGGCCTATGACGAACTGATCTTCGTCACCCATGACGACCTCGTCGGCGACGACCGCCTGCCGCGCTTCCTGACGGCGGTGGAGCGCGGCGCGATCTGGCTCACCAACCATCCGGACGAAGCGTGGGCCACCTTCGTCGAGGCCTATCCGGACCTCGACGACGAGCTGAACCGCCAGGCCTTCACCGACACGCTGCCGCGCTTCGCCAAGCGGCCGGCGGCGCTGGATCGCGGCCGCTACGAGCGCTTCGGGGCCATGCTGGCGGAGGCGAAGCTGATCCCGCAAGCGCCGGCCGTCGACGACGTCGCGGTGGAACTGCCATGACCGCGCGAGCCTCGCTCGAAGACGCCGCCGGGCTGCTCGCCGCCGTGCGCGAGAGGGCGCCGCGCGTCCACTGCCTGACCAACAGCGTGGTACAGAAGTTTACCGCCGACGGCCTGACGGCGCTGGGCATCCACCCCTCGATGACCGGCAGCGAGGAGGAGGTGGCCGGCTTCGTCGCGAGCGCCGATGCGTTGCTGGTGAATCTGGGGACGCTGGATGCCCCGAGACGGGCGGCCATTCGGCTGGCGCTGACGGCGGCCGAGACGGCCGGCGTGCCCTGGACGCTCGATCCGGTCCATTGCGATCGCTCGCCCTCGCGCCTCGATTTCGCCAGCCGGCTCTTGGCGCGCGGGCCCGCCGTGGTGCGCGGCAACGCGGCCGAGATGGCGCTGATGCCGGGACCACCGGCAGGAACCGTGGCCATCACCACCGGAGCGCAGGACAGGCTCGCTCTGGACGGAAGGCGGCTGACGGTCGCCAACGGCCACCCGCTGATGGCGCAGGTCACCGGCACCGGCTGTCTGGGCGGCGCGCTGATCGCCGCATTCATGGCCGTGTCGTCCGATCGGCTGGGGGGCGCGGCGTCGGCTCTCCTCGTCTACGGCGTCGCGGCCGAGATGGCCGCCGAGACCGCGAAGGGGCCGGGCACCTTCGCGATCGCCCTTCTCGACGCATTGGCTGCGGTGCGGCCGTCCGACCTTCTTGAACGGGGGAGGCTCGTCGATGCCGAGCGTTGACTATCGTCTCAATGCCATCGTCGACACCGACGCGCTGGGCGCCGACAGCCTGGCGCAGCTGGCCCGGCAGGCCGCCGAGGGCGGGGCGACGCTGATCCAGTATCGCGACAAGCACGGCTCCACCCGCGAGATGATCGAGCGGGCGCGGGCGATCCTGGCCGCGCTGGACGGAACCGGCGTGCCGATGGTCGTCAACGACCGCGCGGACGTGGCCTTCGCGGCCGGTGCGGCGGGTGTTCATCTCGGCCGCGACGACATGGACGCCGAGACCGCCCGCAGGCTGCTGGGTCCCGGCGCGATCATCGGCGTCACCGTCAAGAGCGAGGACGATGCGGACAAGGCGATCGCCGCGCCGGCGGACTATACCTGTGTCGGCGGCGTGTTCGAGACCCTGTCCAAGCACAACCCCGACCCGCCGGTGGGGATCGACGGGCTGGAGCGGCTGGTCGCGAGGATCCGGTCTATCCGGCCGGACCTGCCGGTCGGCGCCATTGCCGGCATCGACCTCGGCCGCGTGCCCGCCGTGATCGCGGCTGGGGCGGACGGCGTCGCGGCGATCTCCGCGATCTTCAAGGCCGACGATGCGCGGGCCGCGACCACGGCGTTCCGCGAGGCGATCGACGCCGCGCTGACGAGGAAACGCTCATGACCGCCATCGCGCTCACCATCGCCGGGTCCGATTCCGGCGGCTGCGCCGGCATCCAGGCGGACCTGAAAACCTTTTCGGCGCTTGGCGTCTACGGCGCCAGCGTGATCACGGCGATCACCGCGCAGAACACGCTGGGCGTCGCCGACGTGGAAGTCCTGAGCCCGCGCATCGTCGCCGCGCAGATCGATACCGTGCTCTCCGATCTCGACGTCGGCGCGATCAAGATCGGCATGGCGGCCAGCGCTCCCGTCATCGAGGCGGTCGCCGGCAGGCTGGAACGGTTCGGTCGACAGGTCGTGCTCGATCCGGTGATGGTGGCGACCTCCGGCGATCGGCTGCTGCCCGACGATGCGGTTGAGGCGCTGCGCGACCTGCTGTTGCCGCGCGCGCTGCTGGCGACGCCGAACTTGCCAGAGGCGGCGATCCTCTCCGGCCGTCCGATTGCCGGGGACGAGGTCGAGATGGCGCGGCAGGCCGACATCATCCTGGCGGCGGGCGCCAGGGCCGTGCTGATCAAGGGCGGTCATCTGGGCGGCGCGGACAGCGTCGATCTGCTGTTCGACGGACACGGCGTTCGGCGCTTTGCGGCCCGCCGGGTGGCGACGACCCATGATCACGGCACTGGATGCACGCTGTCGGCGGCGATCGCCGCCGGTCTCGCCCGAGGGCTCTCGCTGGAGGACGCCGTCGAGGCGGCCAAGATGTATCTCACCGCGGCGCTGGACCACGCGGCCGAACTCGATGTCGGCGCGGGGCGGGGCCCGGTGCATCACTTCCATGCCTGGTGGCCCGGTGGATAGCGTTCTGGCGCGCGAGCCGATGTCCATCGCCGGGCGGCTTGCGATCGGCGTCGAGCGGGGTTGCCTCTTCGCGGTCGGAGGTCTGCTGGCAGCGCTTCTGGCCGTCGTGCTCGCGGCCGTCGGCGCGCGCTATCTGGCCGGCACCTCGATCCTCGGAGCGGACGAGGCGGCGCTCTGGCTGCACGGGGCGCTGGTCTTTTTCGGGCTGCCGCTGATCTCGAACCGAGCGCAGGCGATGCGCCTCGATCTTCTGACGGCGTCGGCCTCCCCGCGTCTTCGAAGCGTCGTCGACACTCTCGCCGACGCGGTGGCGGTCCATGCCGTCCTCGTGCTCGCCTCCGGCGCGCTGACCGTCATGCAGGGCATCGGCGGCCGGTCGGTGGCGCTGGGCCTGCCGGAGGCCTGGCGCTTTGCCCCGGTCGTCGCGGGCGCCGCCGCAACCCTGCTCTTGATGCTGCTCCACGCCGTCCGCGACGAGCGGTCCGCAGCCGGGCTTTTGGCGATTGCGCTCGGCTGCGGCCTCTATTGGTTTTCGCAGATCGGTTCCGTGCTGCCGATCGCCCGACCGAGCCTTTTGGCCGGCGGCTTCGCGCTCGTCGCGCTTGTCCTGGGCGCGCCGCTGCCGCATGCGCTGATCGCGGGCGCCTCGTTCGCGATCCCCTTCGGCAGCCTGCTGCCCGAGCCGGCCATCGCCCAGAACGCCATGGCGGGAATCCAGAAATTCCTGCTTCTGGCCGTGCCCTTCTTCCTGCTGGCGGGATCGCTCATGACGGCCGGCGGTCTGGCGGACCGGCTGGTGCGCTTTGCCGCGAGCCTGGTCGGCCATTGGCGCGGCGGCATGGCGCAGACCACGCTCGTCACCAACCTGATGATCTCCGGCCTCTCGGGCTCGTCCATTGCCGACGCCGCCTTCGGCGCCAAGGTGTTGGCGCCGGGTCTGGTCAAGGCCGACTATGCGCCCGAGAAGGCCGCGGCGATCGTCGCGGCGACCGCCGTGCTGCCCAACATCGTGCCGCCGTCGGTGGCCTTTCTGATCCTGGCGCTGGCGACCGATCTTTCGGTAGCCGCTCTGTTCGCCGGGGGGCTGGTCGCCGGATTGCTGCTGGCCGGGCTTCTGGCTGTTGGGCTGCATCTCGCCTCGCGCACCGTGCCGGGCGGACCGCGTGCGGAGCCAAGCGAGCGAGGCGCGGCTTTCACCCGCGCACTGCCGGCGCTCGGGCTGGTGTTCGTCATCGTCGGCGGCATCCGCTTCGGCATCGTCACGACCACCGAGGCGGCGGCGATGGCGGCGGCTTATGCCTTGGTCGTCGCTCTTGTCGGCGGCAGGGGGCGGGGCGTCGCGGCCGCCTTTGCCGAGGCCGGTCGGGAAGCCGCCTCCGTCGGCCTGCTCATTGCCAGCGCAGCGCCGCTGGCCTTCCTGCTCGCCATCGACGATGTCGGCGGCTTGATCCAAGGGTTGTTCGGCGGCCTTGCTCATCCGCTGGCGGTGCTTCTCCTCGCCAATTTCGTGCTTCTAGCTGTCGGCGCGATCCTCGATATCGGCGCCGCGATCCTGCTGTTTGCGCCGCTGTTGATGCCGGTGGCGACCGGCATCGGCATCGACCCGGTGCTCTTCGGCATCGTGCTCGTGGTCAACCTGATGATCGGCGGCCTGACGCCGCCTGTCGGCATTCTCGTCTATGTCGCCGCGCGCCTGTCCGGCGTGCCGGCGTTCCGCGTCTTCCGCGCCGTACTGCCGCTCGTGGCCTGGCTTCTGGCCGGGCTCGGCATCCTCACCGTCTTTGCCGCCTGGCGCGTCCCGTGACACCGCTTCGAAAGGAGACCGCATCCATGCCGATCACCCGCCGCCATTTCACCGCGCTGGCCGTCGCCGGCGCCATGACCAGTCTCGCGCGCTCCGCATCGGCCGCGCCGCGCACCGTCACCGTCGCCTCGCTGCTCGGCGAGGACAAGCCGGAGACGCGGATCTGGCACCACATCCGCGACCGGGTGGAGGAGCGCCTGCCGGGCCGTTTTTCCTTCCGCATCGTCGCCAACGCCGCTCTCGGCGGCGAAAAGGAGGTGGCGGAGGGCATCCGTCTCGGCTCGATCCAGGCAAGCCTGTCCACCCTGTCGGCGCTCTCGACCTGGGTGCCGGAAACCCAACTGTTCGACCTGCCATTCCTGTTCGACGACGCCGACCACCTGATGCGCACCGCCAAGGGCAAGAGCGGGCAGGCAATCCAAGGCAAGCTTGCCGAACAGGGCTTTGTCGCGCCGGGCTTCATCATCTATGGCGCTCGGCATCTTTTGACCAAGACGCCGGTGCGCCGGCCGGAGGAGATGGAAGGCGTGCGCATCCGCGTCATCCAGAGCCCGCTGCATCAGCTGCTGTGGAGCGCTTACGGAGCCAACCCGACGGCCATTCCCATCCCCGAGACCTACAACGCGCTCGCCAACGGCGTGGTCGACGCGATGGACCTGACGAAGTCGGCCTATGCCGGGTTCCATCTCTATGAGGTGGTGCCGTGCCTGACCGAGACCGCCCACATCTGGGCGGCGGGCGTCGTCTATTTCTCGGCGGCGTTCTGGAACGGTCTGACGGAGGAGGAGCAGGAGGTTCTCTCTGCTGCTGCGGAAGAGGGCGCGGCACTCTTCTACGAGATGATCAAGGACGACGAGGCGCGCTCCATGGAGCTGGCGAGGAAAGCCGGCGGCGAGGTGGTCCAGCCGGAGGACCGCGAGGCCTGGGTGGCCGGTGCGCGCAAGGTCTGGAAGACGGTCGCCCCCGACCTCGGCGGCCTGGAGCGCATCGAGGCGATCCACAGGGAGGGGTGACATGGGGCGGCCGGAGCGCCGACGATCGTTGCGCCTTTGTCTCCCGTGTCAAAGCGTGGGAGCCGACGCTTCCCAGTGTCGCGAGAACGACCAAACTCGAACCGTCCAGCGACCGCCACGAGCCCGAGAGGGTGGATGGCGGACGTAGCGGCTTAGATCGGACACGCTCGGCTCAGTACTCGCCTCGGCGCGCGCTTCTCGGATCATCGACCGACCGCTCGCGATAGATATCTCCTGCCCGCGCTTTGGCGCGCCAGGGCCGCGCCTTGTTCAGCGGCACATCATAGGCCGGATTATCACGGTCGAGGGTCGCCACGGCAAAACCAAATTCCGCCACGGCTGGACAGGCCGCCGAAACCACGCCATCCGGTCCGACAATGCCGGCGGGGCCTTTGTGCGCATTCTGCGCGACCGTGGCGCCGGCGATCCAAATGCAGTTCAATCCCGCATGCGCGCGCATTGCGATCTGGAAATGCTCCGGCATGCCGTAGGAGGCGAAGAGCACGGCATCGACGCCCATCTCTTCGTATTCGGCAAAAATCTCCGGAAACTGCGACTCGATGCAGATTGCACAGCCGAACCGGTAGCCGCCGATCGCGAAGGTGATTGGCTCTGAGCCCGGAGTGTACCAGCCGCTGACCTCGCTGTGTGAGAGCAACCGCTTATCATAGCGCGTCTGCAACGCCCCGGAAGGCGAGAACACATATAGGCTGTTGTGCGGCCGCGGCGTCACGGTGAGCCGATGCGCGCCGCCCACGACGGCGGCTATGCCACGCTGCCCGCAAAGCGCGGCAATGTCGCGCAGTTCGGCCTCCTGCGCCGCCCAATCGAACGACGCCCAGTCATCGGGACTGGCGATCTGCGCCTTCGCATAACCCGAAAGCGCGCCTTCGCAAAAGACGATCAGCTGCACGCCGCCGGCAGCCGCGTCGGTGATCATCTGGCGAATGGTTGCGGCGTTGGCCCGCACATCTCTCGAAACAACGGTTTGCGCGGCGGCGATCTTCAAGACTGATCCTCTTGGCGGTGATTCCTTACACGAGCAGGGTCGTCGTAAAGGCTGCGGCCAGCAACGGAAAAGACGCTAGGGAAATCAGTACGGCACACCTTTCGAAGGTTACCTTAGTCGTCCATTAGACACGGCCCGAACGTCGGCAATGGGTCGAAAGCTACTCGGCGGGGCGGATCATTCGACTTGAGCCGTCGATGACGACACGAGAACTTGCCTTGGCCGGCCATGCGGCTCAACCCACGATGATGATGTGGAGCGCGCGGGGGCCGTGCGCGCCGATCAGCAGCGTTTGCTCGATGTCGGCGGAGCGCGAGGGACCGGTTACCAAATTCACCGAGCGCGGCATCAGGCCGTCGCCGTAGGCGGCGCGCAGCTTCGGCCAGATCGCTTCCATGGCGCCTTCGACGTCCCGAGCGGCCAGCGCCACGATGTGGTTGTCGGGCAGATAGTTGAGGCCGGTCGGGTTGTTTGGCCCCGACAGGAGCACGAGCGTACCGCTTTCCGCCACCGCCCCGTCGGCGTGCGACAGCGCGTTGAGATCGGAGCCGTCCGTCGCGCCCGTGGTGATGGCGAGGGCGGTTCTGTCGAAGGGCGCATCGGCGAAGCGCGGATCACCGCTCATCTTCAGTTCCGCCGGCAGGTTGTTGCGGCGCAGCCAGTCGGTCACCGCCTCGGGCAGGGCATCGCAGCTTTCGATGCGCTCCGTCGTGGCGCTCGCTTTCTCGGCCATGGCGCGGAAGAGGGCGATCCGATCTTCCAGCGGCAGCTGGCCGCGCGCCGGGACGACGCCCTGCGGATGACCCGACAGGCGCTCCGCAACCGCGCGGCGGCGCGCCTCGTCGGCACCGTCGCCGCCGCCATTGGCGCGGCGGATGCGGCTCAGGATCGCGGCGCCGGCCTCTCGCCTCTCGGTCATCGGGCGGCTCCCGCGTCGCGCCGGGCATTCCACTGCTGCATGAAGGTTTTGCCCTCGGGCGCCGGCAGGTCGCGCCATTTGGTCCAGCCATGGGCGAGCGGCAGCGCGGCGAAGCGCCGCTTCCTGCCCGCGAGCTTGGCGAGCAGGGGCATGACCAGCGAAACGCCCATCCGGTAGAGCTTCGGGCGCCGCGCCGCGAAGGCCCAGGCGCCGAGGCCCCAGCGCATGGTCTTGGGCTGCAGATGGCGCTCGAACTCGCGCTCGCGCCAGTGCCGCATCATCTTCGGCAACGGGATGCGGACCGGACAGACCTCCTCGCAGCGCCCACAGAAGGACGAGGCGTTGGGCAGATGGCCGGCCTTGTCGACGCCGATGAGGGACGGGGTGAGCACCGCACCCATCGGTCCCGGATAGACCCAGCCGTAGGAATGGCCGCCGACGCTCTGGTAGACCGGGCAATGGTTCATGCAGGCACCGCAGCGGATGCAGCGCAGCATATCCTCGAACTCAGTGCCGAGCATCGATGAGCGGCCGTTGTCGAGGAGCACGACGTGGAACTCCTCCGGCCCGTCGGGGTCGTCGGACCGTTTCGGACCGGTGGCGTAGGTCGTGTAGACCGACATGTCCTGGCCGGTCGCCGAACGGGCGAGAACGCGCAGAAGCGCGGCCGAATCCTCCAGCGTCGGCACCACCTTCTCGATCGAGGCGAGCACCACGTGGCACTTGCCGAGAAGCTGGGTCAGGTCGGCATTGCCCTCGTTGGTGACGATCACCACGGAGCCGGTCTCGGCCACCAGGAAATTGGCGCCTGTCAGCCCGAGATCCGCCTCGCCGTAGCGCCGCCGCAGGATCTGCCGCGCCTCGGCCAGCATGGAGCGCGGATCGGAAAGATCGCGGTTCGGATCGAGAGCTGTGTGGACGCGGCGGAAATCCTCCTCGATCTGGTCCCGGTTCACATGGATCGCCGGCGCGATGATGTGGCTGGGATGCTCGCCGCGCAGCTGGATGATGTATTCGCCGAGATCGGTCTCGATCGGCTGGATGCCGTTTTGCTCGAAGAAATCGTTGAGTTCGATCTCCTCGGAGATCATCGACTTCGACTTGGTGACGGTCCTGGCATTCCGCTTGCGGGCCAGTTCCAGGATGATGCGGCGCGCGGCCTCCGCGTCCTCGGCCCAGTGAATTACGCCGCCGGCCTCTTCGACCTTTTGGGTGAAGGCCTCCAGATAGAGGTCGAGGTGCTTCAGCGTGTGGGACTTGATCGCCACCGCCGCGTCGCGCAGCGCATCGAACTCCGGCAGAGCCTCGGCCGCCTTGGCGCGCTTGTCGATGAAGCCGAGCGGCACATGGGCGAGCGCGCGCTGCAGCGCGGCGTCGGCCAGCGCCTGCGTCGTGTTGGCCTTGAAGGTCGGCGAGGTGATCTGCATGAGGCTAGCGTGCGTCCTTCGCCGGGGTCATCTGTCGGCTTCCTCGTCGAGCGCGCGCCCATAGATGGCCGCGTCCTCCTCGGAGAAGCAGCAGAGCACGATGCGCGAAAAACCGCCAGCCTCGGCGGCCGAAAGCGCGACCGAGGCGGCGATCTCCGCCGCCTTGTCCTTCGGAAAACCGTAAACGCCGGTGGAGATCGCCGGAAAGGCGATGGAGTGCACGTCGTTGTCGCGGGCGAGCGCGAAGCTGTTGCGATAGGCGCTTTCCAGCAGCGCTTCCTCGCCGTGCTGGCCGCCGCGCCAGACCGGCCCGACGGTGTGGATGACATGGGCCGCCGGCAGGTCGTAGCCTTTGGTGATGCGGGCGTCCCCGGTCGGGCAGCCGCCGAGCGTGCGGCATTCTTCCAGAAGCTTCGGCCCGGCGGCGCGATGAATCGCGCCGTCGACCCCACCGCCCCCGAGCAGGCTCTCATTGGCCGCGTTGACGATGGCGTCGACCTCGAGAGTGGTGATGTCGCCTTGGATCACCTCGATGTCGGTATCGTGCCAGGAAAGGGATGTCATAGCTTGCCTCCGATCGGCGGGGTATCGAGCATGCCGGCCAGCACTTCGGCCACATGCCGCGTCTCGACCGGCAGGCGATCGCGTTTCAGCTTGCCGTCGATGTTCATCAGGCAGCCGAGATCGCCGGCGAGCAGCATGTCGGCGCCGCTGGCCTGGACGTTTCGCGCCTTTTTCTCGACCATGGCGTTGGAGATGTCCGGATATTTGACGCAGAACGTGCCACCGAAGCCGCAGCACACCTCGGTGTCGGCCATTTCCTTGAGCGTCAGTCCCTCCACGCTGGCCAGCAGCTGGCGCGGCTGCGCCTTGACGCCCAGTCCGCGCAGGCTGGAGCAGGAATCGTGATAGGTGACGGTCGCCTTCACCTCGGCCTCGACCGCGGTGACGCCGCGCACGTCGGTGAGGAAGCTCACCAGCTCGTAGACCTTGTCGGCGAAGGCGTTGGCGCGGCCTTCCCACTGCGGGTCGCCGGCAAAGAGCTGCGGATAGTCCTTCTTCATCGTGCCGCCGCAAGACCCGGACGGCGCGACGACGTAGTCATACTGTTCGAAGAGGGCGATCACCTGCTTGGCGATTGCCCGGGTGTCGGCACGATCGCCGGAATTGTAGGCCGGCTGGCCGCAGCAGGTCTGGCCCTCCGGCACCTCGACGCGGCAACCGGCATCTTCCAGCAGCTTGATCGCGGCAAAGCCGACGGTCGGACGGAACAGGTCCACCAGGCAGGTGACGAACAGGCCGACCCGCGGGCGGTCGGCCGCATGTCCAAGCCCAACCGCTCCGCTTTCAGAATTCATGACGCCACTCCACCTGCGCTTCCTCCCGGCCGACCGCAGCCGGCCATCGTGCGGGTGCACCATACTGCCCCATGAAAGGCAAGGCCAATTCCCGATCATCGCGCGGGGCCGGCGTTCGACGAAAAGCGGGCGCCGATCGCCGATCGTTCCTAGCCGAAAAACGGCATTGCCGTATCGACACGATCTGTGGTTGAATTTTACGTCAGGGGAGGTGACCAGGACAATGAAGCATAACTGGATGCCGCTGGTGGCGACCGCTCTGCCTATTTTTGCTGCCTCTGGTTGCGTCAGTGAAGGAGTATCGACACCTCAGGTTCAGAGTGACGAGGGCCAGACGCCTTGGCTTACCGAGTATGAGCTAAGCCGTTTCGTCGAGAGCCGGATGCAGGGCGGTAAAGCCTACGCCACTGCCATCGACTGCGAAGAGCGGTCGGCAAGCTCCATTCTGTTCAAATTGACTGTCGTGCCATTCTCGGGGCCGCCGCCGTTTTATCGTTGGCTTTGGGTGTTCGGAGAAACGACCAAACTGGATCATATCATCGCCGACATTCCCCTGAGCGGGGAAACGCAGAACCCTTATCGAATCGTGAACAGCAACACATTCACCGATCACGCAGGCGTGCAGATGACCTGCGCAATTATCTATCGGTAGACATCACGCCGGTGCCGGCGGGCACTCGGGACCGAATGATGATACCCAAGGAGAAAGACCAGCAATAACAATCGGCAAGGATCGATGCGTGAATCGAATTGTCAGCGCCGTGGGCAATCGGCCAACCATTTGATCAGGTTTCGAGCCGAATGGTCGCGACGGGCCGCAAGCCCTTGTCGGGACTCGCGATCATCCGCATGTCCTCCGGGCCGTTGCGTCCTGCGCAGAGCAAGGCCGGTGCAGCCGGTCTTCATGATCCCCATGGCTTCGTGATAGGAGCGGGCGCCGGCGCCCGGACGAGGCGTCTTCAGTCGGGACGTGCGTATGACGACGATCGAGCTTCGCTCGGTTCATCATCGCTTCGAGGACCACGAGGTGCTGCGCGGCCTCGACCTGAAGCTCAGCGAACGCCGCATCGGCGTGGTCGGATCGAACGGGTCTGGCAAGAGCACGTTCGCCCGGCTGCTCAACGGGCTGCTGGCGCCGTCGAGCGGCACGGTACTGGTCGACGGACTGGACACGGCGCGGTCGGCCAAGGCCGTGCGTCGCAAGGTCGGTTTCGTCTTCCAGAACCCGGACAACCAGATCGTCTTTCCGATCGTCGAGGAGGACGTCGCCTTCGGGCTGAAAGGACAAAAGCTGCCGCGCGGGGAGCGCGAGGCGCTGGTCGACGACGTTCTCGCGCTCTACGGGTTGGAGCATCTGCGCCACCACGCCTCGCACACGCTGTCGGGCGGCGAAAAGCAGCTCCTGGCGCTGGCCGGTGTGCTGGTCACCCGGCCGGACTGCATCGTCTTCGACGAGCCGACGACGCTGCTCGACCTGCGCAATGCCCGCAAGGTCGCGGGCGTCATTCGCGCGCTCGAGCAGTCGGCGGTCGTCGTGACCCACGATCTGTCGCTGATCAAGGACTTCGACCGGGTGCTGGTGTTCGACGAGGGGCGGGTGGTCGTCGACGACAGCCCGTCGGCAGCGCTCTCCGCCTATGTGGAGCGGATGCGGTGATCGCCGCGCCTCGGCCCGGTGCCGCGTCCCATTCGGTCGTCCACCGCCTGCCGCTGGGCTGGAAGCTGCTCGCGGTCGCCGTGGCCGGGACCGGGCTGATGCTCGTGGACGACTGGCGGATCATGGCCGCGGCGCTCGCCGTCGTGTGTCTGTTTTATGGTCTGGCAGGCTTGACCTGGCGCGACGGCCTGCGTCAGCTGCGGCCGCTGGCCTGGGTTCTCGCGGTGCTGTTCGTCGTTCAGACGCTTCTGCAATCCTGGGCGCTCGGCGTCCTGGTGGTGCTTCGGATCGCGGTCCTGGTGCTTCTTGCCGCGCTGGTGACGCTCACCACGCGCAGCGACGCGCTGATCGCGGCGATCGAAAAGGCGCTGGCGCCGTTCGCGCGTTTGGGTGTGAATCCAGCCAAGGTGGGGCTGGCATTTTCCCTGGCGCTTCGCTTTATTCCGGTGATCGGTGAACAGGCGAGACAGATCCGAGAAGCCCAGCAGGCGCGCGGCCTCGGCAGTCGACCCTTGGCGATGGTCCTGCCGCTGATCGTGCGCACCTTGAAGACGGCGAGCGACGTCGCCGATGCCATCGAAGCCCGCTCGGCGGGCGACGAGGGCGACGGCGTCACGGAGCACGCTTCCCGGTCTCCCGATCCCGGTTCCAGGAGTTTGTCATGTTCCGATCCGAAACCACGACCCGCGACATCGTCTATATCGCGCTTTTCGCTGCGCTGATGGCGGCGCTCGCGATCTTCCCGCCACTCCATATTCCGCTGTTGGGCGTGCCCATCACGGCGCAGTCGCTGGGGCCGATGCTGGCCGGCGCCATTCTGGGCGCGAAGCGCGGCGCGCTGTCCATGCTCTTGTTCGTGGCGCTGGTCGCCGTCGGCTTGCCGCTTCTGCCGGGCGGCCGCGGTGGGCTGGGGATCTTCGCCGGGCCGACCGCGGGCTTCATCCTGGGATGGATCGTGGCGGCGGGCGTGACCGGCGCGCTGCATGAATGGGGCTGGCGCCAGCTCAGCGTGGTTTCGTCCTTTGCCTATTCGGTGATCGGTGGCATCCTCGTGCTCTATGCGATCGGGATTCCCTGGGTGGCGGTGAATGCCCATCTGTCGCTCTGGCAGGCGACCACCGGCTCCGCCGCCTTCATTCCGGGCGACCTCGTCAAGGCCGGCATGGCGGCGATCGTCGCGGTTGCCATCAAGCGCAGCTATCCGCTGATCCACCAGCCCGCCTAAGCGCCGTCCGTCAGATCAGCGTGTCGGCCAGAACGAAAAGAGCCAGGGCCGCCAGCGTCGGCAGCAGCGTGCCGCCGCGCCAGGCGGCCAGGCCGAAGGCGACGCCGACGCACATGAGCGCGATCACCGGGCCGGCGAGCGGCGGCCCGGTGAAGCTCGCCTGGCCGGCCTTCAGCGCCCCGGTGGCGACGATGCCGCCGAGCACACCGTAGCCGGCCCGTTCGAAGAAGGCACGCGTCCGTTCGCCCGACAGCGCGTTACCCAGGATCAGCGGGGCCAGCCGCACCGCCAAGGTGCCGAAGCCGCCACCGAAGACGATGGCCCAGATCTGCCATTGCGGGAGCATCGCCTCATGCATCGTGCCGTCCCTTGCGCTCGACCAGAAAGCTGACGGCCGCTATGACGAGCGGCACGACGAGCAGCGTCAAACTGCCCAGAAATGGCGCGGCCAAGGGCACCAGGATCGCCCCGGCCGCCGCATTGGCCATCAAAGTGCGATGGCGCACCATGCGGGCGATCAGCGTCGCGAAATAGACCGGGATGATGGCCGACAGCGCCAGACCGATGGCGGCCGGGACGATCCCCGCGAGCCCGTGGCCGAGGAGCGCGCCGATCACCGCCGAGCTGGTGCAGATCGTGGTGACGAGGGCGCAGTAGAAGACGGGGCGCTGCGGCACCCGGTCGCTCATCAGGCGCGGCAGAACCACGGCAAACGAGCCGGCCGTGATCAGGCTGATGGCAGGGGCACTGCGAAGGCGCCCGACATCGGGCAGTCGCGCCAGGACGGAGGCGGTCAGCACGGCAAAACGCAGATTGACGACGATCACCGTCATGATGGCGGCGAGCCACAGGCCGCTCGACGCGCCGCCGCTGGCCATCATCTGCGCTGCCGCGGCCTGGGCCGGACCCGATACCGTCAACGCCGTCATCAACCCCGTCTGGAGCGCGCTCAAGCCGCCCTCGGCACTGAACTGACCGACCCCCATGAACATGGCCATGATGGTGACGACCACCGAACTGGCGTCGGCAAGAACGAGGCGCAGGGTTTTCATGAACTGACGATTCTGGAGCGGCGCACGGAAGGCCGATCGAACACGATCCGGTCGATGCCGGCAAGCGGCTCCGCTCCGTTCGCGAAGGCTCCGGTGCGGCGGATGAGGCAATCGAGCGCGTCCTCCGACCACTGAGGCGGCGTGCCGCACCGCCTTTTTCGGGTCGTGTCGACTAAATTTAAGGCAGTTAAAACAAGTGAATGATTTATAAGCAAAAAATTGCTTTTCGGTCCCGCTTCGGGGCAGGGAATTGTGTGACGATTTGATGGCTGCTCGTTGGTGTCGCTTATTAATGTGGCAAGCTGCCTATATAGTTATCATAATAAATGAAAGATTGCATAGTACATATGCAGTCTTAAATTCGGTCCTTTGTGTAACGTTCTTGACGACCGGAGATTTTCCGAAAAGGATGACTCCATCTTTCAGGAGGCTTCCTTGGATCTTCCGATATCGATCAGGTGTATGCGTGCAGGTGCGTGACGGCGTTCCATCTGGGCGATGGTCTATCCTTCGCTCGACGATGGAAGGGCAAGACAAGGCTGTCGGGGGCGCAACGGTCTCTGGGCCTTTGCGACGGATAGTCTCCCGGAAGCCCGAGGCTTCTCGGTATATTGGCCGCGGTCGCGAACGGCAATCGTGACGCGAGTATCGATCCGTGCCGCCGAACCGTTCGGTGCGATTTCCTATCCCGTAAAATAGAGGGTTCATGCCAAAGGCGGTCGTTACCTATGTCCGCGTCGTCGATCGGTTCAATCGGTGGGTCGGCAAGGCGGCGATGTACTTGATCTTCGCGATGATGGGCGTTCTCCTTTATTCATCGGTTGCGCAAGCCTTCTTCATCCCGCCGGCCTGGACGCTCGAAACGGCGCAGTTCCTCATGGTCGCCTATTTCCTGCTGGGCGGCGCCTACGCGCTTCAGACAGGCGACCATGTCCGCATGGACCTTCTCTATGGACGCTGGTCGCCGCGGACGCGCGCCGCGGTCGACCTGGTGACGGCCCTTTTCCTGATCTTCTTCCTGATCATGCTGCTTTGGGGCGGCATCTCCAGCACCCAGTACGCGCTGCAATACGGCGAGCGCAGCTATTCGGCCTGGGCGCCGTACATGGCGCCGATCAAGATCGTCATGGTGATCGGTATTGTCCTCACTCTGCTTCAGGCGATCGCGGCCTTTTTCAAGGACCTGGCGCTGGTGCTCGGGGAGCCGCTGCCGTGAGCTACGAACTCATCGCTCTTCTGATGTTCGCCTCGATGATGGTGATGCTGCTCACTGGGCAGCGCGTCTTCGGCGCCATCGGCTTCGTCGCGGCGGCGGCGGCCCTGCTCTTGTGGGGCGACGGCGGCTCCGAAATGGCCTTCAGCGCGGCCATGAAGCTGATGAAATGGTATCCGTTGCTGACGCTGCCGCTCTTCATCTTCATGGGCTACATGCTGTCGGAATCGGGCATCGCCGACGATCTCTACCGCATGTTCCATGTCTGGATGGGGCCGCTGCACGGCGGCCTCGCGATCGGCACGATCGGTCTGATGGTGATCGTGTCGGCGATGAACGGACTCTCCGTCGCCGGCATGGCGATCGGCGCCAGCATCGCGCTGCCCGAACTCCTGCGACGCGGCTACGACAAGGTGATGGTCACCGGCGTGATCCAGGCCGGCAGCTCGCTCGGCATTCTGGTGCCGCCCAGCGTCGTGCTGGTGCTCTACGGCATGATCGCGCGCCAGCCGGTCTCACAGCTCTGGCTGGCCGGTGTCTTTCCGGGCCTGCTGATGGCCGGGCTGTTCGTTCTTTACATCGTCGTGCGGTGCTGGCTCAAACCCGAGATGGGACCCGCCCTGCCCAAGGAGGAGCGGCAGGTCGGCTGGGGCGAGAAGATCAAGCTGCTGCGCGCCGGCATCATCCCGCTCGTGATCTTCTTCTTCATGACCGGGCTCTTCCTGATGGGCATCACCAGCCTGGTCGAGAGTTCGGCCGTGGGCGCCGTGTCGGCGACGATCGCCGCCCTGGTGCGCGGCCGGCTGACGGCCAAGGTGATGCACGACACCGTCGAGAAGTCGCTCGGCGTCAGCTGCATGTTCATGTGGATCATCCTGGCGGCGCTCTGCTTCGGCGCGGTCTTCGACGGCCTGGGCGCGGTGCGGGCGATCGAGTCGCTGTTCCTCGACAAGTGGGGCCTCGGCCCGTGGGAAATCCTCATCATGATGCAGATCTCCTACATCATCATGGGCATGTTTCTCGACGACACCGCGATGCTGGTCATCGTCGCGCCGCTCTACATTCCGCTGGTCGGAGAATTGGGCTTCGATCTCATCTGGTATGGCGTGCTTTATACGATCACCTGCCAGATCGCCTACATGACTCCGCCCTTCGGATACAATCTCTTCCTGATGAAGGCGATGGCTCCGCCGGAGGTTTCTCTCAGCGATATCTATCGATCGATCGTGCCGTTCGTGATCGTCATGGTCCTGGCATTGGCGATCGTCACGGCTTTTCCACAGATCGCCCTGTGGCTTCCCCAACAATACTACGGATGACCTCCCCGCAGGAAACGGTTTCAACCTCGAGCCAAGGAGCGACAGCATGACGAACCGACGCAAATTTCTGAAGACGGCCGGTATCGCCGGGGTGGCCGGGGCCTCCTCGTTGGCGGCGCCGCACGTCAAGGCCCAGTCGCCGATCCGCTGGCGGCTCCAGACCTATGCCGGCCCGGCGCTGGCGGAACACGTCATCAAGCCTTCGATCGACGCCTTCAACAAGGCGGCCAACGGCGAGATGGAGATCGAGCTCTATACGTCCGATCAGCTGGTGCCGACGGGCGAGCTGTTCCGCGCCATGCAGCGCGGCACGATCGATGCCGTGCAGAGCGACGACGACTCGATCGCGGCGCCGGTCGACGTGTCGGTGTTCGGCGGCTATTTCCCCTTCGCCTCGCGTTACAGCCTCGATGTGCCGACGCTCTTCTACCAGTACGGTCTGAAGGAAATCTGGGAAGAAGCCTATAGCGAGGTCGAGAACGTCACTTGGTTGTCGGCCGGATCCTGGGATCCCTGCAACTTCGCCACCAAGCAGCCGATCCGCAGCCTGGAAGATCTCAAGGGCAAGCGCGTCTTCACGTTCCCCACGGCCGGCCGCTTCCTTCAGCGCTTCGGGGTCGTTCCCGTGACGCTGCCCTGGGAGGACGTCGAAGTGGCGCTGCAGACCGGCGAGCTCGACGGCATCACCTGGTCGGGCATCACCGAGGACTATACGGTCGGTTGGGCCGACGTCACCGACTACTATCTGACCAACAACATTTCCGGCGCATGGATCGGCTCCTATTTCGCCAACACCGAGCGTTGGAATGAGGTGCCGGAGCATTTGCAGACGCTGTTCCGCATGTCGATGGACATGTCGCACTACCACCGCCAGTATTGGTATTGGTGGGGCGAAGCGCATTACCGCACCACCGGCGGCAAGATGGAACTCACCTCGATTCCCGAATCCGAATGGGACAAGGTCGAGGAGGAGGGGCTGAAGTTCTGGGATGAGATCGCCGCCCAGAGCGACCGCAACGCGCGTGTCGTCAAGATCCTCAAGGAGTATCGTGAGACCATGCGCAAGGCCGGCCCGCCCTACCGCTACGGCGGCGCCTGATCGTAGCGGATCGGTTAAGCTGGGCGCGACGCGCCGTCCGCGATAGAACGCGGAGGCCGTCCGCCCGGCCGGTTCGCCGCGTGGCGGGCGGCGGATGTCCCGGCGTCGGCCTGAAAAAAGGAGACCGGCATGACCGCGCCTGCCGATCTGAAGCAACTCATGGCCTGGGCGAGCCCGGCGCGCTCCGGCGATTTCCTGGCCGAGGTCGCTGCCGAAAGCCAGGAGGCGCGGGTCAAGGCGCAGCGGCGCCTGGCCGAGGTGACGCTCAAGGACATCCTGGAAACGCCGCTGATCGATCCGGACGAGGACGATGTCAGCCGGCTGATCCTGGAGCAGCATGACGGCGAAGCCTTTGCGCCCATTGCCGGCTGGTCGGTCGGCGAATTCCGCGAGTGGCTGCTGTCGGAAGCCGCGACGCCCAAGGCGATCGCCGACCTGAAATGGGCCTTGACGCCGGAGATGGTCGCCGCCGTCTCGAAAATCTGTCGCAACCAGGACCTGATCGCCATCGCCCGGAAACGGCCGGTCGTCACCGCCTTTCGCACCACGGTCGGCCTGCCGGGCCGGCTGTCGGTGCGCATCCAGCCGAACCACCCGACGGACGATGCGAAGGGCGTGGCCGCCTCGATCCTCGATGGCCTGCTCTTCGGCTGCGGTGATGCGGTAATCGGCATCAATCCGGCGACCGACAGTCTGGAGTCGATGGTCGAGTTGCTGGACCTCATCGAGACGCTGCGGCTCAGGCTCGATTGCCCGATGCAATCCTGTGTGCTCGCCCACGTGACCACCGCCATGGAAGCGATGGAGCGCAAGGCGCCGGTCGATCTCGTCTTCCAGTCGATCGCGGGATCGCAGAAGGCGAACGCGTCGTTCGGCATTACGCTGTCCATGCTCGCCGAGGCGACGCAGGCGGCCACCGAAATGAGGCGCGGCACGGTCGGCCAGAACGCCATGTATTTCGAGACGGGGCAGGGGGCGGCGCTGTCGGCCGACGCCCATTTCGGCATCGACCAGCAGACCATGGAGGCGCGCGCCTACGCCGTGGCACGGGCTTTCGACCCGCTGCTGGTCAACACCGTCGTCGGCTTCATCGGCCCGGAATATCTCTACGACGGCAAGGAGATCATTCGGGCCGGGCTGGAGGACCATTTCTGCGGCAAGCTGCTTGGCGTGCCGATGGGCGTCGACGTCTGCTACACCAACCATGCCAAGGCCGACCAGGACGACATGGACACGCTGCTGACCCTGCTCGGCGTGGCGGGGTGCAACTACATCATGGGCGTTCCTGGCAGCGACGACATCATGCTGAACTACCAGTCGACATCCTACCACGACGCCGCCTATCTCCGGCAGGTTCTCGGCCTGCGCGCCGCCCCGGAGTTCGAGGTGTGGCTCCAGACGGTCGGCATCTTCAACGAGGCGGGCAGCCTGCTGCCACCGGGCGAGGCGCGGTCGGGCGACCTGCTGTCGCGTTCGAAATGGCTGGAGAGCGTCTGACCATGGCCGACGACAAGCCCGCCGTCCCGGCCCATCCGCTGTCGCCGTTGCGCCGTCACACCGAGGCCCGGATCGGTCTCGGCCGCTTCGGCGCCGGCCTGCCGACCGCCGCCCATCTCGACTTCGCCGAGGCGCATGCCAAGGCGCGCGACGCCGTGCACACCGCCTTCGACGTCGATGACGTGGCCGAGCGACTGTCGCGGCAAGGCTTGCCGAGCGTCAGGGTCCGCAGCGAGGTTCCCGACCGGGCCACCTATCTGCGCCGGCCCGACCTCGGCCGGCGGTTGGCGGAGGACTCGCGCGTTGAGCTGGCGGCGATCAAGGAAGGACCGTTCGACCTCGTGATCGTCATCGCCGACGGCCTGTCGGCGCGCGCGGTCAACCTCTATGCGGCGGAGACGGCGGCGGCAGTCGTCCAGCATCTGCCGGCGGACTGGCGCTTCGCGCCGGTGGTGATCGCCGAACAGGGGCGGGTGGCGCTGTCGGACCCGATCGGCGAGGCGCTGCGGGCCGAGGCGGCCCTGATGCTGATCGGCGAGCGCCCGGGCCTGTCGGCGTCCGACAGCCTCGGCGCCTATCTCACCCACGCGCCGAAGCCGGGGCGCAGCGACGCCGAGCGCAACTGCGTGTCGAACATCCGCGCGGGCGGCTTCAAGCCGGACCTTGCCGCGGCGAAGATCGCCGACTTGGCGATGCGCGCCAAGGTGCAGCAGATCAGCGGCGTGCGCCTCAGGGAAGCGCCGAATTCGTTGGCCGAGGGTGGCAAGCCCGACTGATCAGCGCAAAAATTGCGAAATCGCTCAATTGTTTGAGGGAAATCTCGCATAAGTTGAATCGAATGCGATTGCTCGTGCTCCTTGGTGGCGATCCTGCGCTAGAGCGGGATGGGATTAGGTTGGACCATATCCTGAGTTGACGAGGTAGTCACCCGTGAAGAATTGGGAAGCCCTTGAAAAGGCTTCCGGATCATGGTTGGCGAAGAATTCCCTTTTGCAGGATTGAGCCATTTTTGGGCTGATAAACTTGCAAATTGCGTTGGCGCTGCGGGCGTGATTCACTGGTTCCCGGATCGGTGATCGGGGAGCTTTTCGATGCGTCCGAAGGAGCGGCGGGACAGCGGGCAGAGCGATCTGTTCCGGGCTCGGCTTGATCAGATCGTCGACCCGCACCACGCGCTGGTCCGGCTCGGGCGGGCGATCGACTGGCGCTTT
>NZ_JAZHFT010000059.1:0-21729 GCF_036541425.1 Consotaella aegiceratis
TTACAGCGGGGCGGCCGCACCCGATCCCATTCCGAACTCGGCCGTGAAACGCCCCAGCGCCTATGATACTTCGTCTTAAGACGCGGGAAAGTCGGTCGCTGCCAGGTCTGCCAATTCCAAGCTTCTCCCTCTTCAAACCCTCCCCAAAGCCCTGCCCAATCCCATCGGCAGGGCTTTTTGTCGTCTAGACGCCGCCTCCGGACACTTCGCCGAGACCGAAAACAGCGTCCTCCCGCCCGTTACGCCTCGCCCCCCTCAAGCCGGCCCGAACCCTCCCGATCGAACTCATAGCGCCGAACACCCGCAAACCGCGGCAGCCAACGCTCCCGGCGCGAGCCCCAGAGCTCGTAGCTCGGCTCGAAACAATCCGTCTGATCCAGCGAACCCAGGTTCACCTCCACCTCGTCCGCCGTCCGCGAAAAAACCGACGATCCGCAAGATCCGCAAAAATACCGACCGCCGTACTCCCTAGGAGCCCCCGAAACCTGAACCGCGTCCTGAGGAAACACCGCAGAGGCGTGGAAAAGCGCCCCATGATGTTTGCGGCAGTCCAGACAGTGACAAATTCCAACCCGATACGGCCGCCCCGTCGCAACAAACCGTACATCCCCGCACAAACAACCGCCGCTGATCCGCTCCATGCCAGTCCCCTCCAATACAAATTCACTGAAGTCCAAAACCAGAGAGGATGCGGCGCAATCGACATGTTTGCGACCGGCTGATCGACGTTGCCACAGCGCCATCCGCGGGTGCCGTGCCGACATGTCGGGGGCGAGCATCCTGAATCTCGTTCACCGCGGCTCGACGGCGCGCTTCAGCACACCGATCTCGCTTTGAACGCCTTCCATGTCGGTCGCGAGGTGCTCGTAGGTGCCGGCCAGGCCTTCGAACAGCTTGGCCGCGTCGGGATCGTCGACCAGGAACTGCGCGATCTCGCGCATCTCGGCAACCCAGCGATAGGCCTTCGGAAACATGTCCGGCATCGACTTCTCGAAGCGCGCCATCAGGTCGGGCAGTCGTGCGCCCAGCTCGGCTCTGAGTGCCTCGGCTGCGCCATGGCGTTCGGCGGCCAGCAGCATCGCCGCGGCGAGGCCGATGATCCCCTTGTTGATGCCCCCGAAGCACATTTTGAGCGCCGCTGCGGCACCCACCGGCCCGTCCAGCACCGTGACGGCCAACCCGGGACCATCGAGGATCGCGACTTCCGCCGCACGCGGACCGGCGAGAAAGAGGCTCGTCCGTCTGCCGTCGTCGAGGGGCGGCGGGCCGATGATGGACCCGTCGACCATGGTGCAATCGGACGATTGCAGGCGCTCCGCCAAGTGCCGCTTGGACCCCGGGCTGAGCGCGTTGGCATCGACGTAGAGCGGCTTATCCGGGCGGGCGGCAATATGCGGCAGCAGCCGTTCGACCAGCGGCAGCGCATCTGCTGGAGGCACGACGGACAGGACGATATCGGCGGCCGCCAGATCGGCATCGCCGACCGGCTGCATGCCGGCGGCCCTTGCCCGGTCTCGCGTGCGGTTACTTCGCCCTTCCAAGGAGGTCAAGACGGTGAAGCCCGCGGCCGTCAGCCGTGACGCCACGGCGCTGCCCATCGCACCCGGCGATATCAGCGCGATCGTCAGGTTCTCGTTTGCCATCGCGGATCCTTCTCGAACAAGGGCGAATGACACTGGACCAGTGACACCGGACCGATGCCGCCTGGATCCTAGCGAACTTCGTCGGCGTCGTCTTCCATCCTTCGGTCGAACCCTTCGAGAACCGCGGCGATCCGGGTGACCACATCCTGTGGCAATGGTCCGAAGCTCAGAGCGCGAGCGTTTTCCCTGGCCTGGCGCTCGGTCTTGAAACCGGGAATTGGGATCGTGGCCGGCGACTGCGCCAGAAGCCAGCCGAGTGCTCCCTGGGCCAGATTGCGACCGCCGGTTCGCAGCAGGTCGCGCACCGCCGCCAGCTGCTCCAGGAAATGGGGCTCCGGCTGTCCGTTCTTGAAATAGCGCACCCAGGAATGGCCCGCGCCGCGCACGTCGTCCGGTCCGAGTCGAGCCGTCCGGTCGAACTTGCCGCTCAACAGGCCCATGGCGAGCGGCGAACGGTTGAGGCTCGCCAGGTCGCCTCTCTCCGCGAGCGCCAAAAGCTCGCCGTTGCCGACGAACAGGTTGAGATCTTGTTGCACCGCCGCGAAGTGCGGATAGACGAGCAGGCCTTCGACATGGGCGGCATCGTCGGTGCTCCACCCCCATGCGCGGATCGTTCCGGCCTCGGCCAGCCGTTCCAGCGCCTCGGCGAGGGGCGGTAGCGCATCCGCATCCAGTGTGCCGACATGGATCTGATAGAGGTCGATATAGTCCGTTCCGAGTCGCGCGAGCGAGCGCTGGACGGCCTTTTCGACATAAGCCGGCGAGACGTCGGTGCCACCGACGACACGGGTCGCTTCGTTGTAGAGATAGCCGAACTTGGTGGCGACGACGATCCTGTCGCGACGCCCGGCAATCGCTCGACCGACGACGCGTTCGCTATGCCCAGCGCCATAGACGTCGGCGGTGTCGATCAGTGTGACGCCGTAGTCGACCGCAGCCTGGATGGCACGCAGCGACTGCGCATCGTCGACATCGCCCCAGCCGTCCGGTCTGCCGTCGAGGGTGAAGGGGCCGCCGATGGCCCAGCCACCCAATCCGATGGCGCTCACGGCAATGCCGCTGCGTCCCAATCTCCGAGTGGATGCCGTCGTTGCCATGTCGTCCTCCGTGGCTTTACGGAATTGCAAAATAAAGCGATGTGACTCATCGATCTTTGGACGACGATTGCAGCAGAGGCCCGCCATGCGCTACAGATGAGGTTGAAACGGTTCTTGCAGTATTGAAAAATGAACCTCGACTGGGATGATCTTCGGCTGTTCCTGAGCGTTGCCCGGCTCGGCGGGTTGACCGCGGCCGCGCCGACGACGGGGCTCAGTGCGGCGACGCTCGGGCGAAGGCTCGCGAGCCTGGAGGAGCGGCTGGGCGAGCCGCTGTTCCATCGTGCCCAGACCGGCTACAGCCTGACCGCGGCGGGCGAGCAATTGCTGCCGCGCGCCGAGGAGGTGGAATTCGCCATGCGCGCCGTCCTGGCCTGGCGTGACGAAACGGCGGGCCAGCGGGTGGTGCGAATTTCCGCGGGGACCTGGACCTCCCATTGGCTGTCCCGGCACATCGCCCGGATCTGGACGCAAGCCGACCCGTTCCGGATCGAGTTCGTGACCGCTTACGAGAAGATCGACATCGGCCGTCACAATGCGGATATCGGGATGCGCAGCGACCGGCCGACCGAGGCCGCGCTGGCCGCCCGCCGCATGAGCGACGTCGCCTATTGCCTCTATGCCGCACGGCATGCGTCGGCTACGGCCGATCGATCGCCGATGGTCGCGGTGACGGGCGACGGCGCCAATCTCAGGCCTGCCCGCTGGCTCATGGCGCATTTCGGCGATCGGGTGGGAGTGCGCGGCAACGATGCCCGCGCCGTGCGCGATCTGGTCGCCGGAGGTGCCGGCACCGGCATTTTCCCCTGTTTCGTGGGCGACGCCGATCCGGATCTGGTGCGGGTCGGAACGCCGATTCCGGAGCTCCAGGCCGAGCAATGGCTGGTCAGCCATCGCGAGGGTCGGAGAGCACCTCCGGTCATGCTCGTCCGTGACCGGCTGGTTGCGTTGCTGCGTGCTCACCGGGCGCTTTTTTCGGGCGAACAGCCGCAGAACGGATCGGGCTGAGAGCTTGCGCCGGTGACGCACGGACCATCGTCATGCGGGGCGGCTGCGACGGCCGTTGCAGGAGAGCAGGATCCGTCCTGGCCCGCTGTGTTGGGGTGACGCGCCATGCTATGAGCCAAGCACCAAACGGGCGAGGCGGTTCGGCCATGGGCCGTCAGTTGATGTCCATTCGTGCATTCGACGGCCCAAGCCTCGGAACCCTCGGCCGGGCGCTGTGCTTCTTTGCGCTCGCTCTGGCCCTGTGGGGCATGAATTCGCTCCAGGCTCCTCCCGAGCATTCGCCGTCCTTGTCGGCTCTGGTTGTTTCTGGTCCGATTGTCGAGCGACGGTCGGGTGTGGCCGCCTCGGCACCAACCCCCCGCAGTTCGATCGGCCGTGCCGACGAGCCGGAAGCGGCGCACGGCAGGCCCTTGGGTGCCGCCGGCGGCCCCATGCCGGTTGCCAGGCTTTCGAAGCGACCGGCGGTCTACGCGGAGATTCTAGGGATTGTCTGCGCTGGCCTCGCCGCCTCGCGCTTGCCGATCAGGCCGATGTCCGCTCGCGGTCCGCCGGCTGTGGCCGGCGGGCGCCGTTCGGTCGGCGCTGTCTTCCTGCCATCGCGGCCGATCGACTGATCGTTTGCCGCGCACTTCAATTGCGCTGGCGCCACAGGCTCCCGCTCGCCGCGTGCGGACGGGCATATGCCGTGCACGGCGGGCCCATGCAATCAGTGTCGACCCATGAGTGAGAAAAAGCGTCCTGACGTCTATGTGCAGTCGGTATGGATGAGGGCTGGTGCTCAGGCATAGCAGCCGGTTGGCGTGACGGCACTCGCGACCGCCCACCCATCGGCTTGGCATCCCGCCGAACCACCCGGCCATGCGGGCACCGGCAATCCGGCCGATGCCGCGCCGGTCTAGCTGGCGATGATCAATTCGATGCCGCGCCGCTCGAAGGCCTTGGCGTCCTCGTCCGAAATATACTCGTCGGTGATGAAGGACTGGATGACCTCCAGGGTGCCGAGGCGGGTGAAGGACGGGCGGTTGATCTTGGTGGAGTCGGCGACGAGGTAGACGTGCGAGGCCGCCCGGATCATCGCCTGCTTGAGGTGAAGGTCGGCGAAGCTCGGATAGGTGAGGCCGGTGTCGACCGCGACGCCCGCCGTGGCCAGGAACAGCTTGGCCGCGAAGATGTCGCGGAAATAGTCGACCGACTTGTCACCGGACAGCGACAGCGTCGGCGCCTTGAACTGGCCGCCTGGCATATGGACGGTGAAGGACGGCAGCGCGCCGAGGGTGAGCGCGATGTTCAGGGCGTTGGTGATCACCGTGAGATCGCGGTGCTCGACGAGGTTCTGGGCGACCGCTGTCGTGGTCGATCCGGCGTCGAGGATGATCGTCTCGCCGTGATTGACCAGCGCGGCCGCCGTGCGGCCGATCGCCGCTTTGCGCTCCAAATTGTCGTGGTGATGCAGCGACATCGTCTGCACCTGCAGCGGCACCGTCTTGAGGTAGGCGCCGCCGTGCTCGCGCACGATATGGCCGTCGACCTCGAGGCGTTCCAGATCCTGGCGGATCGTCGCTTCCGACACCTCGAAGGCGGCGCTGAGGTCACGGACCCGGGCGCTGCCTTCCTCCTGCAGCCATTCGAGGATCTTCTGGCGGCGCGGTTCGGCTAGCAGGGAGCGGCGTTCGTCGGAGTTGCGCGCCCCGGCGGCGAGCTTCCGTCCCGTCGGCGCACCATTGTCGCTCCGGGGTGCAGGTCTGTCCGTATCCATTGCTCACCTTCACGGGGCGCGTCTGCCGTTTCCGCAAACCTGGCAAGGCTTGCCCGCCTTCGACTGTAATCGTTAGCCTTTCTTCTCCCTCGCCCGCAAGTCGCGACCGATGCGGCCATACCCTTTCGCTCGCTGCGGATCCAAGGCCCTTAGCCCCACAATACCGCAAATACTAAATTGACCAAACGGGCCTATTCGTGTTTATTCGAAAAAAATCGAAAATTCAGTTGAGGAGTTGACAGGCTCCTCGGCCGGAGAGGAGACGGCACCCATGCGGCACTTCCAGAAACCGATCACGTTTGGGCTGATCGTCGGCAGCCGCCAGTTTTTCAATGGCGAACCGGCCAAGGCAAGCCGTGCGGAGGTCATCGCCCAGCTGGATCGGCTGGGCGTCGGCTATCGGATTCTGCCGTTCGAGGCGACGGAGAACGGCGCCGTCCAGAGCCGCGAGGATGCGCGTCTTTATGCCGATTTCCTGCGGGAGCACCGCGACGAAATCGACGGGTTGGTGATCCTGCTGCCCAATTTCGGCGACGAGATCGCGATCGCGGAGACCGTCAATCTCGCCGATCTCAAAGTTCCGATCCTGCTGCAGGCGTCCAACGACGAGATCGACAAGGTCGACGTCCACTCGCGCCGCGACGCCTTTTGCGGCAAGATCTCGGTCACCAACAACTTCTACCAGTACGACATCCCTTTCACTGACACGTCGCTGCACACCTGCGATGTGGCCGGCGAGGAGTTTTACTGCGATCTCGATCGCTTCGCGCGTGTCTGCCGCACGGTACGCGGCTTGAGACACGCGCGCATCGGCGCGATCGGCGCGCGCACCGGCGCCTTCCAGACCATGCGCTATTCGGAAAAGCTGTTGCAGCGGGTCGGCATCACCGTGGTGACGGTCGACCTCTCCGAACTGATCGCCAGCGCGTCGGCGATGAGTGACGACGATCCCGCAGTCGAAGCCAAGCTGGCCGAAATCGTCGGCTACGGCTCGATTCCGGCGCATATCGAGCGCGGCCAGATCGCGCGTCAGGCCAAATGGACGATCGCCGTCGATCGCTGGATCGCGGAAAACGAATGTGACGCCAGCGCTATCCAGTGCTGGCGGTCGCTGCAGGACAATTTCGGCTGCGCGACCTGCGTCTCCATGTCGATGATGGGCGAGCGGCTGATGCCGAGTGCCTGCGAGGTGGACGTGATGGGCGCGATTTCGATGTATGCCCTGGCGCTCGCGTCGAGCGCGCCGCCGGCCATTCTCGACTGGAACAACAATTACGGCCGCGAGCCCGACAAGTGCGTCTGCACGCATTGCGGCAATTTCCCCAAGTCGTTCATCGGCCAGACGCCGGAGATCGGCGAGCTCGATGTGCTGGGAACCGTAATCGGGCGCGAAAAGTGCTTCGGCGCAGTCAAGGGCAAGGTGAAGGCCGGCCCGATGACCTATTTCCGGCTGTCGAGCGACGATGAGGCGGGGTCTCTGAAGGCCTATGTGGGGGAAGGCGACTTCACCGACGATCCGTTCGGCATGGACGGCGGTATCGCGGTCACGCAGGTGCCGCGCCTGCGCGATCTTTTGGGCTTCATCGTGCGCAACGGCTTCGAGCACCACTTGGCGATGGTCCGCGGCTCCCATGCCGAGGTCGTCGAGGAGGCGGTGTCCCGCTATCTCGACTGGCCGCTCTACCGGCACGGAGCCGCATGAGCCGTATGCGGTCGAGTGTCCGATCGCAGGGCAGTTCGGTGCTCCGGCCGACGAAGGCGGAGGCGTGTTTGAGGATGGCGGGTGGCGCGTCGAGGCGCCGCCGGGGTTGCCATCGGTGTTGCCTGGGAGGGCGCGATCGACGATGTCCGGCTTTGTCCTAGCCATCGACCAGGGAACCACAAACAGCAAGGCCCTGCTGATCGGGGGCGACGGCTCGATCGCCGCCTCCGGCTCGGCTCCCGTGACGATCCGCTACCCGCAGCCGGGTTGGGTCGAGGCGTCCGGTCTTGATCTCTGGAAATCCGTCGAGGCCGCCGTCTCCGAATGTCTGTCCCAGGCTTCGGGTGCCGCGATCGCCGCCATCGGCATCTCCAATCAGCGCGAGTCGATCCTGCTCTGGGATCGTCGCAGCGGCGAACCCGTCGGCCCCTGCGTCATCTGGCAATGCCGCCGCTCGACCGATCGTCTTGCCCAACTCCACAGTCCCGAGACCGAGACGCTGGTGCTTGGCCAGACCGGGTTGTCGCTCGATCCGCTGTTTCCCGCCGCCAAGCTCGGCTGGCTCCTGGATCACTTGCCCGAGGCCCGACCACTGGCGGACGCGGGACATCTCTGCGCCGGCACGATCGACAGTTGGCTTCTGTTCAACCTGACCGGCGGCCGATCCTTTGCCACCGATGCCTCGAACGCGTCGCGCACCCAACTCTTCGATATCGGCCGGCAGCGCTGGAGCGAGGAGCTCTGCGCCTTGTTTTCGGTTCCATCCGCGATCCTGCCGGACGTGCTCGATTCCGATGCCGTCTTCGGCGAGACGGCAGGCGGTGTCCTGCCGGCCGGGATTCCGATCCGCGCGATGATCGGCGACAGCCATGCCGCCCTGTTCGGCCACGGCGTCCGGGCGCCTGGCACGACCAAGGCGACCTATGGCACGGGCTCTTCGCTGATGACGCTGACCGACACGCCGGTGGTCTCGCGAAACGGCCTGTCGACCACGGTGGGCTGGCGGCGCGGCGGTGCCGTCAGCTACGCGCTGGAGGGCAACATTACCGTTTCCGGGCAGGCTGCCGCGTGGGCGGCGAAGACGCTCGGTCTGGCGGGCGCCGAAGCTCTCACCGATCTGGCGCTGACGGTCCCCGACAGTGGCGGCGTTCATTTCGTTCCCGCCCTGGCGGGGCTCGGTGCGCCGTATTGGGATCCGCAGGCACGGGGCCTCTTCGCCGGCCTGTCGCTGTCGAGCGAGCCGGAGCATCTCGCCCGTGCCAGCCTGGAGGCGATCGCCTTTCAGGTGCGCGACGTCTTCGCGGCCATAGAGCGCGATCTCGGCGCGGTGATGCAGCAACTGAGCGCGGACGGTGGCGCGAGCGGCAGTGCCTTCCTCATGCAGACCCAGGCCGATCTGCTGGGCCGACCGGTGGTGACCGGCTCCGTGAAGGAATTGAGCGCCATCGGTGCCGCGACGATGGCCGGTGTCGCCGCCGGCCTTTGGGACGACGACGAGGCCGCCCAGCTGTTCGCTGCCGAGCAGCGACGCTACGAGCCGCAACTCTCGGACGAGGCGCGCCGGGACAGCGTCGAGGGTTGGCTCGACGCGGTCGAGCGCGCCAGATCGAAGCACTGAAGTTATCACAATCCCAAATCAGAACGGCGGCTGCCGAGGCAGCCGCCGTTTCGCGTCTTGGGAGGATGCGAGTTTGCGAGAGATCAGTCGGCCGTCATCAACTCGCGGACAGCCTTGGCGATGCCGGAGGAGTCGATGCCGTGATAGGCCCGGATGGCGGCGCGCGGTCCGGCCTTGGCCCATTCGCCGTCGGCAAAGCCGAGACGCGACAGCGGCCTGGCGATCCGCCGGTCGGCCAGCGCCGTGCAGACGATTTCGCCGATGCCGCCGTGCAGCGAATGCTCCTCGACCGTGACGATGCGCTTGGCCTGGCGCAGGTACTCGGCGAAGATCTCGCCGTCCAGCGGCCGGATCGACGACACGTTGAGAATTCCGGCCGAAATGCCTTCCTCCGCCAGCGTCTTTTGCGCCTCGACCGCCTCTCGCACCACGGTTCCGTAGGACACGATCAGAACGTCCTCGCCTTCGGCCAAAAGGTCGGGAACACCCGGTTCGAAGCGGTAGGACGGGGAGTGCAGCAGCGGATAGGCGCCGCTGTCCATGCGGATATAGATCGGGCCGTCGGAGGCGAAGGCATAGCGAAAGATCTGCCTCGCCTCGACCGGATCGGCCGGCGCGAAGATGCGGACCCGGCCGAAGCCGCGCACGATCGAAACGTCGTCGATGGCATGGTGCGTGCTCGCCAGCGGGCCGTAGGCGACGCCGGCATTGAGCCCCATCATCTTGACGTTCGTATCGGAATAGCAGACGTCGTTCTTCACCTGCTCGTTGGCGCGATTGAGCAGGAAGGGCGCGGCATTGGCGGTGACCGCCACATAGCCGCTGAGCGCCAGGCCCGCCGCCGTTCCCACCAGGCTCTGTTCGGCGATGCCGACGTTGACGACCCGTTCGGGATGAAGCTTGCGGAATTTCGCGATCTTCGACGTGCTGCTGGAATCGCTGACCACGACGGCCAGGTTCACGCCGTCTGCGACGGCATCGATGAAGCTCTGGATCATGACCTCGCGCAGGTCGACGGGCTGATCGGCGACGGCGGTGGCGGTTTGGGCATCCATCAGTTCAGTTCCTCGAGCGCTTTGCTCAGTTCCTCCTCGGTGGGCACCCGATGGTGCCAGGCGGGCTGGTCGGCGATGAACGAGACGCCGTTGCCCTTGCGGGTGTGGGCCAGCACCATGTGCGGCCGTCCGCCGTCATGATCCAGCCCTTCCAGGCAGGCGACGATCTTGTCCATGTCGTTGCCGTCGTCGAGCTCATGCACGGCGAAGCCGAAGGCGCGCCATTTGTCGGCCAGGGGCTCGATTGCCAGGATGGTCTCGGTGCGGTCTTCGAGCTGCAGGTTGTTGCGGTCGACGATCACCACCAGATTGTCCAGCTTGTAGTGGGCCGCCGTCATCGCGGCCTCCCAGTTCGAGCCTTCCTGCAGCTCGCCATCGCCGAGAAGAACGAAGACGCGGTTGCCGTGCCCGGACCTTTTGGCGCCGAGCGCCAGTCCGACCGACACGGGCAGGCCATGGCCCAGGGCACCGGTGTTGAGCTCGATGAAGCGGTTTTTCTGGCGCACCGGATGGCCCGGCGTCAGGGAATCGAAGGCGAGGTATTGATCGAGCAACGAGTCTTCGATCAGCCCAGCTTCCGCGAGCATGCAATAAAAGCCGCCGACGCCATGACCTTTGCTCAGCACGAAGCGGTCGCGCAACGGGTCGTCGGGATAGCCCGCGTGAACGCCGAGGATACGAAAATAAAGAGCGGTCAAAATGTCCGTTTCAGACAGGTCTGCGCCGGTGTGCCCCTGTCCGGCTGCGGCGTTCATCCGAAGAATGCGCCGGCGGATGTTGCGCGCCCTTTCCTTCAAGGCGGGTCCATCGAGGCGTAGCGTCTCGGTCATCGCTGCTCCTGCCGCATGATTGCCTGGCCGCGATAGGATCATGCGGCTTGGCCCTTCCGTTTGTTATCGTATTTATGCCTATTCGGATCTGATGGCAAATTAAAACGATAAATTCGAAAAAAAACGATAGATGTTTCTTGCAAAATCGTTGGGGTCGATGCATGATCCTCGACGGTTGCGAAAGCGAGCGTGAATCTCGTGCCGCCGATCGTGGAAAACCGAAATGGGAGGAACCAGTGAAGCTAACTCATTTTATGGCTGCGGCGGGGATGGTCGCGGCGATCGCATTGAACGCCGGCACCGTCCAGGCGGCCGACGGCCTCATCGCCATCATCACGCCCTCGCACGACAATCCGTTCTTCAAGGCCGAAGCCGAAGGCGCCGAAGCCAAGGCGAAAGAATTGGGATACGAGACCATCGTCATGGTGCATGACGACGATGCCAACAAGCAGAACGAGCTGTTCGACGCGGCGATCGCCCGCGGGGCGAAGGCCATCATTCTCGACAACGCCGGCGCCGACGCGACGGTGTCTGCCGTGCAGAAGGCCAAGGACGCTGGAATTCCGTCGTTCCTGATCGACCGCGAGATCAACGCCACGGACGTCGCCGTCGCCCAGATCGTGTCGAACAACTATCAGGGCGCAACGCTTGGCGGCGAAGAATTCGTCAAGCTGATGGGCGAGGAGGGTCCCTTCGTGGAACTGCTCGGCAAGGAGTCCGACACCAATGCCGGCATCCGCTCGCAAGGCTACCACGATGTGATCGACCAGTATCCGGATCTGGAAATGGTCGCCCAGCAGTCGGCGAACTGGAGTCAGCCGGAAGCCTATCAGAAGATGGAAACCATCCTGCAGGCCCACCCGGACATCAAGGGTGTGATCTCCGGCAACGACACCATGGCGATGGGGGCATGGGCGGCGCTGAAGGCGGCCGGCAAGGAAGACGTGATCGTCGTCGGCTTCGACGGCAGCAACGACGTGCGCGACTCGATCATGGAGGGCGGCATCAAGGCGACGGTCCTGCAGCCGGCCTATCGCCAGGCCCAGCTCGCCGTGGAGCAGACCGACAAGTACCTCACTGACGGTTCCACCGGCCAGCCCGAGAAGCAGCTGATGGATTGCGTGCTGATCAACGCCGACAATGCGTCGCAGCTCGAAACCTTCGCTCTGAGCGAATGATCGGTCGGCCCAGGCGGTTTGCGCTTCGCGCCGCCTGGGCCGTCTTGTTCGCTGCCTCGTCCCACCGGTGATCGCCAGGCCGACGATCGTGGGACCGAGGCGGGGTGCGTATCCAGTAGACGGGATCGCCGTAGCCAATGCCCAACACACTGCTCTCATCCCGTGATGGCGGACCGGACGCCGTCGGGACCCCGATGCGCTCGGGGCGGCTCGTCCTTCGCTGCTGTCTCGCCGCAGCCCTCGTGCTGGGTGCGTCGGGCTGCAAGATCCTCAAGAACGAAGCCTCGGACGGACAGACGGCCGGCAATGCGAGCACCGGCGCGGGCTTCGTCGAGGAGGGGTTCAATGCCGAGACCTTCGTCGACAAGCTTTGGGACGATCAGCTCGTCCCGTTCTTTCAGAACGAGGCGGATCCCGCCGCCGATGTCGTCGCCGCCCTGCAAGGGGGCGTCGACGCGGCGGGCGCGAAGTTCGGTCACCGCGAGAAGGACGAGGGCAGCCCCTGGAATTTCGTGATCGTCGGCGAAGGCACGATCACGGCGGCGAATACGGAGTCTCGCGCCAGCACCGTCGATGTCGATCTGGCGCCGGGCGACGGCACGGCCGATCTGCAGCTCCAGATCGGGCCGGTCATCCGCGGCACGTCGGTGCGCGACGCCGCCGACTTCATCCGTTTCGGCTCGGTGACCAACCAGATCGAGTTCGCGCGCATTTCGCGCGCCATCAACGACCGCATCCGCGACACCATCCTGAAGGACGTCCCGCGCGACACGCTGGTCGGGCGTCATGTCGAGTTTCGCGGTGCCTTTACCGCGCCGGGCGCCGGCGAACTGCCGCTGGTCACTCCGCTGGCGCTCGGCTTGGAGGACTAGGAAGATGCCGGAAGAGGCCGTTTCGCGCTATCCGGCGTCCGATACACCGGTCGCTCCGATGACCGGTCGCTTCGGCGAGGTGGTTCTGCGCGCCGAGAATATCGTCAAGCTCTATCCCGGCACCACCGCGCTCAAGGACGTCACCTTCAACGTCTATCGCGGCAAGGTGAACGTGCTGGTCGGCGAGAACGGGGCGGGCAAGTCGACGCTGATGAAGATCATCGCCGGTGTCGAACGACCGACGCTGGGCCGCATCGTCATCGACGGCGAGCCGGTCGATCTGCACAGCACCCTCGATGCGTCCGCCAAGGGCATCGGCATCGTGTTCCAGGAATTGAACCTGTTTCCCAACATGGACGTCGCCGAGAACATCCACATCGCTCGGGAAATCACGCAGTACGGCCTGTCGATCGATCAACGCGAACAGCAGCGCGTGGCGCGCGACCTGATGCAGCGGCTCGAACAGGACATCGAGCCGACGACTCTCGTCGGCGACCTGCGCATCGGCCAGCAGCAGATCATCGAGATCGCCAAGTCGCTGGCTCGCGACGCCAAGATCCTGATCATGGACGAGCCGACCTCGGCGCTTTCGGCCGCCGAAGTCGAGGTGTTGTTTCGCACTATCGCGGAGCTGAAGGCCAAGGGCGTCTCGATCGTCTATATCTCGCATCGTTTGGAGGAGCTTCCGCGGATCGGCGACGTGATCACGGTGCTGCGCGATGGGGAGTTCATCGCCGAGGAAGAGATCGCGAAGATCGACACCTCGTGGATCATCGACAAGATGGTCGGCCGCAAGTCGCGTGTTCCGGCCGAGGCGGCTACGGTGGCGGACGGTCCGGTCGTCCTCCAGGCGGAAAACATCACGCTGCCGCGGGAGGGCGGGGGCTATCTGGTCGACCATGTCGACCTCGCGGTTCGCGCCGGCGAGATCGTCGGCATCTACGGGCTGATGGGGGCAGGGCGTTCCGAACTCTTCGACTGCTTGATGGGACGACTGGCCGTTTCGGAGGGTATCGTGTCGGTCGAGGGGGAGCCGGCGGGGAAGCCGCGCGTCGACGAACGCCTGAAGGCGGGCCTCGCCCTGGTGCCCGAGGACCGGCAGCGCGACGGGCTGGTGCAGATCATGTCGGTCGGCCACAACATGACGCTCGCCAGCCTCGGCAAGTACCTGAAATGGGGCTTTCATATCCAGAACAAGCCGGAACGCTCGGCGATCGCCGAGATGGTGCGGCGACTGACCGTCAAGGTCGCGGATACCGACCTGGAGATCACGTCTCTGTCGGGCGGCAACCAGCAGAAGGCCTTGATCGGGCGGGCTCTGTTGACCGATCCCAAGGTTCTGCTCCTGGACGAGCCGTCGCGCGGTATCGACGTCGGCGCCAAGGCCGAGGTGTTCCAGACCATGCGGCAGCTGGCCGAGGCCGGCCTGGCGATCGCCTTCATCACCTCCGACCTCGAAGAGATCATGGCCATACCGGACCGGATCGTCGTCATGTCGAACGGCCGCGTCACCGGGCAATTCCGGCGTGACGAGGCGACGCGCGAGGCTCTCGTCTCTGCGTCGGCGATCGGCCACGGCCCGGCAGGACAACGCGCAACCGAACCGGCGCAGGGAGACACGGTGCAATGACCGCGCATACGCAACGAATGACGCCAGCGGCCGGCAGCAACATCTCCATCAAGATGCTCCTGCTGCGCCTGCGCACCTTCATCGCGCTGTTCGCCGTCATCGTCTTCTTCTCGCTGACCGTTCCGAACTTCCTCAGCGAGGCCAATCTGATCATCATGTCGAAGCACGTCGCGCTGAACGCCTTCCTGGCGATCGGCATGACCTTCGTCATCATCACCGGCGGCATCGATCTTTCGGTCGGCTCGATCGTCGGGCTGGCGGGCATGGTCGCCGGCGCGCTCATCCTCTACGGCATCGACCTCGGCCCGATCGGCTATACGATCTGGTTCAACATTCCCGAGGTCATCCTGATCACGCTGGTACTCGGGGTCCTGATCGGCGCCGTCAACGGATGGCTGATCACCCGTCTCAACGTGGCGCCGTTCATTGCGACGCTGGGCATGCTCTACGTCGCGCGCGGCGCCGCGCTGCTGTCGTCGAACGGCGCGACCTTCCCCAATCTGATCGGCAAGCCGTCGCTCGGCAACACCGGCTTTCCGGTGATCGGCGCGGGCACGGTACTGGGCATCCCGTTGTCGATCTGGATCCTGGTGGTGGTCGGCCTGGGCGCCGCCTACCTCGCCGCCAAGACACCGCTTGGCCGGCAGATCTACGCCGTCGGCGGCAACGAGCGGGCGGCCGCGCTCTCCGGCGTCCGGGTGAACCGGGTGAAGATGTTCGTCTACATGTTCTCCGGCTTCTGCGCGGCGATCGTCGGCCTGATCATCTCGTCCCAGCTTGTCGCCTCGCATCCGGCGACCGGCGAGACGTTCGAGCTCAACGCCATTGCTGCGGCCGTGCTCGGCGGCACGTCCATGTCGGGCGGACGCGGCAAGATCGGCGGCACGATCGTCGGCGCCTTCGTCATCGGCGTGCTGTCCGACGGTCTGGTGATGATGGGCATCAGCGCCTTCTGGCAGATGGTGATCAAGGGTTTGGTGATCATCGCCGCCGTCGTCGTCGACCAGTTGCAGCGCGACCTGCAGCGCCGTGCCGCCCTTCAGCAGCAGCGCGCCTGAGCTGACCCCGGTTCGCGGGGGTGCTCGCGAGCCACATCGATCGGATAGGCCTTGTTGCGACCCGCAACAGACCGGAGGCGGGAGATCCGCCCCCCATTGCAATGTCGACAAGAGACCTGGCCAGGGGGTCTCCGTGCTCCGTGCTCCGTGCTCCGTGCTCCGTGCTCCGTGCTCCATGCTCCGGCCGCTCTTTGTGGCGGAACAACGTGCAGGGTTCCTTCACGCCTTATGACGACGGCCATGCGACCGTTGGACCACGATACCTCGCCTGCGCTTGCCGCGACCCGCGCCCGCACCGAGGCGGGTTGGCTGTTCGCGGCCTCGTTCCGACCGTTCTTCCTGGGCGCCTCGTTGCTGGCGGCAACGGCGGTGCCGGTCTGGGTTGCCGTGTTTCTCGGCGGTGTGGCGGAGGTGGCCGGACTGGCCGCGCCGGCGTGGCATGCCCACGAGATGGTCTTCGGCTTCCTGCCGGCCGCGATCGCCGGCTATCTTCTCTCGGCGACGCCCAATTGGTCGGGGCGCCTGCCGGCCTCCGGATCGTCGCTCGCCGGACTGTTCGGGTTATGGCTCGCCGGCCGGCTCGTGCCTCTGGTCGCACCCTTCGGGCTCGGAGCGGCGGCGGATGCCGCGTTCCCGGCCGCAATGACGCTGGTGCTGCTGCGCGAGGCTCGCATCAAGATGCAGGGCCAGACCCGGCACGGTCTTACGCTGTTCCCGCTGCTGGCGGTCGCCGCCGTCGGCCACCGCTGGTTTGCCGCCGACTATCGCGACTATGAATGGGCGGCCACGGCGGCACGCCTCGGCATTGCCACCGGTGCGCTGCTGATTGCCGCCGTCGGCGGCCGTCTGGTGCCGAGCTTCACCCGCAACGTACTCGCCCGAGCCGAAGCCGCAAGCGTGCCCGAGCCTTATGGCCGCTACGACATCGCTGTGCTCATCGTGTCCTCCCTTGGGCTCCTGTCGTGGGTGGCAGCGCCCCAGCATCCGGCGACGGCGATCTTGATGACGGCGGCGACGCTGGCGAACGCGATCCGCCTGTGGCGATGGCGCGGCTGGCTGCTGCGACAGGCGGACGTTCTGGCGCTCCATGCCGGCTATCTGTGGCTCGTCGTAGGGCTTGCGATGGCGGCGCTCGCGGCGGAGCCGCTTGCCTTGGTCCCGCCCGATGCCGGGCTGCACGCTTTGACGGCCGGCGCGATCGGCGCGATGACGGCTGCCGTGATGGCCCGCCTGACGGTGACGCGCGGCAGCGGGCGCCGTGCCGACGCCAAGCTTGCTCTGGCCGCCATCCTGCTGATCAACATCGGCGCTTTTTTGCGGGTGGGGGCGCCTCTGGCCCTCGATCACTATATGGCGCTGCTGATCGCCGGCACTATTGCTTGGTCCAGCGGGTTCGCGCTGCTCGCCCTGGCCCAGAGGCCGTTTGCATGGCGGAGCCTCTTGAGCTGATCCGGACGGTTTCGGTCGGCGTCTTCGTCGCGGCCGCTCCCCGTTCGATCTTGAAGTCTTGCTCGACATGCACCCGGCAGACACCGGGACGCCGCCGGGATAGAGCCGCAGATCCGGTTAGCCGCCGAGAGCGGACATGTGGCGCGCCAGCTGCAGCTGGCCGCTGCCGTTGGCGACGAAGTCGTGCCCCTTCGGTTTCGTCTCGATGGCCTGGTCGATCGCCGCGTGTACTGCCTGATCGCTCTCCGAGGCCCGCAGGATCGGCTTCAGGTCGACGCTGTCCTCCTGGCCGAGACAGGTGTGGAGAACGCCGGCGCAGCTCAGCCTCACCCGGTTGCAGCCGTCGCAGAAGCAGTTGGTCATCGGCGTGATGAACCCGAGGCGGCCGCCGGTTTCCTCCACCCGGACATAACGGGCCGGGCCGCCGGTGCGATCGGGGATCGAGGTCACGGTCCAGCGGCTTTTGATGTCCCGCATCAAGGCGTCGAGCGACAGATACTGACCGGCCCGATCGGTTTCGATGTCGCCCAAAGGCATCGTCTCGATAAACGTCAGATCCATCTGATGGCTATGCGCAAAGGCGATCATGTCGTGGACTTCGCCGGGCGTCGAATCCTTCAAAGCCACGGCATTGAGCTTGATGCGGAGGCCGGCCTGCTGAGCCACGAGAAGGCCTTCCATGACCTTGCTGAGCGTGCCGTAGCGGGTGATGCGGCGGTAGCGATCGGCATCCAGCGTGTCGAGCGAGACGTTGACCCGTCTGACCCCGATCGAGGCGAGCTTTTCGGCGTGATGGGCGAGCAGCGTTGCGTTGGTCGTCAGCGTCAACTCGTCCAGACGGCCGGTCTGCAGATGCCGGGAGAGCGCTTCCATAAGACCGATCACCCCCTTGCGCACCAGCGGTTCGCCTCCGGTCACGCGCACCTTGCGCACGCCGCGCTCGATGAAGATCGACGCGAGGCGGTCGAGCTCCTCCAAGGTCAGGAGCTCGTTGTGCGGCAGAAACTTCATCCGCTCGCACATGCAATAGACGCAGCGCAGGTCGCAACGGTCGGTCACGGAAAGGCGCAGATAGGTGATGTGGCGTCCAAATCGGTCGATCAGCTGACAGCTCATCGCGCCCCCTCCAACTCGTTACCTATGGCTGCGATGCAGGATCGTCCGGCTCGGACGGGACATCCAGGGAGGTCGAACCTCGCCAGGACATGTCATCCGAGGCTGGCCTTGCAACGGGCCTGATGGCTCGGGCTTTCTCGATGCTCGTCATTGGACCCGATGTCCGGCGACTTAAACGATCGCGCCGTTGTATCGTTTGATGCGGGTCAAGACGCGTTCCAAGCTCGCGCGACATAATCGTTCGCATTCGTGGCGCCCAAGCCGTGGGGCAGGTGCCCCGGGCATGCCGACGGGTTCCTTGGCCGCATATCGCGCGGACGTCTCATGAGACGTCGCTCGAAAGCGCCTCGGCCGACCCAAGGGCGCCTTTCACGCTTCGGCATGGCGCATCGCTCGCGGACTCCGGACTGCGGTCGGTCAGGAACAGGAGCCGTCGGCCTCTCCATCATGAAGAACCGTTCCGTCAGCAAGACCATTCTCATTTCCCACTGGCTTGCTGTCAGCTTCGGCGCCGCGATTACCGTGATCATCGTCAGCTTTGCGTGGAACAGCTACTATTCGGCCGATCGCGCCGCCCGCCTGGTCGAGGTCGATCGGCTTCTGTTCAATGCCGCCAGCGAAATCCGCCTGAGGATCGGCACGATCGGTGTCGCGTTGATGGACGAGGAGCATCCGCTCCAGTCGATCGAAGCCGATCTGGCATTCATCGCCGAGACCGACGCCAAGCTCGTCGCGGCCATGGGAGAGACGTTCGCCGACGATGGCCAGAATGCCAGGCAGTTGGAGGAGGCTGACGAAAAGGTCCGGGTTCTCAACTCGGTGATCCGTGAGCAGGAGGCGTTGCCGCCCTCCGATCGCAATCTCTTCGAGATCGAGTCTTGGCGGATGGCGATTTTCGAGGTCGCTGCGGCCATCGCGACGGCAAGCACCTACACCGGCCATGAATTGCGAAAAATCGACAGCCGCTTCGGCGACCTTCTTTCGGTTCGGCAACTCTCGTTTGCGGTGCGCAACCGCTATGCCCGTCAGTGCTCGGACTTCCGGCCCAACATCGTCAACGACATTCCGTTGAGCGCCGAGCAGAGGCTGCGATGGCGCGATGACATCGGCGCCTACAACGAGTTGTGGACGCAACTCATCGTGCTGTCGAACCAGCTTCCGCAGGCGACGCGCTTTCCGGCCTTTGTGAAGAACGGGCGCCGCCATACGGAAAACGCGCAGGCGCTCATCTCGCGTACGATCAACCAGTTGAACGAGGACGGCCACGTTTCTGTCGGCGTCACCGAATGGTTCGAGAATTGCGTGTCGGCCTATGACGGCATCCTCGACATCGGCCGGCATGCGCTGGATCTCGCGATCGCGACGGCCGGCGAACGGCGGCGAAACGCGCTTCTTGCGGGGAGCGCTTCGACGCTTTTCCTGTTGACCGCCTTGGGTTTCGGGCTCGCCTCACTCGGCTTCGTCCGACGTCGATTGACCCGGCCTGTCGACGCGATCGAAACCGCTCTCGAACGGTTTCGCGTCGGCGATCTGACGACGCCGCTCGCCGTCCCGTCGAACCACGACGAACTCGGCTCGATCGCCGCCGCCCTGGAGGACTTCCGCCGCAGCACGCTCGAGCACGAGCGGCTGCGCCAACGCGTCGACGAGATGCGGGACGAGTTGATCACCCAGGTCGAACGGGCGGGGCACGTCAAATCGCAGTTTCTGGCGACGATGAGCCATGAGATCCGGACGCCACTGCACGGCATCCTCAGCACGATCCAGCTCTTGGACGAGCCGGCGAGCGAGGAGCAGCGGCGCGTGGTGCAGGCACTTGAGCGCTCCGGTGCGATCCTGCGTGACATCATCAACGACATCCTCGACTTCACGCGCCTCGAAAGTGGCCGCGTCGCCGTCGAGAACACCACGTTTTCCCTGAAGGAGCGCATCCACATGGTGGAGGCGGCCACGTCCTCCACGCTCGACCAGAAAGGTCTCGATTTCGTCGTCTCCATCGATCCGGCACTTCCGGACATGGTGCGGGGTGATGCCGGCAAGCTCGGCCAGATTCTGCTGAACCTCATCGACAATGCCGCGAAGTTCACCCGGGCGGGACATGTCAGCCTTTCCGCCGAAAGGATCGAGGCGGAAGACGACCGTGTCCGCTTCGTCGTCGCCGACACCGGGATCGGCATCGCGCCGGAGGCGCTCGGACACATCTTCGAACCCTTTGCCCAAGCCGATGGCAGCGTGGCGCGGCGTTTCGGCGGGTCGGGACTCGGGCTGGCGGTCTGCCGGGGGCTCCTCAAGACGGTGGGCGGCAGCATTTCGGTCGAGACCGGGGTCGGCAGCGGAACGCGATTCGTCGTGGTGTTTCCCTTGCAGGCGGCAAAGGCGTGCGATGGCGCCCCGACAGAGGACGGGAGCGAGGACCTGCCCGAGCTCGACATCCTCGTCGCCGAGGACAATCCCATCAACGCGCTGATCGCTCGCACGCTCCTGGAGCGGGAGGGTCATCGCGTCACGATCGCCGAAGATGGGATCGCGGCGGTCGAAGCAGCCACCACGCGCGACTTCGACGTGATCCTCATGGATCTCGCCATGCCGCGTCTCGGCGGCGCCGCTGCCTGCCGTCAGATCAGAGCGGCCTCTCATCCGGTGCGCAGTGCCGTTCCCATCCTGGCGGTCTCCGCCGGCGGTAGAGACGCCGGAGATATCTCCGCCGGCTTCGACGGCTGGCTCGAAAAGCCGTTCCAGCGTGAGGACCTGATCGCCGCCCTGGCGGAGGCGATCGGCCTTCGGCCGCAGTGCCGGGAGCGCGAGGTTGGGACGCTCGGCGCGGTGGGCGAGCAAGCTCGGGATCTGGGGATCGAGGGCGCTCGCAAGTTGGTAGACCTTTATTTGTCCACTCAAAGGGTGCTGTTGCAGGACGTCAGGCTGGCGGCGGAACGGCACGATTTCGATGCCCTCGAAGCTCTCGGCCATCGGATGAAGGGCGGAGCGCGCCATGTCGGCGCCGACAGGATCGCCGAGTTTGCGGAAACCATCGAAAAGGCGGCGGCCAATCGTGACGAGCTGTGTCTCTTTGACGCGGTGAAGATGCTCATCGAGCGCAGCGAGGAGCTTTTGGCGGCTTGGCAGGCCGAAGCGGACCGGCAGCTTTCCTTGCTCGACGTGCGTGGGGGCAGCGTGGTGGGGAAATAGAGATAGGATCGTTCCTCGAGTCCACAGCAACGCACTGTCGAGAGGACTTGAGAGCGACCGGGGCGACGGCCGATTTCCAATCCGGATCGGTCGTGTCGACAACGACATCTTCGTTTGCGGCTGAGGATAGTTGATTTTTCCGAGTAGAAATTCCGATCGCCGGTGCGGGTCAAAAATGCATTTTTGCGCCCCGATCTGCCTCGAATCGAGGGCATGAAACATTTCATTCACATGGATACCGGGTCCATTCACATTCGTCCGCATCTGTCTTCATAAGCGGCTGATAGACCGCCTCTCGACATGAGCACAGCAGGTCCCCGGAACGGCCGGGGGGCCGATCGAGAGAGAAGAATGATCAAACGTGCCTGGAGGGCGTTCTGGCGCCCGAGCGTCAAGTGGGGCCTTGGCGTTCTGCTGATCGTCGGCGTTTTCGTCGGCGTGCTGGGCTGGGGCGGCGTCCACTACGCCATCGAAAAGACCAGCGGACTGGAGTTCTGCGTGTCGTGCCACTCGATGGCCGACAACGTCTAC
>NZ_JAZHFT010000006.1:0-151134 GCF_036541425.1 Consotaella aegiceratis
GCTCAGCCGGACATATCGCTCGTCAACATCCCAGAACCCCGGCTGCCCGCGCATCTATGCCTCCTGATCCCGTCGAGACCGATGGAATCATGAAACGCCCAGCCACGCGAGGTTTTTCGAGGTGTCCAACTGGGGAATGCTGATGGCCTGGAGCGAGGTCGCCGGCCATGTTCCCGCAGGCGCCGTGCTGATGTGGGCAGGGGCCATCGCGTGGCAGATCGGCTACGATACCGTCTATGCCTATGTCGATATCGGAGACGACCGGCGCCTCGGCCTGAAATCGACGGCCATTCTCTTTGGCGCCCACGGCAAGGCGTGGATCGGCCTGTTCTATGTCCTGACCGCCGCAGCCTGGTCGATCGGGGGCTGGATGCTCGGGATGTCCTCGCTCTATGCCCTGGGCATGCTGGTGATCGTCGGCCATCTGGCATGGCAGACATGGCGGATCGACCTCGAACGGCCGGAGATCAACTACCGCCTGTTCCTGGCGAACATTCTGACCGGGGTGCTTTTGGCCGCCGCCGCCCTTCTCGGCGTCGGATAGGACTCTTCGTCAAATCGCGCTTTGCCCCGATGCCGCAGGCATGGACCCGCGGACGCCCGTATGCCTCTTGGACGTGCCCTACCCCTCCACACGGTCGATGAACCAGCGGGTGAGGCGCGTCCAGACCTCGTCCTTCTCGGCAAAATCCTCGACGCCATGTTCCAGGTTCGGGTTGTCGTTCACCTCGATGACGAAGACGCCGTCGTCGGTCTCCTTCAAGTCGACGCCATAAAGCCCGTCGCCGATACAGCGCGCCGCCTTGAGCCCGGCGTCGAGCACGTGCGGCGGCGCTTCGGCCAGCGTGAAGCCCTTGAAGCCGCCTTCCATCGGCCGCCCGCCGGTTTCGTGATTGATGATCTGCCAATGGCTCTTGGCCATCAGGTACTGGACGGCGAACAGCGGCTGGCCGCCGAGCACGCCGATGCGCCAGTCGAAGCGGGTCGGCATGAACTTCTGGGCGAGCAGCAGGTCGGTGTCCTCCAGCCAGGCTGTGGCCAGACGCTCCAGCCCGGCCATGTCGTCGACCTTCTTGACGCCGCGCGAGAACGAGCCGTCGGGGATCTTCAGCACCATCGGAAAGCCGAGGATATCGGCGGCGCGGGCGAAATCCTCCTTGCCGCCGATCATCACCGAGGGCGGCGTCGCCACGCCGTTGCCCGCCATCAGTTCGTTCAGATAGATCTTGTTGGTGCAACGGATCATCGAGATCGGATCGTCGATCACCGGCATGCCCTCCTGCATGGCCCGGCGCGCGAAGCGGTAGGTGTGGTTGGAGATCGATGTGGTCTCGCGGATGAACAGCGCGTCGAAATTAGCGAGCCGCGGCAGGTCCTTCTTGGTGATCGGCTCGACCTCGACGCTCATCCGCGCGGCGATGCGCGCCCAGTGCTTGAGCGAATCGACCGAGGTCGGCGGCAGTTCCTCCTTCGGATCGTAGAGGGTAGCGAAGGCGTATTTCGCCGGCGTCTTGGCCCGCGCCGCACGCCATTCGCGCGCCGTATAGCGCTCCATGGCGGCGAGAAACAGCTCGTTCTCCTCCGGGCTCAGCTTGCCGAGACCGGCAAAGCCGATCTTGCGGATGTGCGGCGTCTCGCCCCCGTCGAGCGTAATCTCCAGCGCCGGCGCCCGAAACCAGTCGAAGACGAGCTTGGCGAAGCGGTCGAGCCGCGGATCGGCCGAGTGGCCGAAATAGACACGGATGGGCGAGGCGGGCGCGATTCCCTTGGCCGTCGCCTTGGCGAGCGCGACGTCGAGCTCCGGCAAGGCATTCTCGTAGAGCTTCTTTTCCGACAGGTCGATCATCGTCTCGACCGTCGGAATGATGTGGTGGCCGCGCGCCCCGGCGAGCAGCGAGGCGTAGTAGGCCCGGCTCTGATAGGCGTAGGAGCGCGCCAGATTGATGATCTTCGGCCGCTGTCCGCCGAACAGGCCGGGCCGGGCAAGATAGTCCCGGCTGGTCATGATCTTGTGGGGTGTTGCGGCATTGTCGAGATCGGACGCGCGTCCGACGAGAATGACCCATTGTGACATCGGACGGCTCTGCGGGCCCTTTGCTTATCGATGGTCGTTGCGGGGAGGATTCGGGGTCAGTTGGCCGCCGGACGTTTGGCGAGAAAAACGGCCGCTCTGAGGCCGATCTTGCCGAACCGTGCGATGCGGTCGAACGTAGCGTGTGGGATCGGCAGGCTGGCCGCATCGGCGATCGTTTCGCCATGCTCGTCGTCCACCCACGGGTCGTGCACGATGATGTGGCGGCCGTCATCGCCGTGCGCCAGCACCCAGTGCGGCACCTTCTTGCCGAACATTTGGTAGCCCGAGACCAGCACCACCACCGTCCTGCCGGCCGCAATGGCCCGGCGGACGTCGTCCACCGTGAACGGGCGGATCATCACCGGGATGTGGTAGGCTGATGCGCGGGAGCGAAAGTCCTCCTGCGCCAGCGCCATAATCTTCTGCTTTTCGGCGCTGCGCACGCCCTCCAGAAACAGGTCGCCCGGCTCCGAAACGTGGATCTCGGCGTCGAGCCCCGCCTCGTAGGCCGCGACGGCCAGGCCGTAGGGCTCGCAGCCGCCGGGTCCCGACATCATGAAGATCGTCGTCGCCTGACGCCACAGACGGATTTCCAGCATCGGCCCGAGTTCGGTGCCCGTGATGTCGCGGGCGAGCGCCATCATCAGGCAGCAGGGGCCGCAGGTGAAATCCGTCGTCTGCTCGTAATAGGGCACGGTCGATTCGAGCGGCACCGCACCCCGCAGCGTCTTTTCGAAGCGCAGCGCCGGCATGTGATCGGCATAGTAGTCGAGATAGCGGCCGATCGGCCGGTAGCCTTCGCTGCGATAAAGGCCGATGGCGGGAGCGTTGTCCTCGCGCACCTCCAGACGCAGCGCGATCCGATCGCGTTCGAAGGCCTCCGTTTCGGCGGCGGCGAGCAGCCGGCGACCGATACCGCGCCCGCTCGCTTCACGTGAAACAGCGATCGAATAGAGTCGCGCCAGCGCCGTACCGGCCCGCAGGAGCAGCGCCGCGTAGCCCACCAGCACGCCGTCCGCTTCCGCCAGGAGCAGGGCGGCGCTTTTCGACTGCAGCAGGCGGCGGAAGGACCGCCGATTGATCCGATCGGAAACGAAGGCGGCGTTTTCAAGCGCCACCAAGGCGTCGAGATCGGCAATGTCGGCGGCGCGCAATCGCACCTGTGGCGCCGATACGGCGGAGGACCAGTGCCGAGCAGCGGAGGCGGCGGTCATTTTTGGGTCTGACACCTAAGCCATGGCCGGCCCGAGCCGGTCGTCACGAGATCACGCGGGAGAAGAACGAACACGACCTGCGATCTGCGATCAGATCATCCAACCGAAACCTGCTTCGGTTCGCGTGATCCCGACGGAGCGCCGATTCCTGTTCTATACGCCGTCGCCGGACCCGAGGCGAGAGAGAATCTGCCTTGCGCGATACGGGCTTGTTCGCCGGCACCGGACTCTATGTTGGTGCGGGCATCCCCGCATCCTCGCTGACCGGAAAGCCCCCATGAAAGTCGCCGTCTTCAGCACCAAGCCCTATGACCGCCGCTTTCTCGGAGACGCCAATACGGCGCCGCACGACCTGGTCTTTCACGAAGCCAAACTGACGGTCGACAGCGCACCGCTGGCTGCAGGCGCCCAGGCGGTCTGTCCCTTCGTCAACGACGACCTCGGCGCCACCGTGCTCGAACGGTTGGCGGAGGGCGGGACGACGCTTCTGGCGCTGCGTTCGGCCGGCTTCAACAATGTCGATCTGCGCGCCGCCGCCGAGCTCGGACTGACGGTCGCCCGTGTGCCCGCCTATTCGCCCGATTCCATCGCCGAGCACACGCTGGCTCTCATCCTGACGCTCAACCGCAAGATCCACCGCGCCTACAACCGCGTGCGCGAAGGCAACTTCGCGCTTGACGGCCTGCTCGGCTTCAACCTGCGCGGCCGCACCGCCGGCATCGTCGGCACCGGAAAGATCGGCGAGACGGTGGCGACCATCCTGGCGGGTTTCGGCTGCCGGCTCCTGGCCTACGATCCCTTCGTCAATCCGGCCCTGCTGGCGCTCGGCGCCGAATACGTGTCCTGGACCGAGCTCTGCGAATCCTGCGACCTGATCACCCTGCACTGCCCGTTGACGCCGGAAACCCATCATCTGGTCGATGCCGCCGCCGTCGCCCGGATGAAGCCCGGCGTGATGCTGGTCAACACCAGCCGAGGCGGCGTCATCGACACGCCGGCCGTCGTCGACGGGGTCAAGCGCGGCATCATCGGCAACCTCGCGCTCGACGTCTACGAAGAGGAGGCGGATCTGTTCTTCGAGGACCTGTCCAACCGCGCCATCGACGATGACACCTTCGCCCGGCTTCTGACCTTCCCGAACGTGCTGATCACCGGGCATCAGGGCTTTTTCACCGAGGAAGCGATGGCGGCGATCGCCGAGACCACGATCGCCAACATCTCCGCCTTCGAGGCGAACGGTGCGCCCTTGCATCCGGTCGAGGCGGACCGCATCGCACCGCGCCCGTTGCGCGGGCCGCGAAAGCGCTGATCAGCGACCAACGACAGCTATTTCGGGCGTGCCGGCCGGTAGGCCATGCCGATCGACCTGTCCCCTCGGGCCTAAAGCAGCAGCACCATGTCGCATTCCAGCATGCTCGCTCAGGACGTAAAATCACTTGAGGCTGTGACACATCCGGCTATATTGGAACTATTCTAAACTGTTCGAGGAAGCTTTTGTCGCGGCTGCTGTTTTCGGGAATCGGCAAGCGTCGGTTCGAGGATCTCTCGGAGCGCGAGATCCTGGCGCTTGCCATTTCGCGCATGGAAGAGGACAGCCGCATCTACGCCACTTACGCGGAGAGGCTGCGCGGCGACTTTCCGGCCACTGCCGCCGTCTTCGAAGGCATGGCGATCGAGGAGGGGGCGCATGGCCGGCGTCTCGTCGATGCCTATCAGACACGTTTCGGCGACTTCATCCTGCCGATTTCGAGCCATCACGTCGTCGGCTTCTATGAGCGCAAGCCGGTCTGGCTGATCGAGAACCTCGGTCTGGACCGGATCCGGGCCGAGGCTCTGGAGATGGCCCGCACCTCGCGCGACTTCTTCGCCCAGGCCGCGGAGCGGGCCGCCGACGAGGACATCCATCGTCTGCTCGCCGGGCTCGCCAGCGACGAAGGCGGCCATTTCAAGCGCGCCGAGGAACTGGCGGACCGGCATCTGCGCGACGAGCAGCGCAGCCGCGAGGACCTGCACGCCCACCGGCGGCTGATCCTCACCTGGGTGCAGCCCGGCCTCGCCGGCCTGATGGACGGTTCGGTCTCGACGCTCGCCCCGATCTTCGCCACCGCCTTCGCCACGCATGATCCCAAGACCACGCTTCTCGTCGGCCTGTCGGCGGCGGTCGGCGCCGGCATTTCCATGGGCTTCACCGAGGCCGTCCATGACGACGGCAAGCTCTCGGGCCGCGGCTCGCCGATCAAGCGCGGCCTGGCGTCCGGCGTCATGACCGCCATCGGCGGCCTCGGCCATGCCTTGCCCTACCTGATCCCGGCGTTCTGGCCGGCGACGCTGCTGGCCTTCGCCATCGTCTTCCTGGAACTCTGGGCGATCGTCTGGATCCAGAACCGCTACATGAAGACGCCGTTCGCGCGGGCCGCGTTCCAGGTGATCCTGGGGGGCCTGCTGGTGCTCGGCGCCGGCGTCGTCATCGGTGGATCGTAACGCACCGACTTCTTGCGGCGGTACGAGGCCCGCAGGCTCCCCTTGTTCAGGCCCGGCCCGAACTTACCTTAAGCGTCAGAGCAAGCAGAGATCTCCGCGACCATTCCGCCGGAGTTCGCCGCGGTCGCGGCGTCCGGGGTATGGTCGTCTTTGCAGTCCTTTTCGAGGACCGGAAGAAGCCCCGTTTGGCGTCCCCGCCAGACGGCGGCGGGCGGAACGAAGGCTTCGATTCGGCACCGACGGGAACGCCCTTGACCTACATCTTGATCATTGCTGGCCTGGCGCTCCTGACCCTGGGCGGCGAGATGCTGGTTCGCGGCTCCGTCAAGACGGCCGAGGCGTTCGGCGTGTCGCCGCTGCTGATCGGCCTGACGCTGGTCGGTTTCGGCACCTCCACCCCCGAACTGGTCACCAGCCTGCTCGCCGCCTATCGCGAGGCGCCCGGCATCGCCGTCGGCAACGTCATCGGCTCGAACACCGCCAACATTTTGCTGATCCTCGGCGTCACGGCCCTGGTCTCGCCGCTCGCGGTGCCGCCGGCGGCCTTCAAACGCAATATGCTGGCGCTCGGCGGCGCCACGCTCGCCTGTCTCGCCGCGGTGCTGATCGGCGACCTCGAACGCTGGACCGGCGTGGTCTTCGTCGCCATCCTGGCGTTCTATGTCTGGCGCTCCTATCGCGCCGAACGGGTGGACGAGAGCGATCAGCCGCGCCAGGCGCGGGCGCCAGGCGCACGGCGCGCCAAGCTCCTCGCTCTCATGCCGCATCTCGGCCTGACCCTCGTCGGCATCGCGGCAACGGTGATCGGCGCCAAGCTGCTCGTCGACGGCGCCATCGTGCTGGCCGAGATGTTCGGCGTGTCGGATACCGTGATCGGGCTCACCGTGGTGGCGATCGGAACCTCCCTGCCGGAACTCGTGGCCTGCACCATCGCCGCGCTGCGTGGCCATGGCGACGTGGCGCTCGGCAACGTCATCGGCTCCAACATCTACAACACGCTCGGCATTCTCGGGCTGACGGCGATCGTCCATCCGATCACCGTTCCCGTCGAGGTCGCCCATTTCGACATCTGGGTTCTGGTGGGCGCGACGGCATTGCTGATCGGGTTTCTGCGCACCCGTTGGCGGCTGGAGCGCTGGGAAAGCGGCCTTCTCGCGGCCGCCTACTGCTGCTATCTGGCCATCCTGGTTACCACGGCGTAGGCCGCACAGGCCGCTCTGGTTCAGCAGCCGAGCAGCATGCTCGCAGCCGGGCAAACGCTCGGCGCCCGAGTGACGGCAGCAGTGTAACAGCGCGCCCGGATCGAAGCATTCCCGGTTCCTGCCGCCCGCTCAGCCGCGACGATTGTCCTCGATGCCGATCCGCGGATTGGGCGTATAGCCGGGACCGATCGTCAGCGGCTCCTTCGGCATCACCGCGTCGCCGAGTTGCGAGGAGACGGTGAAGTCGTCCTCGTAGAGCACCTCGCCGTCGCCACTCTGGATCAGCCGCACCTCGACCCGGTAGGGCTTGTCCTTCTCGATGCCCTGGAGGGGCGGCGAGCGCAGCGAATAGCGGCGTGTGCGCGGCGTCAGTCGGGTCGACACCAGATGCGGCGGACCGCCCGCCGGATCCTCGAACCGCGCTTCGAGCAGGGAAAGATTGCGCACCGGCTTCAACACGAAGGCGGTAAAGCCGTAATAGGCGTCGGCCACCCGATAGTTGAACATGAAGCCGCTGCCTGCAATCTTCAGATAGGGAGTCTCGGCGGGCGGCGTGCGCGTCATCCAGCCGACGCCGAGCAGGATGGCCAGCACGACGGCAGCAGCCACCACGATCTGCCGCAACGAAACCCGTTCCAGACGAAGAGCCATGGCATCCTCCTTGTTCGAGGAAGTCGTCATGATAGCGCCGGTGCCCGCGCCTGTCGCGCGCATTGTCGGGCAAAATCGGTCGCGCTCGGCGCCGGCCGGCCGCCGGTCAGGACTCAAAACAATTCGTGAGGCGCCCGCGCCTCTTCGGCGTTGCTTTTCTCGGCGTTGCTGCCATACCAGCTTTTGCCTGCCGCGCCGCGACATCCGAGTCGAATGGTGCTCACCTGAAAGACCCCTCCCGATGCAGTTCGGCATCTTCCTGGCGTTCTTCGCCTATTTCAGCTTTTCGTGTTCCGACGGCTCGGTCAAAGCGCTCGGCGAGCATATGTCGATCTTCGAGATCGGCTTCTTCTCCTCGCTCTTCGCGCTCGTGCCGACGCTCTTCACCAAACGGCCGGAAGACAATTGGGGCAATGTCTTCGTGCCCAAGCGTCCGGTGCTGCTTTCGATCCGCATCCTCACCGGCATGGGCAGCAGCATACTCGGCATGTATGCCTTCACCCACCTGCCGCTGGCCGAGGCCTATGCGCTGATCTTTCTCGCGCCCTTCTTCGTCACCGTGCTGTCGCGGCTCGTGCTGAAGGAGCCGATCGGCTGGCGCCGGTGGGCAGCCGTCCTGGCAGGGCTGGGCGGCGTGCTGCTGGTGGTCCGGCCGGGCTTCCGCGAGATCCTGCCTGGCCATCTGGCGGCCACGGGCGTCGCCATGTGCGGCGCGGTCAGCATGATCGTCCTGCGCATCCTCGGGCCGAGCGAGCGCCGCATCACCTTGATCGGCTCGGTGATTCTGGCAAACCTCGTCTTCTATTCGGTGCTGATGATCCCGACCTTCACGGTGCCGACGCTGAACACGGTCCCGCTGCTCATTTTATGCGGTGTGGCGGCCGGTATCGGCAATCTTTGCGTCGTCTTCGCCACCCGCCTGGCGCCGGCCAACCGCGTCGCCCCGGCGCAATACGGCCAGATCATCTGGGCGACGCTGATCGGCGCGGCCGTCTTCGGCGAATATCCCGATCTCATCGCGGTGGCCGGCATGGCGCTGGTCGGCGCCTCGGGCCTCTTCACCTTCATGCGCGAGGAGAAGCGTGTCGGCTGGGCCCGCCGCACGCCGCTGATGCGCATCCGGGGCGGATAAAGCGTCCCAAAATCCGCCAGTGCGCAGCAATCGGACGGATTTCCGATCACAGATAGGCGAGCAGCCCCGAACTCTCTCCGCCGCCCAACAGCGTCAACACGGGCGAGCTCGACGAGGTATCGTTCTTAAGGTCGTACATCGTGGCGAAGCGGGCGATGAAGGCATCAAGCTTCTTCTCGTCCTGGAAATCATCGAAGTCGATCTCCTTTTCCAGGATCTTGGCCTGAAGATCGAGGTCGGCCTGCGACATCTGCTCGGGCAGGCCGAGAGCGGTGCGGACAGCCTCGAAGGTCGCCTTGTCGGCGAGAATGTCGTAGGCGCTGTTCAACGTCGGGGCGATACGCTTGAGATAGAGAGCCAGGCGCGCGCCCTCGCTCTGCTCGCCGGCCTCCAGTTCCAGCGTCTGCTGGAAGAACTTTTCCCGCGTCTTGACGATGTTGCCGCGGGTCTGGGCCTGCGATCCCGTCGGCGTCACCGTGCCGTCCGGTTCGAAATTGAACACCCCGGCGATCTCGGCGAAGCGGCTGTCGAGAGTATAGACATAGCTTCCGCTATCGGAGAGATCGCTGGTCAGCACCCGTTTCATCATCTCCGAACTGACCTTTTCGTTCTCCAGTCCGTAGGCCGTCAGAACGAAGCTCGTCAGCCGATCGTCGGCGACAAACTCGTCGAGACTCGAGATCCGCGACACGGTCTCCAGATAGTAGGTTGCTTCCGCCTTCGCCTCGTTCTTCTTGATTTGCGGGGCACCGGCATCGATCGACGAGGTGTAGCGGGTCGCGAGCGCTTGCTGCTCCTTGGTGGACTGGATCGTCTGCTGCGCCGAGAGCTTGCCGGCCGCGTCGAAGTTGAAGGCCGCGGCGAGGTTCCGGTAGCGGTCGTCGCCCGACCGGTTGGCATAGCTTTTCGGGTCGGACACGTCGCTCGTCAAAATCTTGCGCAGCGTCACGCGCGACACGCTGCCCGGCTCGATGTCGTAGGCCGTCAAGGCGAAGTCGAGCAGGCTGGAATCGTAAAGAAGATCGTTGATGTCGGAGACCTTGCGGATCTTGCCGCGAAAGATCGCCGTATCCAGCTTTTCCTCGGTCTCCGACGCATCGTCGTGATGCTCGCGATAGAGGCCGGTCAGTTCCTCCTTCTCGGCGGCGGTGATCGGTCCGTCGCCGGTGACCGAGCCGTCCGAGGCAAAATCGAACATCGCGGCCATGGCCTTGTAGGCCAGCTTCCGGCTTTTGTCGCTCGTCGACGCCTCGCTCATCCGGTTCACATAGCTTTTCGGATCGTCCAGATCGCTGGTCAGCGCGAGCTGCATGGTCTTGACGCTTTCGAGGTCGGGGTCGAGGCCGAACGCCGTCAGGACGTATTGCGTGAGCTTGGAATCGGCCGCCAGCGCCGTGACGTCGTTGATCGCGTCGATATGCGCCTTGAAATAGTCGGTCTTGTATTGCAGCGCCTGTGCGCTGTCGCCGTTGCCGGTCTTCTCGTTGTACTGGTAGATCGTTTCCTCGATCTGTGCGTCGAGCGCGTCGTCCGTCAGCGTGGCCGTGCCGTCCTCATCGAAGGCGAGAGCCTTGGCGAGATCGAGGAACTTCTGGTTGGCCACGCCCGAGCGATAGGCCGCTTCGTCCGATCGGTCGGCGGTCAGCGCCGACCTGACGTAGGACTTCGACAGATAGGTGGGATCGATGCCATAGGCCTTGAGCGCCACCTCGTAGATGCGCTGGTCTGCGAGAAAATCATCGACGGTCGTGGTCGCGGCAAAGGTCTTCTTGAAATGATTCGTTTCGGCCAGCGTTGACGTCGCTCGGCGAACACGCGCCTCGGAATAGGCCTCGACCGTATCGTTTTCCTGGCTCGCTGATTGGACCTCGACCGTCCCCGACACGCTCCCGTCGGTGTCGAACGCGAAAGCCTTGGCGAAGGTCACGAACTTCTTGTCGACCAGCCGGTTGGCGAAGCTGGCGGAATCCGACAGATCGCTCTCCAGCACCTTGCGCATGAAGCCCTGCTGGTTGATCTGCTCCTCCAACCCATAGGCTTTCATCGCGAAGCTGTAGAGCCGGTAGTTGCCGAGAAACTCGTCGACCGAACTCACCGTGCCGATGTTCTCGGCATAATAGTCGGCTTCCCGCTTGTTCGATGCGTTCGCTTCCAGCCGGGCGAGCGTGCGATCCGGGTCGGCGGTGTACATGCGGTAGGCCAGAAGCGTCGAAAGCATCGGATCGTCTCCTGAAATCGGCTTGCCCGGGGCCGGCGGATGGACTGAATCGCATAAGGCCCTAGCTGAACAACGTTGCGTCAGGCTATCTCGTCCTTCGAATCGGCCGACCGGCGGCCCTCTGCGTCGTCTTCGCGCTTGCGAAAACCACGCACGGGCCGCAATCTGAGGTCGACGACGGGGGCTGGCGCCCGCCGACATCGTGTTTGAGGGAGATCGATCCTTGCCAATCCGCAAGTTGCTTGTTGCCAACCGCTCCGAAATCGCCATTCGCGTCTTTCGCGCGGCCAACGAACTCGGTCTCAAAACCGTGGCGATCTGGGCGGAAGAAGACAAGCTGGCGCTGCACCGCTTCAAAGCGGACGAATCCTACGAGGTCGGCCGCGGGCCGCACCTGGCCAAGCCGCTGGGACCGGTCGAGGCGTATCTGTCGATCGACGAGGTGATCCGCGTCGCCAAGCTGTCGGGCGCCGACGCCATCCATCCCGGCTACGGCCTGCTGTCGGAGAGCCCGGAGTTTTCCCAAGCCTGTGCCGACAACGGCATCGTCTTCATCGGCCCGTCGGCCGAGACCATGCGCAAGCTCGGCAACAAGGTGGCGGCGCGCAATCTGGCGATGGAAATCGGCGTGCCGGTCGTGCCGGCGACACCGCCGCTGCCCGACGATCCGGCCGGGATCGAAAAGGCGGCCGCCGAGATCGGCTACCCGATGATGCTGAAGGCCTCATGGGGAGGTGGCGGCCGCGGCATGCGCGTCGTGCGCTCCGATGCGGATCTCGCGCGCGAGGTGATCGAGGCCAAGCGCGAGGCCAAGGCCGCCTTCGGCAAGGACGAGGTCTATCTGGAGAAGCTGGTGGAGCGCGCCCGCCACGTCGAAGTTCAGATCCTCGGCGACACGTTCGGCACCGTGGTCGACCTGTTCGAGCGCGACTGCTCGATCCAGCGCCGCAACCAGAAGGTCGTGGAGCGCGCCCCCGCCCCCTATCTCGACGACGAGAAGCGGCGGGAAGTGGCGTCCTATGCGCGCAAGATCGCCGAGGCGACCGACTATGTCGGCGCCGGCACGGTCGAGTTCCTGATGGACGCCGACAGCGGCGAGTTCTACTTCATCGAGGTCAATCCGCGCATTCAGGTCGAGCACACGGTGACCGAGGAGGTCACCGGGATCGACATCGTCAAGGCGCAGATCCATCTGCTCGACGGCGCCGCCATCGGCACGCCCGAGTCCGGCGTGCCGCCGCAGGAGGAAATCCGCCTCAACGGCCATGCGCTGCAGTGCCGGATCACCACCCAGGATCCCGAGCACGATTTCATTCCGGATTACGGCCGGATCACCGCCTATCGCGGCGCCACCGGCTTCGGCATCCGCCTCGACGGCGGCACGGCCTATTCGGGCGCGGTGATCACCCGCTTCTACGATCCGCTTCTGGAAAAGGTCACCGCCTGGGCGCCGAGCGCCGAAGAGGCGATCGCGCGCATGGACCGCGCCTTGCGCGAATTCCGCATCAGGGGCGTGGCGACGAACCTTACCTTCCTCGAAGCGATCATCACCCATCCGAAATTCAAGAGCAACGACTACACCACCCGTTTCATCGACGAGACGCCCGAGCTGTTCCGCTCCACGCGGCGGCGCGACCGCGCCACCAAGCTGCTCACCTATCTCGCCGACGTCTCCGTCAACGGCCATCCGGAGACGAAGAACCGGCCGCACCCCAATCCCGACATGGCCCGGCCCGTGCCGCCCGTGTTCGAAGCACCGGTGGCGGAAGGCTCGCGCCAGCGCTTCGACGAGCTCGGACCGGTCGGCTTCGCGGAATGGATGCGCGCGCAGAAGCAGGTCCTGATCACCGACACGACGATGCGCGACGGCCATCAGTCGCTGCTGGCGACGCGCATGCGCACCCATGACATCGCCGCCATCGCCGACGCCTATGCGCGCGCTCTGCCGCAGCTCCTGTCGCTGGAATGTTGGGGCGGGGCCACTTTCGACGTGTCCATGCGCTTCCTGAACGAGGATCCGTGGGAGCGGCTGGCGCTGATCCGCGAACGCGCGCCCAATATCCTGCTTCAGATGCTGCTCAGGGGCTCCAACGGCGTCGGCTATACCAACTATCCCGACAACGTGGTCAAGCAGTTCGTGCGCCAGGCGGCGCGCGGCGGCATCGACCTCTTCCGCGTCTTCGACTGCCTGAACTGGGTCGAGAACATGCGCATCTCGATGGATGCCGTGCTGGAGGAGGACAAGCTCTGCGAGGGCACGTTCTGCTACACCGCCGATCTGCTCGACGCGGCGCGTCCGAAATACGATCTCAAATACTATATCGGGCTCGCCAAGGAACTGGAGGCCGCCGGTGCCCACGTGCTTGGCGTCAAGGACATGGCCGGCGTCATGAAGCCGGCGGCCGCGCGTGTCCTGTTCAAGGCGCTGCGCGAGGAGACCGGCCTTCCGATCCACTTCCACACGCACGATACCTCCGGCATCGGCGGGGCGACCATCCTGGCCGCCGTCGAGGCCGGCGTGGATGCCGTGGACGCGGCGATGGACGCGTTCTCGGGCGCCACCTCGCAGCCTTGCCTGGGCTCGATCGTCGAGGCACTGCAGGACACCGACCGGGCGCCGGACCTCTCGGCCGCCGCGATCCGGCGCATCTCGTTCTACTGGGAGGCGGTGCGCAACCAGTACGCCGCGTTCGAGAGCGACCTCAAGGGGCCGGCCTCCGAGGTCTATCTGCACGAAATGCCCGGCGGCCAGTTCACCAATCTCAAGGAGCAGGCCCGGTCGCTGGGCCTGGAGACGCGCTGGCATCAGGTCGCCCAGACCTATGCCGACGTCAACCAGATGTTCGGCGACATCGTCAAGGTGACGCCGTCCTCCAAGGTGGTGGGCGACATGGCGCTCCTGATGGTGAGCCAGGACCTGACGGTCGCCGACGTGCTCAACCCGACCAAGGACGTCGCCTTCCCCGATTCGGTGGTGGCGATGATGCGCGGCGACCTCGGCCAGCCGCCTTCGGGATGGCCAAAGGACATCCAGGCCAAGGTGCTGAAGGGCCAGCCGGCGTCGACCGCCCGGCCCGGTTCGCTGATTCCGGCGGAGGATCTCGACGCCAAGCGCAAGGAACTGCAGGAGAAGATCGACCGTGAGCCGACCGATCAGGAGTTCGCGGCCTATCTCATGTACCCCAAGGTCTTCATCGACTTCGTCGCGACCCAGGAGATGTACGGGCCGGTCTCCATCCTGCCGACGCCGAACTATTTCTACGGCATCGAGCAGGACGAGGAGGTCCAGGTCGAGCTGGAGCGCGGCAAGACCATGATCGTGCGCTGCACCGGCATCACCGACATGGACGAAGAGGGCATGCGCGGCGTGATCTTCGAGCTCAACGGCCAGCCGCGCCGCATCAAGGTGCCCGATCGCGCACACGGCGCGGCCGGCGCCGGCGTCAAGCTCAAGGCCGACCCGACCAACCCGCTCCATGTCGGCGCGCCGATGCCCGGCGTGATCTCGGCGCTGGGCGTGTCGCCGGGCCAGAGCGTCAAGTCGGGTGACGTCATCTGCTCGATCGAGGCGATGAAGATGGAGACCGCGCTGCACGCCGAGCGAGACGGCGTGATCGAGGAGGTGCACGTGAAGATCGGCGCGCAGATCGACGCCAAGGATCTGATCGCGGTCTACGCCGCGGACGCATAACAGCGCTCTGCCCCGACTTTATGGAAAGGCGGCCCCCTGAGGTCGCCTTTTTTATGCCGATGCCAGCAACTGCCGAACGCCAGATGGCTCGGCGTTCGCCGCGCAAACCAGGCCGGCCTATACAATCCGCCATGCACGTTCTTGCATGATTTCACCGAATCATGCATTATTGTCGGCATGATCGAAGCATCGACCCTGCTCGCGGACGAGCGCCGCGACGCCATCCGCCTCCGGCTCCAGGCCGGCGAGCCGGTGCGCGCCGCCGACCTCGCCGTCTTGTTCGCGGTATCGGAGGACACGGTGCGCCGCGATCTTCGCGAGATGGCGTCCAACGGCGAGTGTCGCCGCGTCTATGGCGGAGCGCTGCCGCTGTCGCCGGCGGCCGGACCGTTGACGACGCGCCGCCTGGAAGCGCCCGAGCGCAAGCAGAGACTGGCCGCCGCACTGGTGCCGCTGATCCCCGATGGGGCGACGATCTTCATCGATGCCGGCTCGACCAATCTCGCGATAGCCGCGGCGCTCGTGTCGGATCGGATCCGTGCAGTCGTGACGAACGCGCCGGCGGTGGCCACGGCGCTTGCCGATCGCGGCCTGCAGGACATCGTGATGATCGGCGGCCGCCTCGACCCGGTCAATGGATCGTGTGTCGGCGCGCGCACGCTGACGGAAATCGATCGGCTCAACCCCGACGTCTATCTGCTCGGCGGCTGCGGCGTCGATCATGTCGCCGGCATCACCGTGTTTTCGTCGGAAGAAGCTGAGATCCGACGCGTTCTCGCGCACCGCAGCCGCATGATCCTCACCGCTGCGATCAACGACAAGCTGGGGACCGCCGCGCCGTTCGCCGTTCTGCCGCCGGATGGGCTCGAAGCCGTGGTGATCGAGCGCGACGCGGACATCGAGCAGGAGCGCGGCTTCGCCCGGCAGGGCGTGCGCGTGATAAGGGCTGGCGACGAGGTCGCGCAGTGGTAGGAATGGGTCCCGACGCGCGCGAATATCATGCGCCTGGCAGGAACCGTGTGCACGCTTCTCGGCCCGCTATCGGCATCAAGGCGGCATTCAGGCGTTGCGGGACATAGGAAAGACGGGTCCATCATGGAACAGTCGCTTCGGCCTCGCGGCGGCACACTATCGGTCGCGTCTCGCATGCCCATCGAGCGCGTTGCGGTGTCATCGGCCTTCCTCGCCAACGGCTTCTACGTGGGAAGCTGGGCGCCGCAGATTCCGCTGCTCGCCGACCGGCTCGACATCAGCAACGCCGTGCTGGGTCTCGTCGTTCTCGTGTTCGGCCTGGGCGCGGTCGGCACCATGCCGATCGTCGGCGCCCTGATCGCGCGCCTTGGATCGCGCCGCATCATGATCGGGACCGGCGTTCTGCTCGCCATCGCTCTGCCCATCCTGGCCTGGGCGCCGACGCTGGCATGGGCGTTCCCCGCGGGCCTCTTCGCCGGCGGAATGACCGGCAGCATGGACGTCGCCATGAATGCCAATGCCGTAGCGCTGGAACGGCGGTTGCCGTTCGCCATCATGTCGTCCTGCCACGGTTTCTGGAGCCTGGGCGGGCTCTTGGGCGCAGCCGTCGGCGGGATCGGGATCGCGACGCTGGGCGGCGAGGGGCACGCGCTCGCCGTCGGCGCGCTCATATTGGCGACCATCGTCCTGTTGGTTCCCCGAGCGCTCGAGGATCGGCGCGAGACCCCGAAACCGGCAACGGACGAGGAACCGCATCACGAGACCGAGGCCGCAAACGCGCCGCTCTCATTAAGCCGGTCGCTGCTGATGGTCGTGGCGATCGGCATCTTTGCGCTGTGCGCGATGATTCCGGAGGGCGCAGTGCTCGATTGGGGGGCGATCTATCTGCGCGACGATCTCGGCGCCGGGGTCGCCATCTCCGGCTTCGGCTTCGCCGCCTTCTCGCTCACCATGGCGGCTTTCCGCTTCGCCGGGGACGGATTGCGCGATCGCTTCGGCGCCGTCAGGACGACGCAGCTGTCGGCCCTCGCCGCCGCGCTGGGACTGTGCACGGCGGCTCTGTCGGGTTCGGTCGTCGCCGCCTGCTTCGGCTTCGCCGTAATGGGCATCGGCATCGCCAACATGGTCCCGATCGCCTTCTCGGCCGCCGGCAACGTGCCGGGCCTGCGTCCCGGCATCGGTCTCAGCATCGTTTCGACGCTCGGCTATTCGGGCATTCTGCTGGCGCCCTCGGCGATCGGCTTCATGGCCGAGCGGGTCGGATTTCCGCCGATCTTCTTGACGCTCTCGATCCTGCTTCTCGCGGCTTTCGCGAGCGCCCGCCTGCTGAAGATCGCCGACCGGCCGCAATGATCATCGGCCGCGAAGCATACGCAAACGCTGGATACCCGCGCCCGTCCTGCCGTTCATATCCGGCAGGCGCCGCCAAGCGCGCGACGCGGTTACGATAATGTTAACGAAAGATTAGGCTAACCGGTTTTCTCGGCCTCCGAACTGTGTCAGAAATTCGCTAAGGATGCGGCGAAAAACTGTTTCTTGAAGGAGCCGGTCTTCGTGCGAATCCTTGGTTTTTGCGTTGCCTGTCTTTTGGCCCTCGCCACCTTTGGCGGCCGAGCCGAAGCAGGCGTCATCGCCCGCATCGATCTTTCCCAGCAGCGCATGCAGGTCTATCAGGATGGCAAGCTGGCCTATACCTGGTCGGTCTCCACCGCGCGCAGCGGCTATCGTACGCCGGTCGGCACCTACAAGCCCTATCGCATGCACAAGATGTGGTATTCGCGGAAATACCACATGTCGCCGATGCCCTATTCGATCTTCTTTCTGGGCGGCTATGCCATCCACGGCACCGATGCGATTCGCAACCTCGGCCACCCCGCTTCGCACGGCTGCATCCGGCTTCACCCGGACAATGCGAGAAAGCTCTTCAGCCTGGTCAAGCAGAGTGGGGCCGCCCACACCGAGATCGTCATCACACGCTGAAAGGTGCCCGTTCCGCCAGGAACCGGCACCTTCTTGGATTCGGCCGCCGGGTCGTCGCTAGATTCGGCCGAGCAACAGCAGGATCAGGATGACGACGAGAATGACGCCGAGAATTCCGGAGGGACCATAACCCCATCCGCGCGAATAGGGCCATGACGGTACGGCGCCGATCAGCAGGATGATGATGATGATAAGGAGGATGGTGCCGAGAGACATGGCAGGTTTCCCTTGAACGCGGAACGGAATTGTTTGGCACAAGAACACTTAGCCGGGCGGGAAGTTCCCTGAGCGTTCGGCCCGATCCATCATTTGCCAAGTCTGCACCACAAATCCGCCCACACATCGTCAAGCACCGGCAAGAAACCGAAGCCATTCGTGGCGGCTCCATTTCCGGAAAGTCGCACTCGGCAGCGCCCGCGCCCTCCGCGCCCTTCTTTGCCGAGCGAGGCCGTCTTAGGACGGACGCCCGCAGCAGGCCTTGTACTTGCGACCCGACCCGCACGGGCAGGGATCGTTGCGGCCGATCTTCGAGGCCGTGGCGACCGCCGAGCCGCGCAGCGCGCCCTGGCGGCGCAACGCCATGATGTCGGCGGCCGGCCGGCCGGCCCGCACGAGATCGGCCATCGTGCGCATGGCAGGGCCGGCATGCTTGTGGAACCGGGTCATCGACCGGCAGAAATAGTTGAGTCCGCTCTCGCCCTCGGCGGTGACGAGGAACCGGTGCTTGGGGCAGCCACCGTTGCAGGTGAACCGGATTTCGCACTCCCGGCACTGGCGGGGAAGCGAATCGCGCTTGTCCTTGCCGAAGCTGACCTGCTCGGGCAGCGCCGCCAGAACGCCGACCGGCGTGTCCATGACGTTGCCGAGCCGATACTCCGGATAGACATAGTGGTCGCAGGCGTAGAGGTCGCCATTGTGCTCGATCGCGAGCCCTTGGCCGCAGGTTTCCGCGAACCAGCACAGGCCGGCCGGCTGGCCCAGCCACAGACCGAGCTGAACGTCGAAGAACTGGACGAAGACCCTGCCCACGTCGCGCTCGATCCATTCGTCGAAGACGCCGCACAGGAAATCGCCATAGGTGCGCGGCAGGACGCTCCACGGCGTCACCTTGTATTCGACGCCGTCCTCGTCGATCTGCGGCGCAGCGGCCAGCGTCGCGCCATCGGCGGTCCGCTCGACGATCGGAATGAACTGCATGAAGGTCGAGCCGATCTCCTTCAGGAAGCGATAGATTCGGCGCGGCTCGGTGGCGTTGTTGCGATGGATGACGGTCAACGTGTTGAAGTCGACGCCATGGCGCTTCAGCGTCTCGAGCCCCGCCATCACCTTGGCGTGGCTCGCCCGCTTGGCCCGGTCGACACGGTAGCGGTCATGCAGGTCGGCCGGTCCGTCGATCGAAATGCCGATCAGGAACTCGTGCGCCTTGAGAAATTCCGCCCATTCGTCGTCGATCAGCGTGCCGTTGGTCTGCAACGCATTGCGGATGGTCTTGCCGGGCGGCGCATAGCGGGCTTCCAGCTCGACGATGCGGCGGAAATAGTCGACCCCTAGCATGGTCGGCTCGCCGCCCTGCCAGTTGAACCAGATCTCCGGCATCGGCTGGGTCGCCTGGGCCGCGATATAGTCCCGGATATAGGTCTCCAGCACCTCGTCCGGCATGCCGAACTTCTTGGTGCCCGGATAGAGCCGCTCCTTTTCCAGATAATAGCAGTAGGTGCAGTCGAGATTGCAGCGCGGCCCGATCGGCTTCGCCATGACCTGGAAGGGCACCGCTGAGTTTTCGGGCATGATATCGGGCACGGATCGCAATCCTCCTCGGCCGAAGCTCTAGGACCTTTCCGGACGGCTGTGCAAGCCTTCCTCACCGGCTCGGTATCGGCATGACCGCCCAACGCCCTAGATGACGGCGCTGAAGAGAAGAACGAGGGCTGGCGGCGGCAAGGCCCGCAGCCGGTGGAGTGACATGAATCTGAAAGACCCCAGCCTGTTCCGGCAGGCAGCCCTGGTCGCCGGCGAGTGGATCGAAGCCGATGGCGACGGCGTCGCCGTGGACAATCCGGCGACCGGCGAGACGATCGGCCGCGTGCCGCGCCTCGGCGCCGAGGAAACACGACGGGCCATCGAGGCGGCGCGCCTTGCCCAGCCCGAATGGGCGGCGCGCACCGCCAAAGAGCGCGCCGGCGTGCTCAAGCGCTGGTATGAGCTTCTGATGGAAAACCAGGAGGATCTCAGTCTCCTCCTGACGCTCGAACAGGGCAAGCCGCTTGCCGAGGCCAAGGGCGAGATCGCCTACGGCGCGAGCTTCATCGAGTGGTTCGCCGAAGAGGCGCGCCGCATCTATGGCGACGTCATCCCCGGTCATCAGCCCGACAAGCGGATTATGGTGCTGAAGCAGCCCGTCGGCGTGGTCGCCGCCATCACGCCGTGGAACTTCCCCAACGCGATGATCACCCGCAAGGCCGGACCGGCGCTCGCCGCCGGCTGCGCCATGGTGCTCAAACCCGCCTCGCAGACGCCGTTTTCGGCGCTGGCGCTCGCCGTGCTCGGCGAGCGGGCCGGCCTGCCCAAGGGCTTGTTCAGTGTCCTGACGGGATCGTCGAGCGAGATCGGCGGGGAGATGACGGCCAATCCGACGGTGCGCAAGCTCACCTTCACCGGCTCCACCGAGACCGGCGCCAAGCTGATGGCGCAATGCGCTCCGACCATCAAGAAGCTGTCGCTGGAACTCGGCGGCAATGCGCCCTTCATCGTCTTCGACGACGCCGATCTCGATGCCGCGGTGGAAGGCGCGATCATCGCCAAGTTCCGCAACAATGGCCAGACCTGCGTCTGCGCCAACCGCATTTACGTGCAGGCCGGCGTCTACGACGCCTTCGCCGAAAAACTCGCCGCCGCAGTTGCCGAAATGAAGACGGGCAACGGGCTCGACGAGGGCGTGAAGCTCGGGCCGCTGATCGACGACAAGGCGGTCGACAAAGTCGAGGAGCACGTCGCCGACGCCCGGGCCAAGGGCGCCAAGGTCGCGCTCGGCGGCCACAAGCATTCCCTCGGCGGCCATTTCTTCGAAACCACGATCCTCACCGAGGTGACGAAGGAGATGATGGTGGCGCGCGAGGAGACGTTCGGCCCGGTGGCGCCGCTCTTCCGCTTCGAGGACGAGGCTGACGTCGTCGCCAAGGCCAACGACACCGAATTCGGCCTCGCCTCCTATTTCTACGCCAAGGATCTCGCCCGCGTCTGGCGGGTCGCCGAAGCGCTGGAATACGGCATGGTCGGCGTCAACACCGGCCTCGTCTCGACGGCCGAGGCGCCGTTTGGCGGGGTCAAGTCGTCGGGGCTCGGCCGCGAGGGCTCGAAGTACGGCATCGATGAGTTCGTCGAGATGAAATATGTCTGCCTCGGCGGCATCGGCTGACCGCGAGGCAGAGGTCTACGAGGCAATGCCGTCTCCAAACCCCGTCATTCTCGGCCTCCGGGCCGAGAATCCAGTCTCAGCCGGGAGGATGATGCGCCGGAAAGGGTGCGGTTCCCGCGGCGCGCTCAGAACAGATTGTACTGCCTGGGTTTGTCCGGTCGCCGCAGCTCGGCGGCTTCGGCGATCAGTGCCTGTGGTAGCTCCCCCAGGAACCGCGAGGCCGGCAGCAGGCACGGCTTGCCGTACCGGAAGCGTTGGCGCGCTCGGCTGAGGATCAGCCGGTCCTTGGCGCGAGTCATGGCAACGTAGAAGAGGCGCCGCTCTTCGGCCTCGGCCGCGGCATCCTCGCCATTCGCCCCGTCCTGCCCGTCGTCGGGAAAGGCGAAGGGCATCAGCCCGTCTTCCAGACCGGTGACGAAGACCACCGGGAATTCGAGCCCCTTGGCCGCATGCATGGTCAAAAGCGAGACCCGGTCCGCTCGCGGATCGAAGAAATCCGCCTCGGTGGCAAGCGCCGCCGCTTCGCGAAAGGCGGCTTCGTCCGCGGCGCCTCCTGCCAGGCCCGAAAGCCAGTCACGCGCCTCCGCAAGTACGGCCGGATCCATGCCCTCCTGCTGCCGCGCGGTTTCGAAAGCCGCCGTCAGCCGCGCCGGGAGAGGCTGCCCGCCCGCCTCTTCATCCTGCGCGTCCAGGGCCGACAGGACGGCCACCACACCCGCATGGTCGGCGATTGCGGCCGGACGGCTCTTCTTGAACGGGATGCCGGCGCGGTCGAACGCCTCTCGCAAAACCTGCGCCTGTCCGTCCGTGCGATAGAGCACGGCGATATCGGCAAAGGCCAAAGGCGCGGTGGCGCGGCGCTCTCCAGCGCCCTCCGCATGCGCCGCGAGCATGTCGTGACCGCCCATCAGATCGGCGATGCTCGACGCCACGAACGCCGCTTCGGTCTCGGCGCTGCCGGCCACCTGCAACGTCATGGGTTCGCCCCTAGAGCGCATCGCCACGCCCTCGTCCGAACGGCCGACGAGCGCCGCCGATGCGGCGACGATCATGCCGCTGGAGCGATAGTTGCGCGATAGACGAACCGTCGTCGCGGCCGGAAAATCGTTGGCAAAGCGGTCGAAGCACGTCGCGTCGGCGCCACGGAAACCGTAGATCGCCTGGTCCGGATCGCCGATGACGCAGAGATTGCCGTCTCGTCCGGCCAGAAGCCGCAGCAGGCGATACTGCATTTCGTCGACGTCCTGGAACTCGTCGGCCGAGAGGAAGCGAAAGCGGCAGCGCCATTTGGCCAGGCTTGCGAGATCGGACTCGAACAGTGCGACCGGAAGCGCCACCAGATCGTCGAAATCGACCGTGCCCGTCTCCCGGCCGAGCCGCGTTAGGACGTCCCAGGCCAGCTTCACCTCATGATCGGGCCTCGTGCCCGTACGCTTGGCGATCGACGCCGCCTTCATCAGGCGCGCCGCCTGCGTCTCGCCGATCGTCATCGCCTCGGCCAGCATCGTTCGCTGCTCGGCTTCGACGGCAACGCGCAGATCGGCCGGGAGGCCGAGGGCCGCGCCGTCCTCGCGCAAGATGGCGAGACCCAGGGAGTGGAAGCTCTCGACCGTGCAGCCGGCGGCACCCAGGGCACGCAGCCGAGCCTTCAGCTCCCCCGTCGCACGCCGGGTGAAGGTGATCGCGAGGCAGGCTTCCGCCGGCACCCCGCACTCCGTTACCAGATGGGCAATCCGGTGGGTGAGCATGCGCGTCTTGCCCGAGCCGGGACCAGCAAGCACCATCACCGGACCGTTGATCCGTGCCGCCGCCTCCGCCTGATCAACGTCGAGGGCTCCGAGCACGCCCGGGCGATTGGAATTGGCGGGTTTCGCGACCGTCTCGCCGGCAAGCGCTGGAGCCGGCTCTTCGATCGGGTTTGCCGTCCGGCGCTGCCGTTTCGGCCGGCGTGCGATCGGCGCCTCGAACAGGAGGTCGCCGCCCCGTTCCCGCCGCAGCTCGTCCTCCTCGAACAGGCGGATCACGCCGTATTCGCCGTCGTAGCCTGGCTGGCGGATCACCTGACCGGCGCGCAGCCGCGTCACCGCCTCCCCCAGCAGCGGATCGGCGCGCGCGATCTCGTCCACTGGCGTCTCGCCCAAGAGCTGCAACTCGGTCCCGAGAACCGCGCCAACCCGGTCATAGGCCTGGCGGACGGCTTTCGAGGCAACGCCGGAGCCGACGATTTCGGAGAGAATCTCCGGCAGCGGCACGAAGCTTTCCACCGCACCCGCCGTTGCCGGCGCCACGGCCTCGTCGCGATCGGCGAGCATCTCGACGCGGTGCGCAACGCCCACGGTGACGGGCTTGCCGCAGACCGGACAGCGCCCGCCCAGCGCGATCGTTTCCTTGGGATCGAGCCGCGTCTCGCAAGCCCGATGCCCGTCCATGTGATACTTGCCCTCCTCGGGGAAGAACTCGACCGTGCCGTGATAGCCCTCGCCGGTCTCGAGCGCCCGCCGGATGGCGCGATAGTCCGGTTCGCACGTGAAGCGGGTCGCCTCGCGGCCGAGCTTGCCCGGCGAATGGGCATCGGAGTTCGAGGTCAGCCGGTACCGGTCGAGGGAGGAGACCCGCCAGTTCATCTCCGGATCGGAGGAGAGGCCCGTTTCCACCGCGAAGATGTGATCGGCGAGGTCGCCATAGCACTCGGCAATCGAATCGAACCCGGACTGCGAGCCAAGCGCCGCAAACCACGGCGTCCAGATGTGGGCCGGCACGAAATAGGAGTCGTCACCCGACTCCAGCGCAATCTCCAGGAGGTCGCGCGAATCCAGGCCGAGGATCGGTCGTCCGTCGGACGCGATGTTGCCGATACGCGCCAGGCTCGCCGCCAGCCGGTCGGACACCTCGAAATCGGCGACATAGATCAGATGGTGGACCTTCCGGGTCTTCTCACCCTTTTTGTAGATGGTCGAAATCTCGGTCGACAGCATGAAGCGCACCGGGGCGCGGCAGGCCGGCGGCAGCGTCTCGAAGACCTCGTCCTCGATTTCCGGTTTCAAGCGGAACAGGCCGGTGCCGTCAGCCACCAGCTTGTCCTTGATCTCGGCGAGCCAAGCCGGATGCACGCAGTCGCCGGTGCCCACCACGCCGATGCCCTTGCGGGCCGCCCACCAGGCGAGATGTTCCAGGTCGAGATCGCGGCTGGTTGCCCGCGAATATTTCGAGTGGACATGAAGGTCGGCGTAGAAGGCCATGGCGGAACTCCGGCGCTGGCCGCAAGGCGCGGACCACCGATTGTGGTCCCGCACCTGCGGCAAGGCCAAGGCTGCACCGAGCTTTTCCACCGAATTCCGGCCCGATCCGGGCCGGATTGTCGGGCGGGTCGATGACCGACCCCGGCTCAGTCGCGGGCCAGCAGCCCCGCCTCCCAGCCGAGCATCGCGCGCTTGCGCGACAGGCCCCAGTGGTAGCCGGTGAGCGCGCCGGACTTGCCGATGACACGGTGGCACGGCACGACGAAGGACAACGGGTTTCGCCCGATAGCCGCGCCGACCGCCCGCGCCGCCTTCGGCGCGCCGATGGTCTTGGCGATGTCGGAATAGGTCGTCGCACCGCCGACCGGGATCGACAGAAGCGCTTCCCATACCCGCACTTCGAAGTCGGTGCCGATCATCACCACGCGCAGCGGCCGGTCGGCCTGCCATTCCGTCGGATGGAAGACGCGGGCGGCCAGCGCATGCACGCCGACATCGTCGCGCGTCAGCCGCGCCCTGGGCCAGCGATGGGCCATGTCGGCCAGCGCCGCCTCCTCGCCTTCCGGCGTGGGCTCGGCGAAAGCCAGCCCGGCGAGGCCGCGCGGCGTCCACATCAGCAGCGCCCGGCCGAAGGGCGAATCGTGAAAGCCGTAGATCATCTCGACCCCGTCGCCCTTCACCTTGTGCTCGCCCGGCGACATCGCCTCGTGTCGGACGAACAGATCGTGCAGCCGCGACGGCCCGGACAGGCCGACCTCCAGCGCCGCATCGAGCAGAGAGGCGCCTTCGGCGAGCAGCCGCCGGGCATGGTCGATGGTGATCGCCTGGAGAAACGCCTTCGGCGTCAGCCCGGCCCAGCGGCGGAACGTGGCGGTCAGCTCGTCGGCGTCCATGCGCAAAGCTTCGGCGATCTCGCCCATGGAGGGCTGGCCGCGATATTCGGTGGAGATGAACTCGATCGCCCGGCGCACGACCTCGTAGTCGGACCCATGGGGCCTTATGCAGGGGGCCTGCTCCAGGACGCGCGGCATCGGGCAGATCGGCATGGACAGCGGCTCGGCGCTCAGGTTCAGCATAGCGTCATCCTCTCATTGTCAGGCTAAGAGAGCACGCCCGCCAGCGGGCAGCCACCCGATTTTCTGAAATCCGAGCACGTCATCGTCCCGACCAGATGAAACGATCACGAAATCCGCCGGAAAAAGACCATCTCGGGATCGCCCTCGTCCAGATTGTCGATCGTGCCGCTCGGGCGAAAGCCGGCGTCAAACAGCAGGTGCTGCATGGGCCGATTGGACGAATTGGTCGAGGCAAAGAGCTTGGGCTCCCGGCAGATGTCCTTGAAATGCTCGACCAGCGCTCTGCCGACACCACGGCGCCGAAAGGGCTCACCGACCATCACCATTTCGATGAAGCCGTTGCCGAAGAACCGATCGTTCAGAACGCCATAGCCGGCGACTGCGCCGTCGATCTCCGCGATCGTGCATTCACCGGTCTCGACCCATGCCATGATGTTGGCCCGCCGCTTGGCGCTTTCGGCGGCGATCGGATCGATTGCAATCAAGGCATCACGATCGGCGGGGGTGGCGACGCGCAGTTTCATGCCGGCACATTGGACGCAAGCGCCCGAGCGAAAAAGCCATAAAATGCGCGGGTCAGGCGCCCTTTGCGGTGGCCAACGCCCGGCCGAAGGCCGTGGCGAAGCTTTCACGATCGTCGGGATTGAGGAAGGCGCCGATATCGGTCGAGCGTCCTTGGCCGGAGACGGCCATCCGGGTGATCCCGATCTCCGAATGCCGGTTGACCAGGAACCGCGCCCAGAACGGATTGTAGTGGGCCTCGCGCACCTGACCCTTGGCCGAGATCTTGCGGATCGACAGCTGCGAGCGGGAAACCGCCACCTCTTCACGCGCCGCCGCCGCCCGGTAATTGGCACGGAAGGCCAGCCAGATCAGGAATGCATCGAGGCCGAAGAAGCCCACGATCGGCCAGGCGCCCTGGAGGACGAAGAGCAGGCCGCAGCCCAGACTGACGAGGCCGACCCCCAGCATCATGATGGTAAAGCCGCGCCGGCCGAGCGAGCGATAGGGAACCAACAGGGCCTGGAAGATCGGCTCGTCGGCCGAAACCGCGCCAGCCGGCGCAAGCATGCTTTCCCTGTCCTTCATCGCCGTCGCCCGCTATAGACACCCAATGTCCGAGAAGCTGCCCAAGTCGGCTGCCGCGTCCACGAGAAGGCAGCTCGCCGCCAAAGAAAATATCGCAAAAGTCAATGCGGTCAAACGCCGCATTCCCTATTCAAGGGCGCAGATTGCGGAAATGTTCCGCCGCTTTGCGGAGCAGCGCCCGGAGCCGAAGCCGGAACTGGAGCACACCAATCCGTTCACGCTGCTCGTGGCCGTGGTGCTCTCGGCACAGGCAACCGACGCCGGCGTCAACAAGGCGACGAAGGAGCTCTTCCGCATCGCCGACAGCCCGCAGAAAATGCTGGCGCTCGGCGAAGACGCCGTGCGCGACCACATCCGCTCGATCGGGCTCTATCGCAACAAAGCGAAGAACGTGATCGCGCTGAGCCGGGCCCTTGTCGACGAGCATGGCGGACAGGTGCCCTCGACGCGCGAGGCGCTGCAGGCCTTGCCCGGCGTCGGCCGCAAGACCGCCAACGTCGTCCTCAACGCCGCCTTCGGCCAGCCGACACTTGCCGTCGACACCCATATCTTTCGGCTCGGCAACCGGCTGAAGATCGCGCCCGGCAAGACGCCCGACGAGGTCGAGGCGCGGCTGATGACGGTCGTGCCGGAGGACGCGCTGCTCCATGCGCATCACTGGCTGATCCTGCACGGGCGCTACGTGTGCAAGGCGCGGCGGCCGGAGTGCGGCATCTGCATCATCGCCGACCTGTGCAAGGCCGACGAAAAGACCAACGCCATCCCGGCGCCGATCACTCCGATCGCGCCGCGGCCGCCCGGACTGCAGGGATCGGCGTCGCCGGCCTGAGCGGCAGCCCGCCCTCGCGCTGCGCGATCCTCTGATGCAGGTGCACCATCAGCGCGGCGGCAAAGAGCGGGGTCAGCAGGTTAAGGATCGGAACGGCGAGGAATGCCGCGATCACCAGACCGCTCAGGAACACGGTCGTGCCGTAGCGGTGCCGGAGCGCCTTGGCGTCCTCTTCGCCGCGATAGCGCAGCGCCGCAAACTCGAAATATTCGCGGCCGAGCAGGTAGCCGTTGACCGCGAAGAAGGCGATGAGATTGACCCCCGGCACCAAAAGCAGCGCAAAGGCGATCAGGTTGCCGAGGATGACGACGCCCAGAAAGCGCACGGACAGGCCGATGCTGGGCAGGAGCGGCATCGACCGGCCCGGCGGCGCACCCGGATAGGTCCGCTCGACTTCCTCCGCCACGTCATCGAGGAACAGGCCCGCGATCAGTGCGCTGATCGGCGCGATCAGGAAGGCGAGCAGGATCGCCAGCAGCAATCCGGCCGCCCAGCCCGCGAAGGTTTCGGCGTTCTCCAGCCAGGCCGGCATATCCGGCGCGAAGCTCGAAAAGAACGGAATGGCGAAGGTTTCGAACAGGAAGCTGATCGCAAACCACAAGGCGAAGAGCACCGCGAGCGTCAGCCCGAGCGACTTCCACAAGGCCGAGCGGAAGGGCGGCGAAAACAGATCCCGAATGGCGAGCCGGGCGGCGGCGAAGATCATCGTGGCTATCCTCTCGATAGGAAAGGAAATAGGCAGCCGCGATCTGGATCGCAACGCACCCGCGTCGCGCGCGACTGGTCAGCGCGGCGCTTTTCGGTCTATGGAACAGAAAGCCGCTGAAGGAGCTCCGATGACCGACTACGACGTGCTGACGATCGGCAATGCCATCGTCGACATCATTGCCCAGACCGACGACGCCTTTCTGGAACGCGAGGCCGTGGCCAAGGGTGCCATGACCCTAATCGATACGGACCGTGCCCTGCATCTCTACGAGCATATGGGCCCGGCCATCGAGACCTCCGGCGGCAGCGCCGGCAACACGGTGGCCGGTCTTGTCAGCCTCGGCGGCACTGGCGCCTATATCGGCAAGGTTTCCTCCGACCAGCTGGGCGCCATTTTCACCCACGACATCCGCTCTCTCGGCGTTCGCTTCGACACCACGCCGCTGCTGGGCGATCCGCCCACGGCGCGCTCGATGATCCTGGTGACGCCGGACGGCCAGCGCTCGATGTCGACCTATCTCGGCGCCTGCGTGGAGCTGGGTCCGGACGACATCGACGACGCGCTCGTGGCCGCCGCCAAGGTCACCTATTTCGAGGGCTATCTGTGGGATCCGCCGCGCGCCAAGGACGCGATCCGCAAGGCGGCCGATATCGCCCACGCCAACGGCCGCGAAGTAGCGATGACGCTGTCGGACTCGTTCTGCGTCGACCGCTATCGCGCCGAATTCCTGGAGCTGATGCGCACCGGCACCGTCGACATCGTCTTTGCCAACGAGGCAGAAGCCAAGGCGCTCTACGAGGTCGACGACATCGACGCGGCAATCGACCGCCTCGCCCGGGACACCAAGCGCTTCGCCGCCGTCACCCGCTCGGAAAGGGGCTGCGTCATCGTCGAAGGCGACGAGCGCGTGGCCGTGCCGGCGACCGCGATCGCCGAAGTGGTCGACACCACCGGCGCCGGCGATCTGTTCGCTTCGGGCATGTTGCGCGGGTACACCGCCGGGCTCGACCGTGAGAAGAGCGCGCAGCTCGGCGCGGCGGCCGCCGGCCACATCATCGAGCAGATCGGCCCGCGTCCGCAGCGTCCGTTGAAGGACCTGCCGGAGGTCAAGGCGATCCTGGGCTGATCGGCAGCCTGTCGCATTCAGGCGCGCCGCGCCGGCCGGAGGAAGGCTTTATGTACCAACTCTTCATCGCCAACAAGAACTACTCGTCCTGGTCGCTGCGGCCCTGGGTGCTGATGAAGGCACTGGGCATCGAGTTCGAGGAGCGCCTCGTACCGTTCGAAGCAGAGAACTTCGAGCGCTATCGACACTTCTCGCCGAACGGACTGGTGCCCTGCCTGCACGACGGCGAGATCCGGGTCTGGGACTCGTTTGCGATCGTCGAATATCTCGCCGAGCGTCACCCCGGCGTCTGGCCCTCCGACGCGCCGGCCCGCGCCTTTGCCCGATCGGCCGCCGCCGAGATGCACGCCGGCTATGGAACGCTGAGGGCCATCTGCACCATGAATTGCGGGGTGCGGGCACGACCCAAGGAGATGACACCGGCTTTGCAGCGCGACATCGCGCGCTTCTGCGAAGTCTGGACGGAGGGCTTGCAGCGATTCGGCGGGCCATTCCTCGCTGGCTCTGATTTTACCGCCGTCGACGCCTTCTTCGCGCCCGTGGCCTATCGCGTCCAGACCTACGGCCTGGAATTGCCGCCGGAAGCAGCGGCTTATGCGGAACGGCTGCGGCAATTTCCGGCGATGCGCGAATGGTACGAGGCGGCGATGGCCGAGCCCTGGCGCGAGCCGGGACACGAGGCCGAAATCGCCGCCGTCGCCACCATCATCGCCGACGAGCGCCAGGCCGTGCCGGCATCGTCATAGGGCCTGCGGCGCGCCCGCAGCCCGTGCAGCGGGCGCGAGAGGTCCCTTTCGCGCCAGCCAGACGCGATGGACCTGCGTTCCCGGCTCGTCGAACCGATCCCACTCGACCGAGAGACCACACGCCCCCATCAAGGCGCGATAGTCGCTGCCGGCAAAACTCGCATAGGAAAAGTCGACACCGAACATCTGACCGATCACTGTCGAATGGCCCGGGCCGGTGGTCAGCAGTAACAGGCCGCCCGGCCGCAGCCATTCGGCGAAGCGGCGCAGCATTCGCTCCTGCTCGACATGGTCGAGGTAAAAGAAGCTATCCCAGGCGATGATGGCGTCGAACGGCTCGTCCGGCCGATAGTCGAGCATGTCGCTCAGCACCGTTCGCGCCGACGGGTAGCGCCGTCCGAAGAGTGCCAGCATGGGCGCGGAGCCGTCCAGCGCGGTGATCTCGACGCCCGCCTCGACCATCGACGTCAGGCCGGCGTGGCCCGTGCCGCAGCCGCAGTCGAGCAGTTTCGCGCCGGGCGCCAGCCTGCCGGCCAATGCCTCGAAGAACGGCAATTCCCAGCGCTTGAGGCGCCGGGCGGCCTCGAAGCGGGGCGCGATGCTGTCGTAGCCTGCAATGTTCGGTATCATCGTCACGATGCCACCATGGTGGGTGCCTTCAGACATCAATGGTTCCGTTCAACCGGCTTTTCGCCATGTCGCTGTCATTGCGATCGACTGGAGCATCGGAGCAAAAAGGATCCCGTTCCTGACAAATCCAATGCGACGCCACAATTTCCCTAAACGCTCGATCCCGGCTTTTCACTCCGCCGCTCCAGGTTCGGATCGGCGAGACCTCATTCGCTGCCATCGAGATCGGGCCTGAACCGCCATTTCCGTTCGATCGCGGACGACAGATCAAGGCCATTCCGATCGGCAAACAGCAGGACGTGACCGAGCAGATCCGCGGTCTCGTCAGCCAGCGCCTGTCGAAGTTGACCCTCGGCCAGCCCGCGTCGGCGGCCACGTCCGCTCAGCGCATTCCAGACCTGGGTCAATTCGCCGATTTCTTCGTGCATCTTGAGAACGAACCAATCGGCGTCGCGCCGCAGATCGTTCTTCGCGGCGTAGCTCGCCGACGCCGTCTCGAACTGATGCCTCAGCCTGTCCAACATGCGGGCTCGCTCCTGTTTTCCGCTTAGGCCGCCGCCTGCAGCCGCTCTCCGGCTGCGCGGTAGGAGATCGCTTCGGCCAGATGCAGCCGACCGACGGTCTCGGCACCGTCGAGATCGGCGAGCGTGCGCGCCACCTTGAGAATCCGATGATAGGCCCGCGCGGAAAACTTCATCTGCTCGGCCGCGTCGCGCAGGAGCCGGGTCCCGGCATCGTCCGGCGCCGCCGCTGTCTCGACCAGCGCCGCCGAACACTGGGCATTCACCGTCGCCGGCGACAGGCCCATCGCTTCATAGCGCTGCGACTGAAGCGCGCGCGCACGCTCCACCCGCGCCTTGACCACCGCCGAACTTTCCGCCTGCGCAGGCCGGATCAGATCGCTGGCCGTCACGGCGGGCACGTCGACGCGCAGGTCGATGCGGTCCATCAGAGGCCCTGAGATGCGCGCCTGATACTCGGCTGCGCAACGCGGGCCGCGGGCGCAGGTGTGGCCCGGTTCGCCCGCCATGCCGCAACGGCAAGGGTTCATGGCCGCCACCAACTGGATCGAGGCCGGATAGGTCACCCGGTGATTGGCGCGGGCAATCACACATTCTCCAGTCTCCAACGGCTGGCGCAGCGAATCGAGCACGACGGGCGAGAATTCCGGGAACTCGTCGAGGAAGAGCACGCCGCGATGGGCGAGCGACATCTCGCCCGGCCGGGCACGAAGCCCCCCGCCGACCATGGCCGCCATCGAGGCCGAATGATGCGGCGCCCGGAAGGGTCGGCGGTCGGACAGCTTGCCGTCGCCGATCTCGCCGGCCACCGAGGCGATCATCGACACTTCCAGGAGTTCGCGCGGCGTCAGCGCCGGCAGGATCGAGGGCAGGCGCTGCGCCAGCATCGACTTGCCGGAGCCCGGCGGGCCGACCATCAGCAGATTGTGGCCGCCCGCAGCCGCGATCTCCAGCGCCCGCTTGGCCACGGTCTGGCCCTTGATGTCGGCCAGATCGGGCAGGCCGACGGCCGACGAGCGAATGGCCGGCTCGGGGCGCGCGATGACCTGTGTCCCGCGAAAATGGTTGGCGATCTGGATCAGGCTGCGCGCGGCGACGATCGGCATTTCGCTATCCGCCCAGGCGGCTTCGGAACCGCAATCGGCCGGACAGATCAGCCCGCAATCGGCGGCGTTGGCCGCCATCGCAGCCGGCAGCACGCCCGCCACCGGGGCGATCATGCCGTCCAGCGACAATTCGCCGAGCACCACGAAGCCCTGCAGCGCGTCCGATGGAATCGCGCCGAGCGCCGCCATCAGGCCGAGCGCGATCGGCAGGTCGAAATGGCTACCCTCCTTGGGCAAGTCCGCGGGAGCGAGATTGACCGTGACCTTCTTCGGCGGCATGGCCAAGCCGGAGGCGTGGAGCGCCGCCTGCACGCGATCCCGGCTCTCGGCCACGGCCTTGTCCGGCAGGCCGACGATCTGCATGCCCATCTTGCCCGGCGCGACCATCACCTGGACGTCGACAGGAACCGCGTCCACGCCGTGAAAGGCAACCGTTCGGGCTCGAGCCACCATGTCCACGCTCCCTTTGGCGGTCCACCACGACCGATGTTCCAAGAAGCGTAACTTAGGATCGAGGATAAAACAAGAACATTAAAGGAACAAAGCCGGCCAATTGGCTTAAGCTCTGCAACCAGCACGATTTTCGTCAATGACGCCGGCCGGTCTGGAGCGGATTCCGGCGGGCGGCACCGACGTGAACCACTCCCGAGCCGCAGCCGGGAACCCTGCGATCAGGTTCGGCCGAAGGCCTTGAAGGCGACGAGCGTGAACGTGTCGGCCACTCCGTCCATCGGCTGCAGTCTCTCGGTGACGAAGCGGCCGATGTCCTGCCCGTCGTCCAGGTAGAACTTGGCGATCAGGTCGTAATGGCCCGAAGTGGAATAGACCTCGGAGATTTCCTCGACGGTTTCGACCAGAGTGTCGGCGACCTGATAGGCCTGTCCGGGCCGGCATTTGAACTGAACGAAGATCGGCTTCATCGACGGTTTCCTCGCGTTGATGGTGCGCCGGCGTGCGGGCCACCGGATCACGGTTGCAGGCCGGGCAAAAAAGCTGGGCGCAGGTTTGAAGCGGCGCGGCGCGGCCGTCAACCGTCTGCGGATGTTTGTGCTAAGGCTCGCAACACGCGACATCTCGCGCGCTGCTCCCGCCCATTCGAAAGGATCCCTCCATGAGACTATCGCTGGCCGATGCCGAGGCGCTCGTCGGCGCGGCGCTGGAGCGTGTCGGCACGGCGCCGGCCGCCGCCCGATCCGTCGCGGCGGCCCTGGTCAACGCCGAGGCCGCCGGCCAGTCCGGCCACGGGCTGCGCCGTGTGGTGATCTATGCCGCCCAGGTGTCGGCGGGCAAGGTGGATGGCCGCGCCGGTCCGAGCTTTGAGCGGATCGCGCCGGGCGTGCTGCGGATCGACGCCCATTACGGCTTCGCCTACCCGGCGCTCGACCTCGCCGTTGGCGAACTGCCGGCGCTGGTGCGCGAACAGGGCGTGGCGGTCGCCGCGATCCGGCGGTCGCATCATGCCGGCGTCCTGGGGTTGACGGTCGAACGGTTCGCCCAGGTCGGCCTCGTGGCGCTGATGGTGGCGAACGCCCCGGCCGCCATGGCGCCCTGGGGCGGTCGCCTGCCGCTGTTCGGCACCAACCCGCTCGCCTTCGCCGCGCCGGTGGCGCACGGCGACCCGGTGGTGGTCGACCTCTCGCTCTCCAAGGTGGCGCGCGGCAAGGTCATGGCGGCGCGGCAGAAGGGCGTGCCGATCCCCGAGGGCTGGGCCTTCGACAGGGACGGCAATCCCACCACCGATCCCGACGCGGCGATCGCCGGCACGATGGCGCCGATGGGCGACGCCAAGGGTGCGGCCCTGGCGCTGATGGTCGAAATGCTCGCGGCCGGGGTGACCGGCGCGCAATTCGGATTCGAAGCCGACTCGCTGCTCGACGCCGAAGGATCGGCGCCGGCGCTTGGCCATCTAATCCTGGCACTCGACCCCGAGCGGATCGGCGGACCGGGCGCGGTCGAGCGTCTGGCCGCGATGGCGGCGGCCGTCGCCGCCCAGGAGGGCGCGCGCATCCCCGGACGCCGCGGCCAGGAGCTTCGGCGCCAGGCGGAGACGCAGGGAATCGACATCGAGGACGACGTGCTGGCGACGATCCGGGGTCTCTAGCGGCCCGGTCAGTCGCCGATCGCGACGCCCTCGCGCCTCGGATCGGCACCGCCCTCCAGGCCGCCGGCCGTAATGACGATGCCGTGCAGGCCGGAATCAAGATCTGTGACATTGGTCTCGAACCCGGCCTCCGCCAGCGGCCCGGCGAGATCCTCGGCGCTGGTGCCGGCCTCCAGGTCGAATGGGCCGAAGCGGTTGACCAGATGCGGCAGCGAGACCGCCTCCTGCACGTCCATGTTCCAGTCGATGAGCGCGATCAGCGCCTCGGCGACATAGCCGATGATGCGGCTGCCGCCGGGCGAGCCGATGGCGATCCATGGCTTGCCGTCCTTCATCACGATGGTCGGCGACATGGAGGAGCGCGGCCGCTTGCCCGGCTCCACGCGGTTGGCGACGGGCCGTCCGTCCTCCTGCGTGGCGAAGGAGAAGTCGGTCAGCTCGTTGTTCAAGAGAAAGCCGTTCGTCATCAGCCGCGAGCCGAAGCCGTTTTCGATCGTCGTGGTGATGGAGACGACATTGCCGTCGGCATCGACGATCGAGAAGTGGCTGGTGCAGGGCAGTTCCAACGCCTGGTCGTCGCCCCACAGCATGGCGTGGTCCCAGGGCGGTGTGCCGGCGACGACCTCGTCCTCGGCGAGCGCCGCGTCGCCGCCGATAAGCTTCGCCCGTTCGGCGATATAGGCCTTGTCGGTCAGCCCTTTCAGCGGCATGGGCACGAAATCGATGTCGGCCATGTAGCGGCCCCGGTCGGCAAAGGCGAGGCGCGAGGCGTCGCCGATCAGCCGCCAAGCCTCGGCGCTCTCGGCTCCCATCGCACCGATGTCATAAGGCTCGATCAGGCCGAGGATCTGGCCGACGGTCAGCGCACCGGAGGAGGGCGGCCCCATGCCGCAGACCTCCGCTTCGCGATAGTCGACGCAGACCGGCTCGCGCTCGACCACCTGATAGGAAGCAAGATCGGCGAGCGACAGCCTGCCGGGATTGTCCCCAGCGCCATGAACCGTATCGACGATCGCCTGAGCGATCGGCCCTTCGTAGAAGGCCTCGGCGCCATCCGTGGCGATCGCCTTCAGCGTGTCGGCGTAGGCCTGGTTCTTCAGCAGATGGCCGACCGGCAGCGGCTGGCCGTCCAAGAAGAAATAGGCGCTCGGTCCGTCGTAGGTCTTCAGGCGCTCGCCGTCCTCGACGATCAGATCGTGCAGGCGCGGCGACACCTCGAAGCCCTTTTCGGCCAGCTCGATCGCCGGCTGGACCACCCGGCGCCAGGCCAATTGCCCGTAGCGGGCATGGGTCTCGGCCATCAGCTTCAGCGTGCCCGGCGTGCCGACCGATCGGCCCCCGACGACGGCGTCGTAGAACTCCAGAGGCTCGCCGGAAGCATCCTGAAACAGTTGCGGCGTGGCGTCGCGCGGCGCCGTCTCGCGCCCGTCGAAGGTGGTGAGCCGCCCCTCCTCGGCATCGTAATAGACCAGGAAGGAGCCGCCGCCGAGGCCGGAGGATTGCGGCTCGACCAGACCGAGGACGAGCTGGACGGTCACCATGGCGTCGATGGCGTTGCCACCGTCGCGCAGGATGGCGAGTCCCGCCTCCGCAGCGAGCGGATTGGCGGCGGCGACCATCTGCCGCTCGGCCTTGGCGAGGGTCCGCTCCGCGGCGCCCGACGCGCTTTCGGGCTGAACCGCATCGGCCGCCTGCTGTGCCCAGGCCGGTGCAGCAACAAGCCAGAGCGCCGTGGCGGCCCCAGCCATGACGGCGTGAATTCCGCCCCTTGTGTGGTCGGTGCCCTTGAATGCCCGCAGCCACGTCATCTGCGCATCCTCCCTTGTCGGAAAAGCGCAGGCTAGGCGATCGGAGCGCAACCGGGAAGAGGCAATGCGCTCACCGCGCCGATGGCAGGCTCAGCCGAACACCACGGTCTTGCGACCGTTGAGCATGACGCGGCTCTCCAGATGCAGCTTCACGGCGCGGGCCAGCACGCGAGCCTCGACATCCCGCCCGGCCGCCACGAGATCGCTCGCGCTCATGGCATGGGTGACGCGCTCGGTTTCCTGCTCGATGATCGGGCCCTCGTCGAGATCGGCGGTGACGTAGTGCGCCGTCGCGCCGATCAGCTTGACGCCGCGTTCGTGCGCCTGGTGATAGGGCCGAGCGCCCTTGAAGCTCGGCAGGAACGAGTGGTGGATGTTGATGACCCGCCCGAACAGGCGGTTCGACAGGTCGTCGGACAGCACCTGCATGTAGCGCGCCAGCACCACCAGATCGGCACTCTCGGCCGTCACCAGATCGAGAAGCCGCGCCTCCTGGTCCTTCTTGGTCGCGGGCGCGACCGGCCAATGCTCGAACCGCAGGCCGTGCGCCTGCGCGACGGGACGCGCCGCCTCGTGGTTGGAGACGATGGCGACGACATCGGCCCTGAGCCAACCGACGCGGATCTGGTAGAGCAGATGCTCCAGCGCGTGGTCGAACTTCGACACCATGACGACGATTCGCGGTCGCCGGTCCTGGTCGACGAGCGCCGTCTTCATATCGAAACGCGCTACGGCAGATTGCAGTTCGCGCTCGATGTCTTCGCGCTTCAGCGCTTCGGGCGCCATGAAGGCGATGCGCATGAAGAAGCGATCTGTCTGGCGGTCCCAGAACTGGCTCGACTCGGCGATGTTGCCGCCGAGCGACGCGAGAACCGTGGTCACCGCGGCCACGATGCCGGGCCGGTCGACACAGGACAGGGTGAGGATGAAGTTTCTGGTGCTCAAGACCTGGAGCCCTCGCTTACGGTTGAGGCTGTCTGTCATGGTGGCGCGGCGGCACGCAAGCGGAAAACATGCAGGATGCCGTCGCACAATGCTTGGCGGTAGCCCGCCGACCGGCCATAATCGACGCCAAGCCGTTCGCGGTCGCCGAGACTTGGTCCAGGCGCCTCCGTTTCACGTGAAATCCAAGGATGCATGACCGAGCTCTTCGTCACCGTCCATAATTCAGCGGAGGCCGCCGACGCTTTGACGGCGGGCGCGCAGGGCATCTGGTTGCGAAACCTGCCGGACGGAGAGGCCGAGCCCGGCGTGCTGGCGGCGATCGTCGCCGACATCGGTCGTGGCCGGCTCTGGCTCTCGACCGAGCGCATGGCCGACGCCGGCGAAGGCCGCAAAGCCGACGCTTCGGTCGTCGATGTCGGGCCGGGAGCGGCCACGTCCCACGACCTGATCCGGTCGCTGGCCGATTCGCAGGGTCCGGGCGCGATCGCCCGGTTGCCGGTGGTCACCGAGCCCGATTGGGCCATCCTTCGGGCGTTGCGCGAGGCCGGTTTTGCCGGAGCCCTTCTGGACACGGCAGACGAGCAGCGACTTCTGTCGGTCCTGCCGATATCCGCCTTGGCCGCCTTCGTCGAAACCTGCCGAAGCGTCGGCCTCACAAGCGGGCTTGCCGGCGGACTGGAGCCGCCGGACGTGCCGCGCTTCCTGGCCCTGGCGCCCGACGTCATTGCCTTTTCCGGCCACTGGGCCGGCCAGCCGGCGAACCCCTTCGAGCCTGAGGCACTGGCGACGATGCGTCGCCTTGTGCGCCGCAATGAAGTCGATTTTAGTCGCGCCGCAAGCGACGGGGCGACGGACCGGGTGTTCGTGCGCGACCATGTCGTGGATATGCGGGTCGGTGCCTATGGCTTTGAAGAAAAGGCCGCGCAGAAAGTTCGCTTTTCGGTCGAGGCGGACGTCTTCCGGCCCTCCCGGATGCCGTCGGCCATGGAGGACGTCTTCTCCTACGACGTCATCACCGACGGGATTCGCGTTCTGGCCGCACGGGCGCACACGGCCTTGGTGGAGACGCTCGCGGAGGACCTCGCGGCGCTCGTGCTCACCGACCCGCGCGTCGAGGGAGTGACCGTTCGTGTCGAAAAGCTGGAACTCGGTCCCGCCGCGGTCGGCGTCGAAATCCGCCGAACCCGGACCGATCGGCTCGGATGAAAGGTCTTCGAACCGCCATGGCCGCAAAGAACCTCGAACACACAGTCGAGATGATGGTTTTTTCGAAACCGATGACGGGTTAGGCTGTCCTCACCCTTCTTGCCAGGCGGAGCGGGTTCGGTCAGAACTTCACGCAGCGTTTCACCCCGGCGCGAAGTCTCCACCGCTTGGCCGGGCGGCGTTGCGAAGTCGAGCGCGCATGCCGATCGCCCCAAATCCATGAGAATGACGGTCAGTGTCGATGGAAGATGTGTTGGTGATGAAGTTCGGCGGCAGCGCAACGGTCTTGCGCGACCTGGCGCGCTGGATCGAGGCGATCGAGCGGGTTTCGGTGCCGGCGATCCTGGTGCCGGGAGGCGGGCCGTTCGCAGACGCCGTCCGGCACAACAAGTACAAGATGGGCTATAGCGAGGAAGCTGCCCACCAGATGGCGATCCTGGCCATGGAGCAGTTCGGCCACGCGCTCGTCAGCCTCGGTCGGCGCATGGTTCCGGCCAACTCGGAAGACTCGTTCGCGAGTGCCATCGCCGGCGGCTCGATCCCGGTCTGGATGCCCTACGAGATGCTGTCACAGCATCCCGATATCGAAAAAAGCTGGTCTGTCACCGCCGACGCGCTTTCGGCCTGGCTGGCGGCCCGACTCGGCTGTCGTCAGGTGCTTTTGATCAAGCAATTGCCGGTGCCGGAAAACAGCACGCTGGACGCGCTGCGCGGCGCCGAGATCATCGACGAGGCGTTCATGCGCATGCTGGCGCCCGAGACGGAGGTGTATATCGCCGGCCCGTTCGATCTGTCCGGCGCAGGCCGGCGCTTCGCGGAAGGGATTTTGCCGGGGCGCCCGATCGCTCGCGGCCCCAACTACTCGTGAATCGACGTCGCCGACAGGACCTTTTCTGCGGCGCGGAGCGAACAAGAGCTCATGCACGTCACCCGACGTGCCGATCGCTCTGATACAGCTTTTGGTAGCATTTCGTTAACCTTAACAAATTCATAGTGACCGGGCTCGAATCAGGAGGCTTGGTCATGCCGTTCGCTCGCACCATCCTTGCCGTCGCGTTGAGCGCGATGGCTATCGCCGGCTGTGCGCGTCATCCCCTCTTGCAGTCGGCAAACCGCGCCGCCGAGGAGAACGACGTGCCGCTTCTGGCCTTCACGGGATCCGATATCGCAGGCGCCCGGCGCATCGCCGGACCCTATTTCGGCGACCGCCGAACGGCACTGACCGGCCGAACGATCGTCGTCGACGACATCGAGGACATTGCGCTTCAAGACCACGAGGTCGTCCTCACCTTCGACGACGGTCCGATGCCCGGCAAGACCCCGAAGATTCTCGATGCCCTGGACGCGCACGGCGTGAAGGCGACATTTCTGATGGTCGGAGAAATGGCGCGCTACCATCCCGATCTCGTCCGCCAGGTGGCCGCGCACGGCCACACGATCGGCACCCATACCGAACATCATGCCAATCTCGCCGCGATGAGCCTGGAGCGGTCGATGCAGGAGATCGAACAGGGGCGGAAAAGCGTCGCCGCCGCCCTGGTTCCGCTTCGTGCCCAGCCGGCCCCATTCTTCCGGTTTCCCTATCTCGCCGACACGCCGGCGCTCCGGCGAACCCTGGCGGCCAAGGGCGTCGTCGTGATCGATCCCGACATCGATTCCAAGGATTACTTCGTCAGCAGTCCTGCGGCGGTCAAGGAGCGGGCCCTGGCGCGCCTGGAGGCCAAAGGCCGCGGCGTCATCCTGATGCACGACATTCATCAGCGCACGGCCGCGATGCTGCCTGCCTTTCTCGATGCGCTTCAGGCGCGCGGCTACAAGGTGGTGACCCTGGTCCCCGGCGCCCCCCTCGATCCGCGGCGCCTGCTCCTGTCCGCACGCCGATCCGGCAGCGAGGCGGCTGGAAGCTAGGTTTCGGCCAGGTCCCTCCATTTCGAAAGGGTGTCGATCCGGATCAGGCCTTGTCGCCCAACAGCGTGACCGCGACGGCGGGAGCCGCCAGACAGACCGCGTCACGCAGCTCGGCCGAGCAGTCCATCAAGTCGCCGAAATCGACGATGCCGCGCTCCAGCCGCGCTGCCAGACGGCGCAGCACCGGCCGGCCGACGCCGGCCACCACGATCGGCGCGTCCTTGCTCACGTCGCATCTCGACAGGACCAGGAGCACCGCATCGTGGATATGGCGGAGCTGAGCCTCGGCGAAGGCAGCGGCCAGCGACATCCAGGCCGTGTCCGAAGCGTCGCCGACATCCATGCCGATCATGCGGGCAAGCCGGGCGCGCGAGGCCTCGATCGCTTCGAGCGCCTCGTCGGCATCCCGATCCTCGTCGACCTCGAAAGACCCCAGCAGCCGCTGGACATCTTCCATGGTGGCAAAGCCCTCGGCCAGCACGGGCGTCGGCCGGCCGCCGAAGGGCACGGTATCGGCGACCGCCATCAGCGGCGTGCGCATGTAGCCTTGAGGCACGAGTTCGCCCGAGACCAGCCGTTCCGTCTCCGTATAGCCGGCCGCCCGGAGGCTCCCTTCGGCAATCGGCACGATGTCAGTGTTCGACGACCCCATGTCGATGAAGAGAGCGGCTTCCATCGCCTCGGCGGCCAGGTTGGCGCTGGCGTGCCAGCTGGCGGAGGCGATGTCCTCGCCCTGATCGCCGATCGAACGGCCGGTGATCCAACCCGAGCGCCCGGCATAGAGATACAAATTGTCGCCCAGGCGGGTATGCAGCACCTGGCTCAGCCGCTCCACCCCCTCCTTGCGGTCGGAAAAGCTGTCCGCCGTCTCGCCGGTCATCGTCACCGTATGGCGGTCGACGGCGCCGGCATCCTCCAAAATCGCTTCGAGTGCCTCCTCCAGCGGCGTCAGATCCCGGCCCACGGGGGTCGGCTTCTGCCAGATCTTCACGACGCGGCCATCATTGGCGAGCGCCGCTCTCACATGCGCCCCGCCGACATCCCATCCCAACGTTCTCGCCATCGTCCTTACCGACTTGCATGGCCGTGCGATCGCACCGATCGACTGACCGAATGACGGCGACTATACGGAAATTGAACTTCTCTGTCGCGACCGGGTGTATCGATCTGGAATCGACGATCCGAAGCGGGGCGGCGGCGTCGCTCGCGCGAATGGATCCGAGCCGAACCGAAGCTTATCGCAGCGGATGCCGGGCATCCGATACGGTCCCAATCTTTTCAAATCACGGCTTGGTTCTAGGTTTCCTCATGCCGGCCATGGTGGCCGCCGCGCCCGACGCCCGATGCACAGGAGTGATGCTATGCGCACCGTGCTGACCTTGCCTTTGTTGCTGATGCTCGCCGGGCCGCTCGACGCGGCGGATCTGATCCAGACCGCCGACCTCGACCAGATCGCCAACATGGCGCGCGGCTATGGCTCCGCGACCGTGACCAGCGGCGAGGACGCCTATGTGCGGGGCCGGATCGACGGCACTCTCTACGCCATCTTTCCGGAAGACTGCGACGACGGCGCGTGCAAGAGCGTGCGCTTCTACGCCGCGTGGAGCGACGTCTCGGTCGACCCGGAGACGATCAATGCCTGGAATCGGGAACGCCGCTTCAGCAAGGCCTATATCGACGAAGCCGGCGATCCGGTCCTGGAGATGGACGTCAATCTGCGCTACGGCGTCACCATCGCCAGTTTCGACGACTCGCTGGACTGGTGGTCGATCGGCCTGGGCGCCTTCGTGACCGAGGTCCTGGCGTCCGAGGGCAACAGCGATCAAGGCGACGACGTGCATCTGCTTGACCTCTAGCGCGCTGAAAGATCCCCTAGCAGAGCCGCTGCAGCGGGCCCGGGGCACCGCGCGGGCGGCGGTTCGTCTCGTTGGGGAAACCACCCGGATCGACAGGCTGTATCAGGCCGGCTGCCTGAAACTGCGTTTCCCGCGCCTGCCTCAGGCCGCTGCCGAGGCGGTGCTGATCAACACCTCCGGCGGACTGACCGGCGGCGACCGCCTGAACCAGGCGTTCGAGGCGGCCGAAGGCACCAGCCTCGCCATCACGACGCAGGCCTGCGAGCGCGTCTATCGCGCCGCGGCCGACCGCGCCGAGGTCGCCACCACGGCTTCGGTCGCGTCGAACGCCTCCCTTGCCTGGCTGCCGCAGGAAACCATCCTGTTCGACGGCGGTCGCCTCGCGCGCAAATTGGAGGTCCACTGCGCCGGTTCGAGCCGGCTTCTCCTGGTCGAAAGCATCATCCTGGGCCGCGAGACCATGGGCGAAGTGGTCCGTTCCGGCCTCATCGCGGATCGTTGGCGGATCACGAGGGACGGCCGCCTCGTCTTTGCCGACGACCTTCGGCTCGAAGGCGATATCGCATCGCTGGCGGCGCGGGGCGCGACATTGGCTGGCGCGCGAGCCTTCGCGACGGTGCTCTATCAGGACGACGGCGGCGCCGAGAGGCTCGACGAGATCCGCGCCGTCGTCGGAGAGGCCGGCGCCGCCAGCGCCTTTTCCGGCCTGATCGTGGTCCGGCTGACTGCCGCGAGCGGCTTTCGGCTGCGAAAGAGGCTCATGCCGCTGCTTTCGACCCTGGCGAAGGACGCCCTTCCACGGGTATGGTCGAGCTGAGCTGAAACCGAAGGATCGACCGCCATGCAGCTGACGCCCCGCGAAAAGGACAAACTTCTCGTCGCCATGGCGGCCGAGGTGGCGCGCAAGCGGCTCGCGCGCGGCGTCAAGCTCAACCATCCCGAGGCCATCGCCCTAATCACCGATTTCGTCGTCGAGGGCGCGCGAGACGGACGTCCCGTCGCCGACCTGATGGAGGCCGGCGCCCATGTGATCGGCCGCGATCAGGTCATGGAGGGCATCGCCGAGATGATCCACGACGTCCAGGTGGAAGCGACCTTTCCCGACGGCACCAAGCTCGTCACCGTGCACGAACCGATCCGGTAGCGCCCGACGCGGCTCGATCGGCTCGTCGCACGCGGCGGCCGGGCGGGCAATCTGTCCGGGTCGCGAAGCCCTTACGCTTCGACCGGCCCGACGCCCGGACCGGCGATCGAGGCGAAAACCTGCGGGGCGATGCCCGTGGCCGCCTGATAGCGCTCCGTCAGCCTAGACGCGAAGGCGTCCACCGCGTCGGCCGCAACCAGGCTGACCGTGCAGCCGCCGAACCCGCCGCCGGTCATGCGCGAGCCATAGACGCCCGGTTCGCCGAGCGCCAGGTCGACCATAATGTCGATTTCCCTGCAGCTGATCTCGTAGTCGTCGCGCATCGAGACGTGCGACTGCTTCATCAATTCGCCGAACGCCGCGGCATTGCCGGCGCCGAGGGCCTCGGCGGCCGCCAGAACCCGGGCGTTCTCGGTGACGACATGACGGCACCGCCGATAGGTGAGCTCGGGCAGGAGGTCGCGATGCGTCTCCAGCATCGCCTCCGTCACGTCGCGCAGCGCGGAAATGCCGCCGAGCGCCGGCTTCAGGAGCTCGACGCCGCGCTCGCATTCCTGACGGCGCAGATTGTATTCGCCGGTCGAATGCTGGTGGTGGACCATGGAGTTGCAGATCACCACCCGCGCCTCGTCCGGCAGCGGCACTGGCCGATAGTCGAGGCTGCGACAGTCGATCAGCAGCGCGTGGCCGGCCTCGCCGCAGCATGAGATGAACTGATCCATGATACCGCAGCGCGTGCCGACGAACTCGTTTTCCGCCTTCTGGCAGAGCTGCGCCAGCCGCGGCAATGCGATCGACTGGCCGGAGGCCTGAAGCAGCGCGTAGCCGACCGAGACCTCGAGCGCGGCGGACGAACTCAGACCCGAACCCGTCGGCACGGTGCTGTCGATCGAAAGATCGCCGCCGGCGAGACGATAGCCCTCCCGCTCCAGCATGATGGCGACGCCGCGAACGTAGTCGGTCCAGTCGTGACGGGGTTGCGGATCGGCTTCGTCGAGATCGAACGAGAAGGATGCGCCGCCCATCGCCGTTTCGACCTGGACCTGCCGATCGGCCCGCTTGTCGATGGCGACCGTCGTCGCCAGGTCCAGCGCCACCGGCAGAACGAACCCGTCATTGTAGTCGGTGTGCTCGCCGATCAGATTGACGCGGCCAGGAGCGAAATAGGAATGGCTCATAGGGGTCTCGGCAATGAATGGAATGCGGCGGCGGGCGCTCGCGACAATGGCGGGGACCGGGAAAGCCGGCCAAACGGACGGTTGGCGGCGTATCGCCCTCCGCGGCACGCCAGGCACGGCAACAGATCGCACGGATGTGGGCCAATCGCCAAGCGGATGCAACACGAATTGTAACGGCCGCCGGCGTCTTGCGCTGTTTTGCCGTACTCGCCGGCTTTCTGCCGAACGAGGTAGGGAACACCGCGCCGGAGCTTTCAGCCAAGCGGCTTCAGGAGGAGGAAGCAACCTCCGCAGCCGCCGACATTGCCGTGTCGATCAGGGCGTTGGCGATCGTCATGCGCCGATTTGCGATGTCCCGTAGGCCTGGGCCGACACGGTCGGGATGGTTGGTGGCCGCGAACTGGCGACGCAGCCGGCGCAACTCACCGATCGAAAGCCGGTCGAGCGGTCCGAGTTCGAGGGCGATCTGATCCGGGTCGGTGCTCGGCGGTGCGGGCTCGGCCCACGGGCGGCCGTTGTTGGCATAGTCCTGGCGAGCCGTCTGCGGGCCGGCCGGAATCGGGCCGGGCTGCAGGCCGCTCAACGCCTGAAAGAAGCTGTCGGACGGCCGCCGGAAAAGAGCATCGTCGGCCACCTCTTCACATCCCGAATGCCAGACCTGTTCGAGGATGTCCCCGAAGTCCAGACCACCGAGCCTCTCTTGACGCAGAACCATCGAACCGGCCGCCGTTGACAACGGCTTCGAGCATGCCCGAGCGTGGTGAATCCTGGGTTAAAGCTGACCTGAGGCTGGATCGAAACTGGATTTTCCCGCCCTATCGATGACTGGAGAGGCGTCAGCGCGAACGCCAGCAGCGCCTCAGCGCCAGGGAACCGGGTTCAGGGCATTCGCGAGAGCGTCGAGAAATCGGCCGGTCCGCGCCGCCCGTGCCTGGTGCCCGGATCCGAGGAGCGCGATGACCGGTGCATCCGGCAGCGGATGATCCCGAAGAATCCTGACCAGCCGCCCGGCCCGCAGATCGTCTGCCACATCCCATTCGGAGCGGACGATGATGCCGCGGCCGGCGAGCGCCCAGGTTCGCACGACCTCGCCATCATTGCTCGCCAGATGCGGTTGAATCCGAATTCTGACGTCCGGCCCACCGCCCAGCGTCCCGAACCGCCACAAGGTCACGTCCTCGTCGTTCTCACGCAGGGCGATGCAGGAGTGGGCCTGCAGATCCTGCGGAGCCACGGGCGTGCCGAACGCCTTCAGATAGGATGGTGCCGCGCAGACCAGGCGGGCGTTGCTCGCAAGGGTGCGCATGATGAGGCTCGGCGTGGCGTTTCGCGGCTCGTCGACCTGAACCGCCAGATCCCAGCTGCTCGACGGGACGCCGGCAAGGCGGTCCGACAACGTCAGATCGATTTTGACGTGCGGATGCTCCTCTTGGAAGGACGCCGCGATGGGCGCGACGTACCGGCGCCCGAAGCCGAGCGGCGCGATGATGCGCAAATGCCCCGTCACCTGACCCCGGCGTTCCGCGAGCGCCTCGTCCAACTCGCTCAGCGCGATCAGAACGGCGCGTCCGCGCTCGGCAAGCAGCTCCCCCTCATCGGTCAGCGTCGGCCGGCGTCCCTTCCGATCGATCAGGTGCGTGCCCAGGCGGCCTTCGAGCGCATGCAGCCGCTGGGTCACCGCCGGCGCCGAGACGTTAAGCGCGCGTGCCGCCGCCGCCAGGGACGAGGCGTTGGCGACGGCGATGAAGAAGCGAAGATCGTCCGGCGAGAGCATTAAGTTTGACCTTAATGCACCAATTAGCAATCGTTAATGGTCAATCGACCCATGCGGTGTTTTTCTGCGGGCAATCGACAGAAAGGATCGCCGTGGCCTCCTCCGCCTTGAAGCCCGCCAACCAGCCGATGTCCGCGGCGCTGGATTCGGATGCCGTCCAGACGCCCTGCCTGCTTCTCGATGAAGGCCGGGTTCGCGCCAACGTCGAAGCCATGCGGTCGCGTCTGAGGCGTCTCGGCGTGTCCTTCCGCCCGCATCTCAAAACCGCCAAATCGATCGACGTCGCACGCATCGCCATGGAGACGCCGCGGGGACCGGCAATGGTCTCCACCCTCAAGGAAGCCGAATATTTTGCCGAGGGCGGCGTGGTCGACATGGTCTACGGCGTCGGCATCGCACCGGGCAAGCTCGACCGCGTATCGACCCTTCGCTCGCGCGGCGTCGATCTTGCCATCGTCCTCGACAGCGTCGAACAGGCCGACGCCGTCGCCGCGCATAGTGTCCGCTCCGGCGACGCGCTTGCCGTCTTCATCGAGGTCGATGCCGACGGCCACCGCTCCGGTGTCGGCGCCGATGATGCGGACACGCTCCTGGCGATCGGCCATCGCCTGCTCGCAGGCGGGGCGGAGTTGCGCGGTGTCCTCGTCCATGCCGGAGAGAGCTACGCGCTGGATGACCCCGAAGACATCGCCGCGGCCGCCGAACACGAGCGCCTGGCGGCGGTGACCGCCGCACAGACGCTTCGGTCGGCAGGGCTATCTTGCCCGGTCGTCAGCGTCGGATCGACGCCGACAGCGCGGTATGCGCGCGATCTGACCGGCGTGACCGAGGTTCGTGCCGGCGTCTTCATGGTCGGCGACCTCTATCAAGCTGGTGTCGGCGCGGTCGCGATCGACGACATCGCGCTGTCGGTTCTCGCCACCGTCATAGGCCATCAGCGGGCCAAGGGTTGGATCATCGTCGACGGCGGCTGGATGGCGATGTCACGCGACCGTGGCACGGCCAAGCAGGCGATCGATCAGGGCTACGGTCTGGTCTGTGACCTGGCCGGCCGTCCCTATCCGGACCTCATCCTCGCCGATACCAGCCAGGAGCACGGCATCGTCGCCGTGCGGCCGGGCTCGCAAGCCGTCCTGCCCGAACTGCCGGTGGGCGCGCGTGTCCGGATCCTGCCGAACCACGCCTGCGCCACGGCGGCTCAGCACAACCGATACCACGTGCTCGATGGCGACGGCCGGATCCATGCGGTCTGGCCACGGATCAACGGATGGTGAGATCGACGATGACAGATGGGATCGAACGGATCGGCACGCCGGACGCGCCGGCTCCCGCGGGGCACTATTCCCAGGCAACGGCCTGGCGCGACCTCGTCTTCGTCTCCGGGCAGCTTCCGTCGCTGCCGGACGGGACCCGGTTGGCCGACAAACCGTTCGAGGATCAGGCCCGGCAGGCGCTGGCCAATGTCTTCGCCATTCTAAAGGCCGCCGGCAGCGGGCCCGAGCATGTCCTGCGGGTCACCGCCTATATCGTCGGCGTCGAGAACTGGCCCGCCTTCAACGCGACCTATGCGGCGGCTTTCGGCGATGCGAGGCCGGCTCGGACGATCGTTCCCGTTCCCGAGCTCCACTTCGGCTGTCAGGTCGAACTCGAAGCGATCGCCGTTCGCGGTCGCGGCGAAGGCTGAGGCGAAGGACACCGCCTCGCCGACCGGGGCTCTTTCCTTTGGGCTGTGGCTTTGTCCAGGGTGCGGGACGCCTCCGTACTCGGCCTCACCCGGCCCTTGTCCGTGGCCGCACGGGGCGACCACACATCCATCGATCGCGGAGGACTTCATGAACACGCCGAAAGCTGTCGTCTTCGACCTGCTCACCGCCCTGCTCGACAGTTGGTCGGTTTGGAACGCGGCCGCCGGGAGCGACGAGGACGGCCGCCGCTGGCGCGCCCGTTACCTCGAACTGACCTATGGCTGTGGCGCTTACCGGCCCTATGAAACGCTCGTGGCCGAGGCGGCACGGGACGCTGGCCTTCGACCCGATGCCCCGGCTGCACTGCGTGAAAGCTGGAATACGCTCCAGCCCTGGCCCGAAGCGCCTGGAACGCTCCGCCGACTGAAGGCGCACGGCCTCCTGCTGGGTGTGGCCACCAACTGTTCGATCGAACTGGGTCGCCAGGCGGCAGCCCGCTGTGGCGTTCCCTTCGATGCCGTCGTCACGTCGGAAGAGGCCGGCTACTACAAGCCGCGACCCGAGCCCTATCGGGCGGTTCTCGCCGCCCTGGGGGTCGGACCCGAAGAGACCGTCTTCGTCGCGGGAAGCAGCGCCGACGTGCCCGGTGCCGCAAACGTCGGCATGCGGGTCGTATGGCATAACCGGGTGGGGCTCCCGGCGCGGGGAGGACCGGCGCCACTTCGCGAAGGCCGCAGCCTCGACGCGGCGTTGGAGGGAATCGTTTGATCGCGGCGCACGGTCGCCGGGGTTGAAGATATCCCGCCGCCTTGCCTCTGATGCCCTGAGCCGCGCCTTTGAAAGCCTACGGTTCCGAACCTCCATCCCCGAGGGCCCCGGAGGAAATCCTGCCGGGTGCGGGGGCGCTCCACGAATCGAAAAGCCCGCGGAACAGCTGTCCCGCGGGCTTTCTTATCGAACGACCGGCCCGAATGATGGGCCGGACGGATCCTATTCGGCGTCGTCCTGGCGGCCCCGCAGCGCGGCGCCCAGGATGTCGCCCAGCGAAGCGCCGGCGTCGGTCGAGCCGTACTGCTGCACGGCCTCCTTCTCCTCGGCGATCTGCAGCGCCTTGATGGAGACGCCGATGCGGTGCGCCTTCTTGTCGAACTGGGTGACGCGCGCGTCCACCTTCTGACCGACGGAGAAGCGCTCGGGGCGCTGTTCGTCGCGGTCGCGGGCGAGATCGGCGCGGCGGATGAAGCTCGTGAGATCCGTGTCGGCGATGTTGACCTCGAGGCCACCATCCTTGATCGCGGTCACCTCGCAGGTGACGACCGAGCCACGACGGATTTCGCCGCCCTCGGCCGCATTGACGAACGGATCGCCCGCCACCTGCTTCATGCCGAGCGAGATGCGCTCCTTGTCGACGTCGACGTCGAGCACCTGGGCCTTGACGAGGTCGCCCTTGTTGAACTCCTCGATCACCTGCTCGCCCGGACGGTTCCAGTCGAGGTCGGAAAGATGGACCATGCCGTCCACGTCGCCTTCGAGACCGATGAACAGGCCGAATTCGGTCTTGTTCTTGACCTCGCCCTCGATGACGGTGCCAACAGGATGCGCGTCGCGGAAGGCTTCCCACGGGTTCTGCAGGGTTTGCTTGAGACCCAGCGAGATGCGGCGCTTGACCGGATCGACCTCGAGCACGACCACCTCGACCTCCTGGGAGGTCGACAGGATCTTACCCGGATGGACGTTCTTCTTGGTCCAGCTCATCTCCGAGACGTGGATCAGGCCCTCGATGCCCGGCTCCAGCTCGACGAACGCACCGTAGTCGGTGATGTTGGTGACGCGGCCGGTGACCTTGACGCCCATCGGGTACTTGACGCCGATGCCGTCCCAAGGATCCGCCTCGAGCTGCTTCATGCCCAGCGAGATGCGGTGCGTTTCCTGGTTGATGCGGACGATCTGCACTTTCACCGTCTGGCCGATCTGCAGGATCTCGGTCGGATGGTTGACGCGGCGCCACGCCATGTCGGTCACGTGCAGCAGGCCGTCGATGCCGCCGAGGTCGACGAACGCACCGTAATCGGTAATGTTCTTGACCACGCCCTCGACCACCTGACCCTCTTCGAGGTTCTGGACGATCTCGGAACGCTGCTCGGCCCGGCTCTCTTCGAGGACGGTACGGCGGGACACGACGATGTTGCCGCGGCGCTTGTCCATCTTGAGGATCTGGAACGGCTGCGGCGTGTTCATCAGCGGCGTCACGTCGCGGATCGGACGGATGTCGACCTGGCTGCGCGGCAGGAAGGCCACGGCGCCGTCGAGATCGACGGTGAAGCCACCCTTGACCTGGTTGAAGATCTGACCCTCGACCTTCTCACCGGCGTTGAACTTCTCTTCGAGCTTGACCCAGCTCTCCTCGCGGCGCGCCTTGTCGCGCGACAGCACGGCCTCACCCAGCGCATTCTCGATGCGCTCGACATAGATCTCGACGGTGTCGCCGACGTTCAGCTCGCCATCCTTGCCCTTGGCGCCGAATTCCTTCAGCGGCACCCGGCCCTCGACCTTCAGACCGGCGTCAATGACGGCCATGTCCTTCTCGATGGCGACAACCGTTCCCTTGACGACGGAGCCCTCGGCAACGTCATGGTCCTGGAACGACGCCTCGAGCATCGCCGCGAAATCTTCGCGCGAAGGACTGGCGTCGCGCGATTGCGTTACATTCGACATTCTTTCTCCTTGGATGTCCGGCCGCTTCGGCCGGACTGCGCCAAACTTGGGTTCGTGTTCATCGACGCATCGCGGGCGATCCAGCCCGCGGGCCGTGACGGCTCAAGCGGGCGCGAAAGGGGTTTGGCTTCAGCCTCGGCCTCTCGTTTGGCGCGGCGGACCGGCCGGATGCAGGGTTACAACTCCTCATCGAACATGGGGACGGTCGCTTTCGACAGCCACATCTCCATGCCAGAAAAGGGCGCGCCCTGATGCCAGGACCGCCCTCATGCCTCATTTTTCCTCGGCTAGCGACGATCGATCAGGTCGCAGGCCGCACGAAACGCAGCTTCTATATCCATTTCGCTGGTATCGAGCAAGTGCGCATCGGCCGCGGGCTTGAGCGGCGAGTCGGCGCGGCCCATGTCGCGCTCGTCGCGACGCCGCAAGTCCGCCAGCACGTCGTCCAGGCTGGCGTCGCCGCCGGCCGCGGCGATTTCGGCGTGGCGGCGAGTGGCCCGAGCCTCTGCGCTCGCCGTCACATAGAGCTTCACCGAGGCGTCCGGCAGCACCACCGTGCCGATGTCACGGCCATCGAGCACCGCGCCGCGGCCGGTCCCGGCAAACTGCCTTTGCGCCTCGACCAGAGCGCTCCGCACTCCCGGCATCACCGCCACCTTGGAGGCTGCCTCGCCGATGAGGTGATCCGAGAGCACCCGGGGATCGAGGGCCGCCAGATCCAGCACCCGCGCCGCACGCACCGCCGCCGCCTCGTCGTCCAGCGAGGCGCCGGCGTCGAGCAGCGCCTTGGCCACGGCCCGATAGGTCAGTCCGGTGTCGAGATGATCGAGATCGTAAGCCGCAGCGATGCGCCGGGCGAGCGTTCCCTTGCCCGATGCGGCGGGTCCGTCGATGGCGATGGTGAGCGGTTGGGTCATGATGCTGTCTCGGTTGGTGGCTCGCCCGGCTTCGGCTCCTTGGCAGGCTCGATGTCTATGATGCCCATGCCGTCGAGCACAAGCGCAATGACCAGGCCGACATTGCCCATGACGAAGGGGACCGACACGAAGAACAGGGCGAGCAGCACGGCGCCACCGGCCAGAACCAGCCAGATCAGAACGTCGGCGAGCCCATGACCGGTGTAGAAGTCGATCTGCTGGTCCGACGCGCTGAAGACCGGCTGCCAATTCTGCAGGAAGGCCATGGTCATCGCGGCGGCCACGACACCCGCCGAAACCAGCGCCAACGCGATTTCGACGGCACGACTTCGTCCGGCGATCAGCCTGCGCTTGACCTTGGCGGCCTTACGGATGGCATAGACGACGGCCAGCGGGGTGAACAGAAGGAGCGCCACGCCGAGGGGACTGAAGAGAAGCCGGAACCCAAAGACCGCCGTGGCAAAAAACGCACTCATCCCCTCGCGTTCGGCCGTTCGAGATGGACGCCCAGGCCGCGCATGAGCGGTTCGAACTGTGGGAAGCTGGTGGCGATCATGCGGCTGTCGTCGACCGTCACGGCACGCTCGGTGGCCATGCCGAGGACGAGAAAGCTCATGGCGATGCGATGGTCGAGATGGGTTTCCACCAGTCCGCCGCCCAGCCCCTTGCCGTCGGGGCGCCCCGTCACCTTGAGCCAGTCGCGGCCCGCTTCATGCGCGACGCCGTTCGCGGCAAGGCCGGCCGCCACGGCCGCCAGGCGATCCGACTCCTTGACCCGAAGCTCTTCGAGACCCTGCATCAGCGTCTCCCCCTCGGCGAAGGCCGCGGCCACCGCCAACACGGGATATTCGTCGATCATCGACGGAGCCCGCTCCGGCGGAACGGCCACACCCTTCAGCGACGAGTGCCGCACGCGCAGATCGGCAACCTCCTCGCCGCCGGCCATCCGCCGGTTGCCGATCTCGATCGAGGCGCCCATCTCCAGCAGCGTTTCGATCAGTCCGGTACGCGTCTGGTTCATCAGCGCGTTTTCGATGGTCACGTCGGAACCCGGCACCACGAGCGCGGCGACCAGCGGAAAAGCGGCCGAGGACGGGTCGCCCGGCACGACGAAATCGGCGACGCCGATCAGCGCGCCCTGGCCGGTGAGGCGAATGTGGCGCGCGCCTTCGGCGTCGATTTCGACCTCGATCTCGGCGCCGAAACCTTCCAGCATCCGCTCGGTGTGGTCGCGTGTCGGCACCGGCTCGACCACCGTCGTGACACCCGGCGCATTCAGACCGGCGAGCAGGACGGCCGACTTCACCTGCGCCGACGGCATCGGCACCCGGTAGGTGATCGGCGCGGCGACGCGCGGTCCGTGGATCGACAGCGGCATCCGATCGCCCGAGCGCGCGACGACCTGGCAGCCCATCAGCCGCAGGGGATCGAGCACCCGGCCCATCGGCCGTTTCGACAGAGAGGCGTCGCCGATGAAGGTAGCCCCGAAATCATAGGTGCCGACGAGGCCCATGGTCAGCCGCGAACCGGTGCCCGCATTGCCGAAGTCGAGCGGCGCTTCCGGTTCGAGCAGGCAGCCATTGCCGACACCATCGACGACGAACGCTTCGCCGTCGCGCCGAATCACCGCGCCCATGGCCCGCATGGCGGCGCCGGTCGCCAGCACGTCCTCGCCCTCGAGCAGGCCGGTGATGCAAGTCCGGCCCGCAGCGAGGCCGCCGAACAACAGCGCGCGATGGGAGATCGACTTGTCGCCGGGCACCCGCGCAATGCCGTTGAGCGCGCCTGCCCGGCGCGCGCGAATCGGCGTCGGTGCCGAAAGCTCTCGCGTCATGATTTCTCCTGCTCTGTGCCGGGCGGCCACCGGAAAGCCGGGTCGACGCGGGTGTCGTCGGCGCTCCATAGCGGCGCCGTTTCCGGCGTAATCGGCGCGCGTTCGTTATCATGCGGAAACGCCCTTCGTCACGCTTTGCCGAAAAGCCTGCTCTGCGGCTTTGACAAGGCCATGGTGAATCCGTATGGGACCAACCGATTTTAAAGGTGTTGGCCGCAGACCAGCATCCCACGACGAGGCGACGATGGCGAAACCTGAACTCGGCACAAAGCGCATCTGCCCGGAAACCGGACGCAAATTCTACGATCTGAACAAGGATCCGATCGTGTCCCCCTATACCGGGGTCTCCTATCCCCGATCCTATTTCGAGAGCGAAAGCAGTCGGCCCGACGCCGAGGAAGAAGAGGCCGAGGCCGACGTCGTCGAGGCGGCGGAGACCCCGAACACGGTTTCGCTGTCGGATGTCGAGGACGAAGAGAGCGCGGCGGAAGACGACAACCTGCCCGATATCGACGACGACGACGATGATTCCGATGCCGGCGACACCAGCGACGACGCCTTCCTGGAGGAAGACGAGGATGACGACGACATGTCGGACATCATCGGCAGTCGCGACGAGGATGAAGACTGAGGCACCGCGTGACACCGCCGCTTCGGCCGGCGGCGTCCTGCGAGGCCGCACGGCGGAGGAATTTCTGAGCGCCGCCGCTTTTTCACCAAATGCCGCTTGATCTTGGCCGGCGGCTTCAGTAATGAACCGCCGTTACCACGAGGCCGCGCCCAAACGGCCTTTTGACGACAGCGAGACGGCTCTGCCGATCTTGCCGGATGGGGCCATAGCTCAGTTGGGAGAGCGCTTGAATGGCATTCAAGAGGTCAGGGGTTCGACTCCCCTTGGCTCCACCATTTTCCTGCTAGACTTCTGATATCGATCGAGGGTCCCGCAAGCCGGGACCTTGGGCTCTGTCTGGGCCGGTGGCCGCTGCCCGAAGCGGGCTGGAGATCGACGCGCCGCTGGGGCGACATTTATCGCCCAACCGCTCTGTAGGAGACGGTGCGGATCGGTGCACTGCGCCGAACCTGACGACGTTGCATCCTCGACTGCCTAATCGCTCCTTCGAGCCGACGCGCAGCACTCGGTCGGCAGCCCTACGAACGCGCCCGACCTTATCTCGCTGCGGCAGGAGCCGTCGCGACAGCACTGCGTGAGTTCCATCGGCCAGTGTCCCGATCCCGGAACAGGCTGTTCGCGAAATCAATCTAGCGCCGCGGCATCCAGCAAACCACATCTAGCCCATCACGAGACAGACGTAAAAACGTCGTCATAAATAGTTGAATGAAGGAAATATCAAAATGAAAATTGCTGCTATTGTCGCCGCCGGCGCTCTTATTGCCACGGGTACTTCGGCCGTTTCGGCTGCCAGCTTGTTCCACCCCGGTTCTTCGAACGGATATACGCTGGTGAACGTGCCACATTCGGCCGCCTCTGACGACGACGACCTGCTCAATACGACTGGGGTCTTCAGCGCCCGCCCGACCGCGGCCGCTCTCCAGAAGACGATCGCCGCCAATCCCGGACTGGAACAGGCTCTGCGCTCGCAGGGCGTCGATCCCAGCGGCCTCGAAGCGATCAGCGTTCTTCCGGGCCACGTCGTTGCCTACACGAACTGATCGCATCGACGTCCTATCATTGCAGATCGACGAAAGGGCCCGGCGGATCGTCCGTCGGGCCCTTTCGACATGGGACCGACTCGATCTCTCGTCGTGAGATGCCTCGGCGAACAGATGCGGCTCTCACATCAAGCCATCGATCCAGTCACTGACGGGCCAGCGCCGATATCGGAAAATCGACGCCGTATGGCGTCACCAGCAACGGAGAGACCTGACCGACCCGGCGCGGCTCGCCGTTAGGGCATTGCAAAAGGGGCTCCAGATCGTTTGCCGACTGTCGAATGCTGGCCTAATACTGGGGGCCCACCCTGCTCAATCCCCCTGACACCGTCGCGAGGCCTGCCATGAAGATCTTCATTTCTGTCGATATCGAGGGGGTCGCCGGCGTCAGCGAAGGCTTGCAGGGCTCCCGTGGCAACCCCGAATACGAGACCGCCCGCCGGCTGATGACGGCCGAGGCCAGCGCCGCCGTGGCCGGCGCCTTCGCCGGTGGCGCCAACACCGTGCTGATTGCCGACTCGCACGGACAGATGCGCAACATCCTGGCGGACGAGCTCGATCCGCGCGCTCGTCTCGTCGCCGGCAAGCCGCGGCCCCTGTCGATGGCGCAGGGTCTCGACGAGACCTATGACGGGGTGGTCCTCATCGGCTATCACGCCGGTGCCGACGGCTACGGCACGCTGTCCCACACGATCAGCGGGCTCGCCTTCCGTCGCATCGAGATCAACGGCGTCTACACCAACGAAACGACGCTTTATGCCGGCTATGCCGCCGAACTCGGCGTACCCCTCCTGGCGGTGAGCGGCGACGATCGTCTTGCCGACGAGGTCGCCGAGCAGTTTCCAGCCGCCCGGCGCATCGTCGTCAAGCAGGCGCTGGGCGCCAGCGCCACCGACAGCCTGTCGCCGCAGGCCTCGCGCCAATTGATCGAGGCCGAGGTCGCCGCCGCCGTCAAGGGTGCCGCGACCGCCCCGGTGGAAATCCTCTCCAAGCCGCCGCTGACCGTCTCGGTGCTGTTCCAGCATCAGATCCAGGCTGACGCGGTGGCGCTTCTACCGTTCATCACGCGCCGCGGACCCCGCGCCATCGAGTTCACGCTCGGCTCGCACCGCGAGGTGATCGGCACTCTGAGCGCGCTGGCACTGATTGGCAGTGCGGTTCTGCGCTGATCGGGCAAGCGAACGATCATGTCCAATTCCCGCTGCCGCCTGCGCGCCCTCGGCATCGCTCCCGGTGCATTCAAGCCCGGTCCTCAGAACGCCATTACCGATGTCGAGGGCGTGGCGGTCGGCCATGTGACGCTCGTCGAGGGCGACCGCATCCGCACCGGCGCCACCGCCATCCGGCCGCACTCCGGCAACCTGTTTCGCGACAAGGTGCCGGCGGCGCTGCACGTGTTCAACGGCTACGGCAAGTTTGCCGGCGCCACCCAGATCGAAGAGCTGGGCGAGATCGAGACGCCCATTGTGCTGACCAACACGCTGGCCGTTGGTCGCGCCGTCGAGGCCGTCAATCGCTGGACCCTGGCGCAGCCGGGCAACGAGGGCGTCGTGTCGATCAACGCCGCGGTGGGAGAGACCAACGACGCCCGCCTGAACGATATTCGCGCCGGCCGGCCGACGATCGAGGAGATCGAGGCGGCGATCGCCGCTGCGGCGCCGGGACCGGTCGCCGAGGGCGCGGTCGGGGCCGGCACCGGCACCGTGGCGTTCGGCCACAAGGGCGGGATCGGCAGCAGTTCGCGCCTGGTACCTGCAGCCGGCCACCGTTACCGGCTGGGCGTCCTGGTGCAGTCGAACTACGGCGGCCGGCTGCGGATCGACGGGTTGCCCTACGAGGCGCTCGCCGAGCACGATCGCGACGGATCGATCGTCATGGTGATCGCCACCGACGCGCCGCTCGACGCGAGCGGCCTGCGCCGGCTGGCCCGCCGCGCCGTCGGCGGTCTGTCGCGCACCGGCGCCGCCCTCAGCAACGGCTCCGGCGACTACGCGCTGGCCTTTTCCACCGCCGAAGGCCTGCGCCGCACGCCCGAGCGGCGGCGCGCGGTGACCGACTGTCCGACCCTGCCCAACGATCTGATGTCGCCGCTTTTCGAGGCGGCCATCGAGGCGGTGGAGGAGGCGATCCTCAATTCGCTTTGCATGGCCGAGACCGTCCACGGCTTCAACGCGGCCTCCGGCAAGGCGAACACCGTCCGCGCCTTGGATCTCGACGTTATCCGTCGCGGGCTCGACCGCTTCCGGTCTTCGCCGTCCTAGGCGCGTCGGCTCGCCGTACGGCCGTACCGGGTTCGGTGGCCGGTATCGCCGCCCAGAACCGCTCCATCGTCGGCGAACTCGCGCCGACCCGGCGATAGACAAGAACCTCCAGTTCGACGCGCTCGACGCCCGCCTCCAGCGCGATCAGCCGGCCGTCGGCCAGTTCGCGCCGCGTCGCGCTCAGCGGCAGCCAGCCGACACCCTTGCCGGTTTCCACCATCCGCTTGACCGCTTCCGACATGGAGTTCTCGAACACGGTGCGCACGTTGATGCCCCGCTGGCGCAACTGAAGCACGAGTTCGGCCTGGATCTTGCCGAGGAAACAGTCCGACGAATACGACACCAGCGGCAGCGGTTCGCTGCCGGCGTCCGAAGCCGGTTCGAAGATCGGCTGTCCACCCGTCTGCGTGCCGCTGACCAGCACGAAGGGATCGATCGCGATCTTTTTGAACAGGAAGCGCCCCGTCTGCAGGACCGGCGGACCGAGAGGATGTGCATAGCACAGCGCCATCTCGCACCGTCCGAGCGACAGCGCCTCCAGGCTGTCGTAGAAATCGGTGGCGTTCATCCGCGTGACGAACGGACCGGCCTTCTCTTCGATCCGGCGCAGAAGATCGGGAAAAATGCTGAGCGCGATCGTATGCAGCGCGCTGAAGGTCAGCGCCTCGCCGTCCGACGCCACCTGCTGGCGGCAATCGTCGCGCAGCCGGTAGATCTCGCGCATCAGCTCCCGCCCGGATTCGAGAAAAGTCTCGCCGGCCGTGGTCAGCGAAACCGGAAAGCTGCTGCGGTCGATCAGCTCGGCGCCGACCCAATTCTCCAACGCTCGAATGCGCCGGCTGAACGCCGGCTGACTGACATGCCGGGCGGCGGCGGCCACCGAGAAATTGCGCACCGCCGCCAATTCGACGAAGTCTTCCAGCCAACTGAGTTCCAACCCGCGCCCCTCGCATGTCTCTGCATAGGGTATGCGTATCTTGCATCATGCTCAATGGCGGCCGCCGTCGGCGAGGCGAAATTGTCGTTCCGTTCAAGGCGCTAGCGACGATGATCGGCGAAACTGAGGCCCGGCCGGCCCTCAATCGGCGTAGAAGCCGATCAGCGCCTCGCCGCCTTCGACCTGCGCCGCGCGATACATGCCGGGCGTGTTGAAGCAGAGCACCGGCGCGCCGGTCCGACCGACGGCGATGACGCCGCCGCGGCCGTCGATGGCCGGCAGCTCTTCCAGAACTTTTCGGGCGACCGCCTGATCCAGGCTGAGCCCGCCATATTCCACCAGCGCCGATATGTCGCGGCCCACCGAAAGCCGGATGAACATCTCGCCGTGGCCGGTCGCGGAGACGGCCGCGCCGCGGTCGTTCGCATAGGTGCCGGCGCCGATCACCGGGCTGTCGCCAATGCGGCCGGGATGCTTGTTGGTCATGCCGCCGGTCGAGGTTGCGGCGGCGAGATTGCCGTGGATGTCGCGCGCGACCGCACCGACCGTGCCGTATTTGTGGTCGTTGTGGTCGAGGCTGATCTCTTGTTTGGCCTGCGCCTCGGCGAGTTGGCTGCGGCGCAGTTCGATCTCGAAATAGGCCGGCTCCACCATGACGGCGCCGGCCTCTCGGGCGAAGCGCTCGGCTCCGGCGCCAGCCAGCATCACGTGATCGGAACCGTCCATCACCAGCCGGGCCAGACGCACCGGATTGCGTACGTGCAGCAGGCCGGTGACCGATCCGGCCGCGAGATCGCGCCCCCGCATGATCGCAGCGTCCATTTCCACGGTTCCATCCCGGGTGAGGACGCTGCCCTTGCCGGCGTTGAACAGGGGATTGTCCTCCAGCGCCACGACCGTGGCCTCCACCGCGGCTTCGCACGCACCGCCCGCCTCGAGCACGGCGCGGCCCTGGGCCAGCGCATGGTCCAGGCCCGCACGATAGGCCGCTTCCTTGTCCGGCGTCATCCGTTCCTTGAGGATCGTTCCGGCGCCGCCATGCAGTGCCAAGGCCCAGTTCGTCTTGTCCATTCGGCTTCGCCTTTCTCGAGGGAGCGAAAGCTCTAGCGCCAAGAGCCCGAGAGCGGCAATCGCGACACTATGCAAAGTTAGCATGGGGCATACCGATTCCGCCTTGGACAACAGCGCGATCCGTCCCTTTCAATGCTGCCTCAATATTGGCAGTGGCGCTTTTTTTGTCAGGAGTACCGCCCCGCATGTCAGGCAACGTGTCGCCGTCGAACGCCCATGAGACCGCCTTGCTCGACGTCGCCGGTCTGACGGTCGCGTTCGGCGAGGGCGACAAGGCCTTTCGGGCGGTCAAGGGGCTCGATCTGCACATCGACCGCGGCGAGACGGTGGCCGTGGTCGGCGAATCGGGGTCGGGCAAGTCGGTCAGCGCGCTCTCGATCATGCGCCTGGTGGAATTCGGCGGCGGGCATATCGTCGACGGCGCCATTCGCCTTCGCCGCCGCGACGGCACGACGATGGCGATCGAGAGCCTCGACGAGGAAGCTTCCCGGCGTCTGCGCGGCAACGACATCGCCATGATCTTCCAGGAGCCTATGACCTCGCTCAACCCGGTTCTGCGGATCGGCGAGCAGATCATCGAGGCGATCGTCACCCACCAGAACAAGACGCGCCGGGAGGCGGCCGCGCTGGCTGCAGAGATGCTCGAGACCGTTCGCATCCCCAATCCCCGCGCCGCCCTGAAGAACTATCCGCATCAGCTGTCCGGCGGCATGCGCCAGCGCGTGATGATCGCCCTGGCGCTGTCGTGCAATCCGCAACTGCTGATCGCCGACGAGCCGACCACGGCGCTCGACGTCACCATCCAGGCGCAGATCCTGCGGCTGATCCGCGACATCCAGAAGAGCCGCGACATGGCGGTGCTCTTCATCACCCACGACATGGGCGTGGTCGCCGAGGTCGCCGACCGCGTCGTGGTGATGTACCGGGGCGAAAGGGTGGAGGAGGGCGACGTCCAGACCATCTTCAAGGCGCCCAAACATCCCTACACCCGCGCACTTCTCGACGCCGTGCCGCATTTGAACGCGATGACCGGCACCACCGAGCCGGCGCCGTTCGAACGGCTGGCGGTCGGCGGGGCGACGGCGCCGGCCGAAGCCGCGCCGGCCAGGCCGATCGACTATTCCACGCCGCCGCTTCTGTCGGTGCGCGGCCTGACCACCCGCTTCGACGTTCCGAGCGGCCTGCTCGGAAGGGTCAAGCATCGCGTCCACGCGGTCGAACAGATCGACCTCGACATCTGGCCAGGCGAAACGCTCGGGCTGGTCGGCGAATCGGGCTGTGGCAAGTCGACGACCGGACGCTCGCTGCTGCGCCTCGTCGACTCGAGCTTCGATTCCCTCTTCTTCGACGGCCGCGACCTGTCGCTGATCACGCCGCAGGCTCTGCGCCGCCTGCGCCGGCAGATCCAGTTCATCTTCCAGGATCCCTATGCGTCGCTCAATCCGCGGCTGACGGTGGGATTTTCGATCTGCGAGCCGATGCTCATCCACGGCATCGAAACCAAGGCCGCCGCCTTCGATCGCGCCGTCTGGCTGCTCGAGCAGGTGGGCCTGGAGGCCGACCATGCCCGTCGCTATCCGCACACCTTCTCCGGCGGCCAGCGCCAGCGCATCGCCATCGCCCGGGCGTTGTCGACCAATCCCAAGCTGATCATCGCCGACGAGGCGGTTTCCGCGCTCGACGTGTCGATCCAGGCCCAGGTCGTCAATCTGTTGATCGACCTTCAGCGCCGCTTCGGGGTCTCCTACCTGTTCATCTCGCACGACATGGCCGTGGTCGAGCGCGTCAGCCACCGGGTCGCGGTGATGTATCTGGGCCAGGTCGTGGAACACGGCCGCCGCCACCGCGTGTTCGAGGACCCGCGCCACAGTTACACCCGCCGGCTGATGGCGTCCGCGCCGGTGCCCGATCCCGACCTGCGCAACCGCGACCGGCCGTTGATCACGGGCGAGATCCCCAGCCCGTTGCGGAGCCTGTCCGATCCGCCGGCGCTGTCGCGATTCGTTGCCGTCGGCAGCGATCACTTCGTGGCTCAGGAGGGTGGACGGCCGGATTGACGACCGCCCTTGCCGTAGACGATGCGACCAAGACAAAACGTGCCCCCGACAAGGAGAGTGGAATGAAGTTTCTGAACAGTTTGACGAGATGGGCCGCCGCCGCGGGCTTGGCCCTGGGGCTGGCGACAGCGGTCGCGCCGCCAACGGCGGCCTATGCCCAGACGAGCGTCAAGATCGCCATGGATTCGACCCTCGACACGCTGGATCCGCACGACAGCACGGCGAACGCCGTGGCCTCGGCGTCCAGCGGCATGATGGAGCGCCTGATCGGCTTCGACAAGGACATGAAGCTGGTACCGATGCTGGCCGAGAGCTGGGAAGCCAACGACGACGCCACCGAGTTCACCTTCCATCTGCGTCACGGCGTGGTCTTCCACGACGAGACGCCGTTCAACGCCGAGGCGGTGAAGGTCAATATCGACCGTTTGGCCGACCAGTCCAACAATCTCAAGCGCAACTCGATGATGAGCATCGTCAAGTCGACCGACGTCATCGACGAATACACCGTGAAGATCACCCTCAGCGAGCCGTTCGGCGCGATGCTGGCGACCCTGGCTCACCCCTCGATCGTCATGCACAGCCCGAAGTCGCTGGAGGAATACGGCAAAGATGTCGGCAAGCACCCGGTCGGCACCGGCCCCTTCAAGTTCAAGAAGTGGGTTCCGGGCGAGTATCTGACGGTGGAGAAGTTCGACCACTATTGGAAGCCGGACTATCCGAAGGTCGACGAGGTCACATTCTACACCGTCAAGGAAGCCGCGACATCCTTGTCGATGCTGCTCTCCGACGAGGTGCAGTTCATCTATAACCTGTCCGGCGAGCTCGTTCAGACCATCGAGAACACCGACGGCTACGAGGTGCAGGAGGTTCCCGGCATCACCGTCTGGACGGCTTCGATGAACCTGCTGCACAAGGAATTCCAGGATCCGCGCGTGCGCGAAGCCTTCAATCTGGCGATCGACAAGGATGCTTTCGTGCAGGTCGTTTATTCCGGCCACGCCCAGGTGCCGGATTCGCCCCTCGCCTCCAAGACCGCGTTCTATTCGGCCCAGACGCCCTATCCCACCGACCTGGAGAAGGCGCGCGAGCTGATGAAGGAAGCCGGCTACGAGGATGGTTTCGAGATCGAGGCCTGGGCCCGCAACACCTCGACCGAAACCCGCATGCTGCAGTTCCTGCAGCAGCAGCTGTCTCAGATCAACGTGAAGGTGAAGATCTTTCCGCTCGAGGCCGCGACGCGCACCGAGAAGGTGTTCGGCAACATCGCGCCCGAGGACCAGGAATTCGGCATCCTGATCGGCGGCTGGTCGCCGTCCACCGGCGACGCCGACTGGCATCTGCGCCCGGTCTACAGCACCGAAGGCTGGATCCCGAAGATCTACAACATGTCGTTCTATTCCAACGAAAAGGTCGACGCCGACATCGCCAAGGGCCTGAGCTCGGCCGATGACGAGGTGCGCGGCGAGGCCTATGCCGACGCCCAGAAGCAGATCTGGGCCGACATGCCCGTCGTCTGGCTCGCCGTCGACAACAAGATGGCGGGGCAGCGCTCCGACCTCACCGGCATCTATCCGATGCCCGATGGGACCATGGCCTATGCCGAGGCCGCCTATCAGTAGGGACATGGCCCTGGCTCCGACCGGCGTTCCGGTCGGGGCCTCGGTCCGGGAGTGGACGCCATGACACGCTATGTCCTGCGGCGGTTGCTGGCGCTGGTGCCGGTGCTCTTTCTAATTTCGATCTTCGTCTTCCTGTTCGTCCATGCCTTGCCGGGCGATCCGGCGCGGTTGCTGGCGGGCGAGCAGGCGACGCTGCAGGACGTCGAGGCGGTGCGGCGCGCCCTCAATCTCGACCAACCCCTGTTCGTCCAATATGTGACCTTCCTGAAAAACCTCGTCACCTTTCAGCTCGGCCATTCGCTGCGCACCGACGAGCCGGTCTACGACATGTTGGCGCGGGCCTTCATGCCGACCTTCTGGCTGTCGATCTGCGCGCTGGCCTGGTCGCTGGCGTTCGGGCTGCTGGTCGGCGTGGTGTCGGCGGTGCGCAGCGGCAGCGCGGCCGATCGCGTCGGCATGCTGGCGGCCGTGTCCGGCATCTCGATGCCGAACTTCTGGCTCGGCATCCTGTTGATGCAGGTGTTCTCGGTCAAGCTGCGGTGGCTGGGCACCAGCGGCTTCGACAGTCCGGCCGACCTGATCCTGCCGTCGCTGACCCTGGGAGCCGCGGTGGCGGCCGTCATGGCGCGCTTCACCCGCTCGGCCGTCATCGAGGTGATCCGCGAGGATTACATCCGCACCGCGCGCGCCAAGGGCCTGCGCAATCGTCTGGTGATCTGGAAGCATGCGGTGCGCAATGCGCTGATTCCGGTGGTGACGATGACCGGGCTGCAATTCGGCTTCCTGCTCGGGGGGTCCATCGTGGTGGAACAGGTCTTCCGCTGGCCGGGCCTCGGTTCGGTCCTGGTGGAAGCGATCGCCTATCGCGACTATGCCGTCGTGCAGGCGGAGATCATGCTGTTCTCCCTGCAATTCCTGCTGATCAACCTGCTGGTCGATGTGCTTTACGGCTTCATCAATCCGGCAATTCGCTACAAGTAGCGCGATGACCGAAGTGATCTCTTCCCCCGTTGCACCGGCCGCGCTGCCGCCCAAGGCGGCGATGCGCTCGCCCTTCGGCGAGTTCTGGCGGCGGATGCGCAACGAGCGGCTGGCGCTCGTCGCCGCCGGCTTTCTCATCCTCATGCTCGCCGTGGCGCTCGTCGGGCCGTTCGTCCTGCCCTATACGCCGGACCAGTTCGACTATTCCAACACGCTCAGCGGCCCCAGTCTGCAGCATTGGGCGGGCACCGACGAATTCGGCCGGGACATCTTCGCCCGGCTGCTCTTCGGGGCCAAGCTGTCGCTCTATATCGGTTTCGTCTCGGTATCGCTGGGCGCCGTCTTCGGCATCGTCTTCGGGCTCATCGCCGGCTATTACGGCGGTTGGCTCGATTCCCTCATCATGCGCATTTCCGACGTGCTGTTCGCGTTTCCGGGCATCCTGCTGGCGATCGGCATCATCGCGCTTCTCGGTCCCGGCATCGAGAACGTCATCCTGGCGGTGGCGATCTTCGGCGTGCCGGCCTTCGCCCGCATCGTGCGGGCCGGCACCCTGGCGCTGAAGGAGACGACCTATGTGGAGGCGGCGCGTGCCGCCGGCGCGTCGGATGCCATCATCATGTTCCGCCATATCCTGCCGGGTGTCATGGGCAGCGTCATCGTCTACCTGACGATGCGCATCGGCACCTCCATCCTGACGGCCGCCAGCCTGAGCTTTATCGGTCTGGGCGTCGAGCCGTCGGTGCCGGAGTGGGGCGCGATGCTGGCCATGGGCCGCCAATACCTGATGGCCGGGCAATGGCATCTGACGTTCTTCCCCGGCTTCGCCATCTTCCTCACGGTGCTGTCCTTCAACGTGCTGGGCGACGGCCTGCGCGACGCGCTGGATCCCAAGCTCGGCAACGAAGCCTGACGGGGCAGCGCAAGTCCGGCATCGTCGCCGGCTCTCGCTACCCCCTGGCCGCCGGCCGATGCCGCGTCGTGGCGTACATGCCGGTGGTGCGGAAATCGGTCGGGCTGATGCCGAAGGTGCGCCGGAACGCCTTGGCGAAATAGTTCGGATCGACGAAGCCACACGCCGCTGCGATCGCCTTGACCGGCATGGTCGAAACCTCCAGCAGCCGGGCCGCGCGCCGCATGCGCTGGGTGAGCACGTATTCGGCCGGCGAGACGCCCTCCGCCGCGGTGAACAGGCGGGTGAAATGCGCGCGGCTGAAGCCGGCGAGGCTGGCCAGGCGACCGACATCCAGGTCGGTATCCAGATGGGCCCGGATATAGGCCGTCACGGCGGCGATCGCGCCGCCTTGCGTGGCGTCGACCGCATCGGCGTGCGGACCGATCACGTCGTCATAGAGCGCCATGACCACCTCGTAGGCGATGGCCGACGCCCGCCCGGGCGCCATCTGCGCGGTGGCGACGAGATCGCGGCAGCGCCGCGCGAGATGCTCCACGGTCTCGGGCGCGAGCTGCAGGACCGGCCCCCTCAGCGCCGTCACCGTTCGGATGATGCGCAGCGCCTCCTGGCCATGCATCGCGATCCAGAAAAACTCCCAGCGTTTTCCTTCGGCCAGCCAATAGCGGTGGTCATGCGGGATCGTGACGAGCATGGTCTGGCCCGTGCTCACCCGGTGGTGTCGGCGATCGAAGTCGAGCCTGCCCTGACCGCTCAGCGTATGCTGCAGCACCGAAAACGGGGTCTCGCCCCGCTGGCGGCCGTCCCAGGAATAGCTGGGATCGCTGACGTGATCGTAGCCCGCATTGGTCGGCATGGCGTGCAGGCTGTGGCGCCCCCGCGGCAGCGACAGGGTGCGCATGACCGGACCGTTGGCGGTCAAATCCGAGAGCACAGAATTACCCATATCAGCACAATATCTCTCTAGGCAGTCCGCCTGATCAAGCCATACTATCGCTCAACCTGCTGCCATACGCCAAGAAAACGACAAAGAGGCGGGGCGGCAACGGGCGGCATCCAGAGGAGGAGTGACGGCTGTGTCGAAGCTCAAAATTGCCATCATTGGCGCGGGCAGCGTCGGGTTCACGAAAAAGCTCGTCACCGACATCCTCTGCGTCCCTGAACTCCAAGATGTCGAATTCGCGCTGACCGACATCAATCCCAACAATCTTGACATGGTCTGTCAGATCGTCGAGCGGATCATCGCGACCAATCACCTGCCGACGAAGGTGACCGCCGATACCGACCGCCGCCGCGCGCTGGACGGCGCCCGCTACGTCATCAACTGCACGCGGATCGGCGGTCTCGAGGCCTACCGCCAGGACATCGAGATCCCGCTGAAATACGGCGTCGACCAATGCGTCGGCGACACGATCTGCGCCGGCGGCATTCTCTACGGCCAGCGCAACATCCCGGTGCTGCTCGACTTCTGCAAGGACATTCGCGACGTCGCCGAGCCCGGGGCCCTTCTTCTGAACTATGCCAACCCCATGGCGATGAACACCTGGGCGGCCATCGACCATGGCGGGGTCGACACGGTCGGCCTGTGCCACGGGGTCCAGAACACCTGGCGGCAGATCGCGTACGCGCTGGGGGCGAGCCGCAAGGAGGAGGTCGACGTCGTCTGTTCCGGCATCAACCACCAGACCTGGTATCTCGACATCCGCTATCAGGGCCGGCGCATCGGGCGCGACGAGCTGGTCGCGGCGCTGGAGCGCCATCCCGTCTACAGCCAGCAGGAAAAGGTCCGCATCGATGTCCTGAAGCGCTTCGGCTTTTATTCGACCGAGTCGAACGGCCACCTGTCGGAATACCTGCCCTGGTACCGCAAGCGGCCCGACGAGATCACCCGGTGGATCGACCTGTCGGACTGGATCCATGGCGAAACCGGCGGCTATCTGCGCCACACGACCGAGAGCCGCAACTGGTTCGAGACCGACTTTCCGCAGTTCCTGGAAGAAGCCGGTCGGCCGATCGACCCGGCCAAGCGCAGCGACGAGCATGCCAGCTGGATTCTCGAGGCGCGCGAGACCAACCGCATCTATCGCGGCCATTTCAACGTCAAGAACGACGGCGTCATCACCAACCTGCCCGCCGACTGCATCATCGAATCGCCCGGCTTCGTGGACCGCTTCGGCATCAACATGGCCGCCGGCATCACGCTGCCGGACGCCTGCGCGGCCGTCTGCCTGGCCTCGATCAACATCCAGCGTCTGTCGGTCCGGGCCGCGTTGACGGGCGACGTCGACCTGCTCAAGCAGGCGGTGCTTCTGGACCCGCTGGTCAGCGCTGTCTGCTCGCCGGAGGAGGTCTGGCAGATGGTCGACGAGATGCTGGTCGCCGAGGCCGAATGGCTGCCGCAATACGCCGATGCCATTCCGGCGGCACGCGAGCGACTGGCCAAGGGCACGGTGAAGACGCGCGACTGGGCCGGCGCGGCGCGCCAGCCGGTCCGTTCGGTCGAGGAGATCCGCCGGGCCACCGCCGCCAAGGCGGACAAGGAGGTCATGCTCGGCATGCGCTCCGGCATGTGACGATCTCGCGAGCGAGTGAGGGACGCCGCATCGCCGCAGCGTCAGCCCATCTCCGGCGGGGGAGGACCCGCCGCACGTCAAGGGAGGAAGGAATGAAGCTTTGGACCACCGTGGCCCTGGCTCTGGCGGCCGGCTGGATGATTCAGCCGGGCATCGCCCAGGAGCTCAAGGGGCCGGAACCGATCCCCACCGGCAAGCCGCTGCAGAAGGGTGAGCGCGTCCAGATCGACTACGACGCGCTGATCCAGGTCAAGGCGCTGGATCAGTATCATGAACCCGAATGGGTGACGAAGTTCGTCGACGAGGGCAAGCTGCCCCCCGTCGAGGAGCGCCTGCCGAAGACGCCGCTGGTGGTCGACACCGATTCCGTCGACGGCATCGGCACCTATGGCGGCGTACTGCGCCACGTCTCGGGCGCCCGGCCGCAGGGCTGGAACTGGATGGCCGGCAATATCCTGGCCTGGGGCGGCGTCGAGGAGATCATCGACCCGTGCCTGGTCAGCGTCGGTCCGATCTGGATGCTGACCTCGGAAAAGTCCGAGCCGCTGCCGCAGCTCGCCACCTCCTGGGAGTGGTCGGACGACGGCAAAGCCATGACCATGCATCTCCTGGAAGGCGCCAAATGGTCGGACGGCGAGCCGTTCGGCGCCGACGACGTGATGTTCCTTTGGGACGACAACATGTCGGACCCGAACGTTCCGGCCTGGGGCCGGCCGGCCGCCTTCGGCGAGGGCACGACGCTCGAAAAGGTCGACGACACCACGATCCGCTGGCACTTCGAGACGCCGTTCCCGGTCTCGAACCTCTACCAGATGGGCTATCAGAAGATGTGCCCCGGCCCCTCGCACATCCTGAAGCCCTTGCATCCGAAGTACAACAAGGACGCGACCTACCAGTCCTACATCAATGCGCTGCGGCCCGATCACACGCCCTGGGTGACCATGGGTCCGTGGACCGTGACAGAGTACAAGCCCGATCAGATCATGATCATGCGGCGCAACCCGTACTTCTTCGAGGTCGACAAGGAGGGCAACCAGCTGCCCTATCTGGACGAGGTCCAGTACAAGCTGTCGACCTGGGAGGATCGCACCATCCAGACCGTTTCCGGGTCGGCCGACTATGCCAACATGGAAGATCCGTCGATCTATCTGGAGTCGCTGCGCCAAGCGCAATCGCCCGATTTCGCCAACAACATCATCTGGGGCGCCCGGGCGCTCGACTGGGCCGTCCAGATGAACATGTCGGAGGTCTGCGGCGCCGACGATCCGCGTGACAAGGCGATCCGCGAGCTCAACCGCGATCTCGACTTTCGCCGCGCCATGACCCAGGCGGTGGACCGCGAGGCGCTCGGCCAAAGCCTGGTGCGCGGGCCGTTCATCCTGCCCCACGCCGGCGGCCTGCACATCGAGACCGACTTCGGCGATCCCTCCATGGTGGTCTATTATCCCTACGACCCGGAGGGCGTGAAGGCCAAGCTCGAGGCGATGGGCTTCACCGACACCGACGGCAACGGCTACGTCAACTGGCCGGAGGGCGGGCCGCTGGCCGGACAGGACCTGACCATCAACCTGCTCTACACCACGCTCTACACCACCGACACCAACATCGCGCAGTCTCTGGTGACGATGTATCGCGACGTCGGCGTGCGGCTGGTTCTGCAGCCCAACAACACCGAGCTGAACAACGTCCTCGATACGTGCCAGTGGGATTGGACGGTGCGCCGCAGCGACCGCGTCAACCACGCTCCGATCCTGCGCGTCGAAGAGCTGGCGCCGCTGGCCTGGAACAATCCGAAGTGGCACCTGGGCACGGCGCAGGAGCCGCAGCACCTGATGGACTTCGAGAAGGAGCTGGTCGGCATTCTGGAAAAGATCCGCACCGAGCCCGATTCGGCCAAGCGCAACCAACTGTTCCGCGACTTCGCCAAGGTCTCGACCGAGAACGTCTACCAGGTCGGCCTGATCTCGGTGCCCGGCGCCATCATCATCAACAAGCGCTTCAAGAACTTCCCGGCCGGCACGCCCATCGTCGCCTATGGCTGGGGCGAGGAAGGCTCGATGCGCGAGCGCCTGTGGGTGCCCAAGGACGAGCAGGGCAAGGTGCCCGAACTGGCCCCGGAAACGCTCCCTGGCATCGAAGACTAGGAGTTCCTCCCGAGAAGCGGGGTGGGCTCCGGCCCGCTTCGCACACGCCAGGAGAGTGATTGCGACCTCGATCGGTCGCCCGGCCGTCCCCAGTCCCATCATCCTCGTGAACGCAGGACAGACCGATGATCGTCTATCTGATCCGCCGGCTGGTTTCGGCGATCGCCCTGATCTTCGTGGTGAGCATGGTGTCCTTCGTGCTCATCCAGGCACCGCCGGGCGACTATGCCTCGACGCTGAAGGCGACCGCCATCAGCCGTGGCGGCATGAGCGAGACGGACGCCGAAAAGATGGCCCAGCAGGCGCGGGTCCGGCTCGGCCTCGATCAGCCCCTGCCGATCCAGTACGCGCGCTGGATCAAGGGCATCGTGACGCACGGCGATTTCGGCCCGTCCTTCATCCACAACCGGCCGGCCGCGGACGTGATCGGCGAACGGCTCTGGTGGACGCTCGGCATCGCCATCGCCTGCCATCTGCTGGCCACCGTCATCGGCGTTTCGCTGGGCATCTTCGCCGCAGTCAACCAGCACCGCCTGGGCGATACGGCCGCGACGGTCTTCGCCTTTCTGGGGATGACCATCCCGCGCTTCTTCATGGCCCTCGTCGTACTCTATTTCCTCGCCTTCGTGGTGCGCTCGCCCCATATCGGCTCGCTGTTTTCCGCCAACTACGTGTTCGCGCCCTGGTCCTTCGCCCGATTCTGGGATCTGGTGCTCCACATCTGGCCGATCGTGGTGATCGCCGCGCTCGGCGGGCTCGCCTACAATCTGCGCGTCATGCGCTCCAACCTCCTCGACGTGCTGCGCCAACCCTTCATCGAGGCGGCGCGCGCCAAGGGACTGCCCGAGCGCAAGGTGATCCTGAAGCACGCCGTGCCCAACGCCCTGCACCCGCTCGTCATGTATCAGGGGGTAATCATGCCCTACATGGTGTCGGGCGAGCTCGAGACCGCCATCATTCTGTCGATCCCGACGATCGGCCCGCTGATGTACCAGTCGCTGATCCAGCAGGACATCTACGTCACCGCCAGCATCTTCATGCTGCTCGCCGTCATCCTGGTCGTCGGCAATTTCCTGGCCGACGTGCTGTTGGCGCTGATCGATCCTCGTATCCGGCAGGGAGCCAGCTGATGTCGCTTGCCCCCCAGACCGAACCGACGCCGGAAACGGAGGATTTCCACGACGCCGACGGCCTGCTCGTCGATCTCGCGCCCGACGTCCGTTCGCTCAGCTTCAGCGGCCTGGTCTGGCGCCGCTTCCGGCGCAACAAGGTGGGCATGACCGGCGCCGCCCTGGTGTTCCTGCTGCTCTTCACCGCGATCTTCGCCGATTTCCTGTCGCCCTACGATCCGAGCGCCCGCAATCGCGACGCCATCTACCAGCCGCCGCAGGCACCCCATTTCTTCTCCGACGACGGGTTTCAGTTGGTCCCCTATACCCATCCGGTGTCGATCGAGCTCGATCCCGAGACCTTTCTCTTGGTGCCGACCGTCGACACCGGGACACGCTGCACCCCCGAGTTCCTCGGCCACGGCTGGCGCTACGAGTTTCTGGGGCTGACCATGGATCGGCATCTGTTGACCGCCTCGCCCTCCTGTCCATGGTTCCTGCTCGGCACCGACCGCGACGGTCGCGACATGCTGTCCCGCCTCGTCGTCGGCAGCCAACTGACGCTGACGATGGCGGCGATCGTCGTCACCATCGCGGTGCTGATCGGCACGACGATCGGCATCATCTCTGGCTATTTCGGCGGCCAGGTCGATCATTGGCTGCAGCGCGTCGTGGAATTCATCCTCGCCCTGCCGGAGCTGCCGCTTTACTTCGCGCTGGTGGTGGTGATCCCTCGCCAGGCCGATCCGATCGCCGTGTTCTTCGCGCTCGCCGGCATTCTGTCCGTCATCAAATGGGCGCAGCTCGCCCGCGAGGTGCGCGGCAAGACGATGTCGGTGGTTCGCCTGGACTACATCACCGCCGCCGAGGCGCTGGGCGTGCGCACCCCACGGCTGATCCGCCGGCATATCCTGCCCAACGTGCTCAGCCACGTCATCGTCGCCACCACGCTGATGATCCCGACCGTGATCCTGCTCGAGAGCTTCCTGTCGTTTCTCGGCATCGGCGTGCGCGCTCCGCTGGTCTCCTGGGGTCTGCTCCTCAACGCCGCACAGGATCTCCAGAACCTCGGTTCTTATCCATGGGTGCTGAGCCCGGTCGGCACGATCCTGGTGGCGGTGCTCGGCTTCAACATGCTGGGTGACGCGCTGCGCGATGCCATAGATCCGTACAATTCGTGAGGACGACGATGAGCCAATCGGCCGACCAGCCTCTTCTGTCCGTCCAGGACCTGTCGGTGACGTTCAAGCTGCAGGACCAGACCGTGCGCGCCGTCGACGGCGTATCGTTCCACGTGAAACAGGGCGAGACGCTGGCGATCGTCGGCGAGTCGGGTTCCGGCAAGTCGGTCAGCGCCCGCGCCATCATGAAGCTTCTGCCCCGCACCGCCGAGATCGGCCGGGACAGCCGCATCCTGTTTGCCGGCACACGCATCGACACGCACCGCGACAAGCAGATGCTGGCTATCCGCGGCAACCGCATCGCGATGATCTTCCAAGAGCCGATGTCGTCGCTGAACCCGATCTACAGGATCGGCAGCCAGCTTGCCGAAACGATCATGCTGCACCAGCGGCTGACCAAGAAGCAGGCCCTGGCGCGCGCCCTCGACCTGTTGAAGCAGGTGCGCATTCCCGAGCCGGAGGCCCGGCTGGAGCAATATCCGCATCAGCTGTCGGGAGGGCAGCGCCAGCGCGTGATGATCGCCATGGCGATCGCCAACGAGCAGGAACTGCTCATCGCCGACGAGCCGACCACGGCCCTCGACGTCACGGTCCAGGCCGAGATCCTGAAGCTCATCCGCCAGCTTCAGGACGACTACCGCATGGGTGTCATCCTGATCACCCACGACCTCACCATCGTCGAAAAGGTCACCGACCGCGTCGCCGTCATGCGGCTCGGCAAGATCGTCGAGACCAACACGACGCCGGCTCTCTTCAAAGCGCCGCGGCACGGCTACACCCGCAAGCTGATCGCCTCGGAACCGCACGGTATGCCCGACCCCATTCAGCCGGACGCACCCATCCTCCTGAAGACCGACAAGCTGCGCGTCGTCTACAATCTGTCCTGGGGCGGCTTCTTCAAGCGCCAGACCAGCGAACTGACCGCCGTCAACGACATCGATGTTCACGTGCGGCGCGGTGAGACGCTGGGCATCGTCGGCGAGTCGGGCTCCGGCAAGTCGACGCTGGGCAAGGCGATCCTGCGGCTCGTCCACAATGACGGCGGAACGATCGCCTTCGAAGACGACCGGCTGGAGAAAAAGACCAAGGCGGAGATGCGGCCCTACCGCTCGCATCTGCAGATCGTTTTCCAGGACCCGTTCTCCTCGCTCAATCCACGCCTGTCGGTGCGCGACACGATCGAGGAGGGGCTGATCGTCAACGGTATCGGCGAGGGAGCGAAGGACCGGCTGGCGCGGGTGCGCCAGGCGCTGTCCGACGTCGGGCTCGATCCCAATGTGCTCAACCGCTATCCGCACGAGTTCTCCGGCGGGCAGCGGCAGAGGATCGCCATTGCTCGCGCGGTCGCGCTGCAGCCGGAGTTCATCCTGCTCGACGAACCGACGTCGGCGCTCGATCTGTCCGTCCAGGCCCAGATCATCGAGCTCCTGCGCGGCCTGCAGAGCCGCTACGGCCTGACCTATCTCTTCATCAGCCACGACCTGAAGGTAGTTCGCGCGCTCTGCCATCGCATCGTCGTCATGTCCCAAGGCCAAGTCGTCGAAGCCGGCGACACGGCGGACGTGATGGACCATCCTCAACAGGACTACACACGGCGGCTCATCCGTGCGGCGATCGAGGTTCAGGCCTGAGACCCGCCACAATGACGCCCGCCGCCTCCCAAGCTCTTCTCAATAAGGCATAGGCCCATGACCAAGATTGCCATGATCGGCGCCGGCTCCACGGTATTCATGAAGAACCTCCTCGGCGACATGCTGCAGGAGCCGCTGCTGGCGAACACCACGGTGGCGCTCATGGACATCGACGAGCATCGTCTGGAGACCTCCAAGCTCGTCGCCCAGAAGGTGGCCGAAGCGGTCGGTGCGCGGCCGATAATCGAGGCGACGACCGACCGTCGCCAGGCGCTTGACGGCGCCGACTACGTCGTCCTGATGATCCAGGTGGCCGGCTACAAGCCCGGCACCGTCACCGATTTCGAGATTCCGAAGAAATACGGCTTGCGCCAGACCATCGCCGACACGCTCGGCATCGGCGGCATCATGCGCGGCCTGCGCACCGCCCCGGTGCTGATCGAGATCGCCAAGGAGATGCGAGAGCTCTGCCCCAACGCGCTGATGCTGCAATACGTCAACCCGATGGCGATGAACTGCTGGGCGCTGTCGCGGTTCGTACCCGAAGTACGCACCGTCGGCCTTTGCCATTCGGTGCAGGGCACCGCCGAGCAGCTCGCCACGGATATCGGCGTGCCGATCGAGGAGATCCGCTATTTCTGCGCCGGCATCAATCACATGGCGTTTTATCTGAAGTTCGAGCGTCAACGCGCCGACGGGACGACGGAAGACCTCTATCCGAAGATCCGCCAGGTCTACGACGACGGCCGCGTGCCCGATTGGAACCGCGTGCGCTACGAGGTTCTGCGCCACTTCAATTATTTCGTCACCGAATCGTCCGAGCATTTCTCGGAATATGTGCCCTGGTTCATCAAACGGACGAAGCCCGAGCTGATCGATCGCTTCAACATCCCGCTCGACGAATACATCCGCCGCTGCGAGGAGCAGATCGCCAAGTGGAACAGCCAGGAACAGGCGCTGCTCTCGGGCGGCGCGCTCGAGATCAAGCGCACCCACGAATATGCCGCGCGCATCGTCGTGGCCGAGCTCACCGGCAAGCCGACGGTGATCAACGGCAACGTCGCCAATGACGGATTGATCGAGAACCTGCCGTACGGCGCCTGCGTCGAGGTCCCCTGCCTCATCGACCACAATGGCATTCAGCCGATCCGCGTCGGCAAGCTGCCGGTTGAACTCGCCGCGCTGATGCAGACCAACGTCAACGTCCAGGCGCTCGTCGTGGAAGCCTTGGAAAGCGGGCGGCGCGATCACGTCAAGCAAGCGGCCATGCTCGATCCGCACACGGCGGCGGAGCTGTCGATGGAGGAAATCGCCAACCTGGTCGACGATCTCATCGCCGCTCACAAGGGCTGGCTGCCGATGCTGAAGTAGACGGGACCGTCAAAGCCCAGGCATGGCTCCTCGCGCTCCGCGCGAGGATGACGATCTCCATACAGGGGCGCGCGCGAACGGATTTTCGCGGCGGCCAGCATCAGAGTCGGGAGAGACCCGGCCTCCGGAAAGGGCCGGCTTCTTCCTTTCGGCACCGAATCAAAAGGCGCTTAGTCCAATTCACCCGTAGTCGCGCACGCCAAAAATCGCCGAGCCGACCCGCACGCTGGTGGCCCCGAAGGCGATCGCCGTTTCGAAGTCGCCCGACATGCCCATCGACAGCTTCTCGACGCCCGCCTCCTCGGCGAGCTTGGCGAGAAGCGCGAAATGGGGTCCCGGGGCCTGATCGAAGGGCGGAATGCACATCAACCCTTCGATGGCGAGACCATGCTCGGTACGGCATCGCTCGACGAAGGCGACCGCATCGCCCGGCATGATGCCCGCCTTCTGCGGCTCCTCGCCGATGTTCACCTGGACATAGAGCCTGGGACGCCGCCCCTGCTTGGCCATCTCGGCGGCGATCGTCCCGGCGATCTTGTCGCGGTCGATCGATTCGATGACGTCGAACAGCGCCACGGCATCGGCGCTCTTGTTCGACTGCAGCGGCCCGATAAGACGCAACTCGACGTCGTCAAAGCGCTCCTTCAGCGCCGGCCACTTGCCCTTGGCCTCCTGCACCTTGTTCTCGCCGAAGACACGCTGGCCGGCCTCGAGCACCGGCAGGATCGCCTCCGCATCGAAGGTCTTGGAGACCGCCACCAACTGAACGGAGCCGGCCGTCCGCTTGGCTGCCTCGACGGCCTCGTCGATCCGCGCCTTGACGTCGGCCAGACCCTGGACGGCAGTTTCCATCTTGTTTCTCCTGCGACGCCGCGCTCATGAGACGCGATCCCATGTTGACGCTTCGCCTTAAGCCGTGTTGAACACGGAGCCACGATGATGCGGCGCATCGGACTGCGCCGGCTATGTGAAAGACCCGCCAAACATGGCTAGCGAACGTTACAACCCGAAAGCAAGCGAGCCGCGCTGGCAGGCAGCCTGGAACGAGGCCAGGCTGTTTGAGACCGACACCGAAGCGCCCGGCCAGAAGTACTACGTCCTGGAGATGTTTCCATACCCCTCCGGACGCATTCACATGGGTCACGTGCGCAACTACACGATGGGCGACGTGGTCGCGCGCTATCGCCGCGCCAGGGGCTACAACGTGCTCCATCCGATGGGTTGGGACGCTTTCGGCATGCCGGCCGAGAATGCGGCCATGCAGAACAAGGTCCATCCTCGCGCGTGGACCTACGACAACATCGACACCATGCGCCGACAGCTGAAGTCGATGGGTCTGTCGCTCGACTGGAGCAAGGAATTCGCCACCTGCGACGTGGACTACTACCACTGCCAGCAGATGCTGTTCCTGGATTTCCTGGACAAAGGCCTGGCCTATCGTAAGAAGTCCAAGGTCAACTGGGACCCGGTCGACCAGACCGTGCTCGCCAACGAACAGGTGATCGATGGTCGCGGCTGGCGCTCGGGCGCGCTGGTGGAAAGCCGCGAGCTGACCCAGTGGTTCTTCAAGATCACCGACTATGCCGAGGACCTGCTTCAAGCGCTGGACGAGCTCGACCAGTGGCCGGACAAGGTCCGCCTGATGCAGAAGAACTGGATCGGCAAGTCGGAGGGCCTGTCGCTGCGCTGGCCGCTGGCCTCCGGTACGGCACCGGCCGGCTTCGACGAGCTGACCGTGTTCACGACGCGGCCGGACACGCTGTTCGGCGCCTCGTTCCTGGCGGTCGCCGCCGACCATCCGTTGGCCCAGGCCGCCGCCGAAGGAAATCCGGATCTTGCCGCCTTCATCGAGGAATGCCGCCATACCGGCACTTCGGCCGAGGCCATCGAAAAGGCCGAGAAGAAAGGCTTCGACACCGGCATAAAGGCGGTTCATCCCTTCGACCCGGACTGGACGCTTCCGGTCTACGTCGCCAATTTCGTGCTGATGGAATACGGCACTGGCGCCATCTTCGGCTGCCCGGCGCACGATCAGCGCGACCTCGACTTCGCGCGCGCCCACGGCCTGCCGGTGACGCCGGTCGTCCTGCCGCCCGACGCCGAAGCGGCTAGCTTCACCATCGGAACCGAAGCCTATGTCGGCGACGGCACGATCATCAATTCGCGCTTCCTGGACGGCCTGTCGCCGGCCCAGGGCTTCGAGACCGTGGCCGACCAACTGACGGCGACCGAACTCGGCGGCAAGCCGCAGGCCGAGCGGCAGGTGAACTATCGCCTGCGTGACTGGGGCATCTCGCGCCAGCGCTATTGGGGCTGCCCGATCCCGGTTCTGCATTGCGAAAGCTGCGGCGTCGTGCCGGAGGCACGCGCGAACCTGCCGGTCAAGCTGCCAGACGACATCGACTTCGAGAAGCCGGGCAACCCGCTCGACCGCCATCCGACCTGGCGCAACGCCACCTGCCCGAAGTGCGGCGGGCCGGCCTTGCGCGAAACCGACACGATGGACACCTTCGTCGATTCCTCCTGGTATCCGAACCGCTTCACGGCGCCTCATGCGCCGACGCCGACGGTGCCGGCGATCGCCGACGCCTGGATGCCGGTCGACCTCTATATCGGCGGCATCGAGCACGCGATCCTGCATCTGCTCTATTCGCGCTTCTTCACGCGCGCCATGAAGGCGACCGGACATACCGAGCGCCGGGAACCGTTCACGGGACTGTTCACCCAGGGCATGGTGGTCCACGAGACCTATCGCGACGGCCGCGAATGGGTGCCGCCGATCGACGTCTCGATCGAGGACATGGACGGCGTTCGCCGTGCCAAGCGCCTGTCGACCGGCGCCCTCATCGAGATCGGCGCCATCGAGAAGATGTCGAAGTCGAAGAAGAACGTGGTCGACCCCGACGACATCATCGCGTCCTACGGCGCCGATACGGCGCGCTTTTTCATGCTGTCCGATTCGCCGCCGGATCGCGACGTGATCTGGACCGAGGCCGGCGTCGAGGGTGCCCACCGCTTCGTGCAGCGGCTGTGGCGCCTGGTCGCCGACACCGCGCCGAAGCTCAAGGCCGATGCGGGCGACGGTGTAGACGATGCCGTGGCTACGGATATCCGTAAGGCTTCACACCGTGCTGTCGCAGGGGTTGGCGACGATATCGAGCGGCTAGCCTTCAACAAGGCGGTGGCTCGCCTGTACGAATTGGTCAATACGCTGGCCGGTCCTCTGGCGGCTCTCGATGCCGACAGCCCATCCGGTCGCCATGCCGCGGCGCGTGAGGCCGTGTCGATGCTGGTGCGTCTGGTGGCGCCGATGATGCCGCATCTCGCCGAAGAGTGCTGGCGCGCGTCGGGCGAGGACGGCCTGGTTGCCGCCGCGCCGTGGCCCGAGGCCGATCCGGCGCTTCTGAGGGACGACGCGATCACCTTGCCCGTCCAGATCAACGGCAAGAAGCGCGGCGATCTCACCGTGGCAGCGGATGCGGAAAAGTCGGCTGTGGAGAATTCGGCGTTGGCTCTCGACTTCGTACGGGAAGCGCTGGCCGGGCGCACGCCGAAACGGGTGGTGGTCGTGCCGGGAAGGATCGTCAATGTCGTCGTTTGAGTTCATGAGTCGGCGAGCCGTTCTCGCCGCCGGCTTCGCTGCTCTCGTGGGGCTGGCCGGCTGTACCAGCGGCCCTCTCTATGGCACCTCGGATAATGGCGTCATGGCGCCCGGCATGGCGGTGCCCTTGCGTGGCCGCATTGCCGTGGCGCCGGTCGATACCCGCACCTCACAGATCGTCCGCAATCGGCTCATTTTTCTGCTGAACGGCGGGCAGGCGGTCGTCGATCCGCTGTACGAGGCGCGTCTCTCCGTGAAAGGTGCCGAAAGCGGCGTTTCCATCGAGGGCGGATCGGGGGTTCCCACCGCTAAGATCTACAATATGACGGCAACCTATCGTCTGATCCGACTTTCCGACGGCAAGCAGGTCGCTCGTGGCATCCAAAGCGTCATGATCCCTTATGACTTGCCCAAATCGGGCGGGCGGTCGCAGCGCTTTGCCGCGGAACGGGCCGCCATCGACGCACGCCAACAGGCCGGCGAAGAGGCGGCCGCCAAGGTCGAGCTGGCGCTTATGGCCGCCATTCGGCGCGAGCAAGGCTGACCGGAGCCTCATCCCTGAAACCGAGACTCCTGTCCGGGATCGCGGGCATGCGGGATCTCGCAGTATGGAGCGGCGAGGCGTCCGACAGGACTTACGCACGGTGGGTATGCTGTGGGGGCTCCGTTTCCGCGGCGATTTCAATGAGGGCGACCCATGGCACAAAAACGGGCTGGTGACGTCGATGCCTTCATCGCCAAGCCCGATTTCAGCACGCCGATCATCCTGATCTACGGCCCCGATGCCGGGCTCGTTTCCGAACGAGCGGAGCGTCTGGCGGCCGCCTCGGGCGCTGATTTGAACGATCCTTTCGCAACGGTCGTGTTGGCGGCGGACGATCTCGAAAAGGATGTCGGCCGGCTCTACGACGAGGCGCGAACGGTGCCGATGTTCGGGGGCCGGCGTCTAATCCGGGTGCGCGGCGGAAGTTCGGGCAAGGCTCTGGCGGAGGCCGTCGGCGAACTGGCCGCCGGGCCATCGGCAGATGCCGTCGTGATCATCGAGGCCGGCGATCTGCGCAAGAACGCGCCGCTCCGCATGGCTGCCGAACGTGCCGGAGGAGCGATGGCGCTGCCGTGCTATCAGGACGAGGCGCGCTCGCTCGAACGGATGATCGACGAAGAGCTGCGCGCCAACGGCCTGACCATCGAAAAGCCCGCGCGCGATCTGCTGCGGTCGCGTCTCGGCGCCGACCGGATGGCGTCGCGTGGCGAGATCGTCAAGCTGTGTCTCTATGCTTACGGCAAGGAGACCATCGACGAGGCGGATGTGGACGTGGTCGTCGGCGACGTGTCGTCGGAAACCGTGGACGAGATCGTCGATGCGGCCGCCGGGGGCGAAGTCCGCAAGTTGCCGCATCTCATGAACCGCTTGGTGGCGTCGGGCACGCCGCCCTTTCTCCTCCTGCAGGCGTTGATGCGCCATTTTCAGGCGCTGCAGCTGTCGCGCCAGGCGATCGAGCGCGCCGGCGAGCCGATCGGTCGCGTCGTTGACCGCCGCCGGCCGCATTTTCGGCGGCGCGCGGCCCTGGAGACAGCGCTCGGGCTTTGGACGCTCGATACCCTTGGCGAGGCCCTGGTGGCGATCGAAAAGGCGATCCTGCAAAGCCGGACAGCCGCAGCGCTCGGCGACGTCGTGATCCGGCAGACCGTCCTGGATCTCGCCGTGAAGGCCGCCCGCCTCCGACTACGCGGACGCCGCTGAGCGACCCATTGGAATCTGATGCCTTTGCCGGCCGGGGTGGCGGCCAGCCGATCTACTGGCGCCGCCTTGCCGTTTCCGCGGCTTGATGCGCCTGAAGCAACCGGCAGATCTCGTCCAGCTCGTCCAGGCTGCGATAGGCGATGCGAATGTCGCCGCCATCGCCGGCGATCCGAATCGACACGGCCATGCCGAGCGCGTCGCTCAAAAGGCGTTCGAGCGCGGCCGTATCGCTGTCCTTGGGCTGGTCGGTTCGGGAACCGCGACGCTTACGCGGAGAAGCGGGGCTGTCCGAGGCGTCGCGGGCCAACTTTTCAGCCTCCCGCACCGTCAGCCCACGCGAGACGATCTCGCGAGCGAATTCGCCGGGATCGTCGACGGTCACCGCGGTGCGAGCGTGCCCGGCCGACAGATCGCCACGCACGATCATGTCCTGAACCTCCTGGGGCAGTTTCAGGAGGCGCAGCGTGTTGGCCACGTGGCTGCGGCTCTTGCCCAGCACCTCGGCCAGATCGGACTGCGTATAGCCGTGCTCCTGCACCAACATCTGATAGCCGCGCGCCTCTTCCACCGCGTTCAGATCGGTGCGCTGGACGTTTTCGATGATGGCGATTTCCAGGGACTGCCTGTCGGTGAATTCGCGCACCAGAACAGGAACCTCGGAAAGCCCGGCCAAGCGGGACGCCCTGAAGCGGCGCTCGCCGGCCACGATCTCGAACCGATCCGGATCCTCGGCCGGGCGTACCAGGATCGGCTGGACAACGCCATGCGCCTTCACCGATGCCGCAAGATCGGCCAGATCTGCCGGATCGAAGGTCCGGCGTGGATTGCGCGGGTTCGGAATGATCCGATCGATCGGCAGCATCCGTTCGGTCGCCGGACGAGCCGGCGTTCCCTCCTTGGCCTCGAAGCGCGCCGAAAACCCTTCGCCGTTTCCGCCGATGAGCGAGGCCAGCCCGCGCCCCAATCGCTGCCGAGACCTGTCTTCGTTCATCGTGCGCCCTCTTTGCCATTCGAGAGCGGCAAGACCCGCGCCGCCCGCTTGCCAGATCGATAATCCAGTCTCTGTTCGTCCATTCCGATCACGCCGCCAATTGCCGCTCACGCTGAATCAGCTCCGATGCCAACCGGATATAGGCCTGCGATCCCGCGCATTTCATGTCGTAAAGAATGGCCGGCTTGCCGAAGGACGGCGCTTCGGACACCCGCACGTTGCGGGGTATGATGGTTTCATAGACGTGGTCGCCCATATAGGCGCGCACGTCATGCACGACCTGGCTTGCCAGATTGTTGCGTCCGTCGAACATGGTCAGCACGATGCCATGGAGATCGAGACCGGGATTCAAGCTGTCGCGCACCTGCTCCACGGTCTGCAGCAGCTGGCTAAGGCCTTCGAGCGCGAAGAATTCGCATTGCAGCGGAACGAGAATGGAATTCGCCGCCGCCATGGCGTTGACGGTCAACAGATTCAGCGACGGCGGACAGTCGATCAACACATAGTCGAAATGGGCGACTCCCATGGCGTGGGCGTGAAGCGCGTCGCGCAACCGGTAGGCGCGATCCTGCACCGACGAGATCTCCATCTCGACGCCAAGCAGGTCCATCGTTGATGGGATGATCGACAGGTTCGGCACCACGGTCGCCTTGGCGGCTTCGCTGATCGTCGCGTCCTGCACGAGGACATCGTACGAGGAGACGAGACGGTCTTCGCGATCGATGCCGAGACCTGTCGAAGCATTGCCTTGCGGGTCGAGATCGATCAGCAGGACGCGCTTCTCGACAGCCGCCAGAGCCGTCGCGAGATTGATCGCGGTGGTCGTCTTGCCGACGCCGCCTTTTTGATTGGCGAGAGTGATCACTCGCATTCGGTTTCGCGGCGTCCCATCCATGGCTCCGCTCCTGTCGATGACCCGCCGGCAAGTTCAGCAGGCCGCGACCTCTTCGCTCGCCGCCTAACCGCCGTCCCGAACCGGTGAGATATCTCTGATCTCCAGAATCACCGCCTCGTTTTCCACGTCTGATTGGTGCTTTACCATGGTGAATCGCCAATGGGCAGACGCCTCGGCAATTTCCTGTTCATGACCGCGCCCCTTGGGAAAAAAACACGGGATGTCCGGCGGCAGATGGCGCCAGACCAACGAGAACAGGGTTTCCAGCGAGGCCAAGGCCCGGGCGCTGACGGCCTCAGCATTTTCGAAGAGGGCGCCACAATCCTCCACTCGCGCCGCATGAACCTGGCCACGGATATCCGCGGCGTCGAGGGCGGCACGCAAAAACGCCGCCTTCTTGCCGTTGCTTTCCACAAGGTCTACCGAGCCGCCACGCTCTGCATTCATGATACCGAGAACGACGCCCGGAAATCCACCGCCCGAGCCAAGGTCGAGCCAATGCTTGGGAGCGGACGCCACTCGCCACAGGCCCAACGAGTCGGCCACGTGACGCGACCAGATCTGGGGAACCGTCGAAGGGGCGATCAGATTCGTTTGACGCTGCCAATGGAGCAGCAAATCGACGTATCGATCCAGACGCTCACCTGTTTCACGTGAAACCGCTGAGAGCACGGCCGCCCGTTCAGCGGGCCCGAGACCAAGCTCTTGGTTCAAGGCCAAAGGCCGAAACTGCTTACGCCGCATTTCGGCCTTCGGTCTTGCGAACAGCAACCAGGATCAAAGCGAGCGCGGCAGGGGTCATGCCGTCGATCGACTGAGCGTCGGCAAGACTCCTTGGCTGGCGTCTGCTCAATTTTTGCCGCAACTCATGAGAGAGGCCGGGAAGGGCCGTATAGTCGAAATCGATTGGAATGGCTCGCGCTTCATCGCGCTGCAGGCGGATCTGATCCCGGCGTTGGCGGTCCAGATAGACGTCATAAGCCGCTTCGATTTCGATCCGCTCCCGAATCGAGCCCTGTAGGTTGGCCAGTTCCGACCAAATCACGGCAAGCCGATCCAAAGTCATTTCGGGCTGCGACAGCAGTTGCCAAGCCGAACGCGGCCGGCCGTCCTGATTGACAGGCAATCCTCGTCGGGCGGCAGCGGCAGGCGTGATGGTCTTGCCCTCCAGAAGCTCGCGGACCTGGTTCAAAGCCGTTTCGCTGTCGGCGAAAACGCCTTGACGCTCCGACCCGACAATGCCCAGCTCCTGGCCCAGCGGCGTCAGGCGCCGGTCGGCATTGTCGGCGCGCAACGAAAGCCGGAACTCCGCGCGCGACGTGAACATACGATAGGGCTCGGACACCCCGGTTCGCGTCAGATCGTCGACCATGACGCCAAGATAGGCGAGCGTCCGACTGATCGTTACGGGCTCGAATCCACCAGCGCGGCGTGCCGCGTTCAGCCCCGCCAGCAGGCCCTGGGCGGCCGCCTCCTCATAGCCGGTGGTTCCGTTGATCTGACCGGCGAGGAAAAGGCCCTCGACCCGACGGACCTCCAGAGACGGATACAACTGGCGCGGATCGACGTGATCATATTCGATGGCATAGCCGTGGCGAAGGATCTCGACCCTCTCCAGCCCGGGGATCGAGCGCAGATAGGCCTCCTGCACATCCTCCGGCAGCGAAGTCGACAGCCCGTTGGGATAGATTGTGTGGTCGTCCAGACCTTCGGGCTCGAGGAAGATCTGGTGACCGTCGCGATCGCCGAATTTGACGATCTTGTCTTCGATCGACGGACAATAGCGCGGCCCCGTCCCGGCAATCTGCCCCGAATAAAGCGCAGAGCGTTGGAGGTTCTCCCGGATGATCCGGTGCGTTTCCGGCGTGGTGCGGGTGATGCCGCAATCGATCTGCGGATTGGTGATCCGTGCCGTCAGATAGGAAAAGGGAACCGGCTGGTCGTCGGGCTTCTGTCGATCGAGTCCGGCCCAATCTATGGTTCTGCCATCGAGCCGGGCCGGCGTCCCCGTCTTCAACCGCCCCAGCGCCAAGCCGAGACGCGACAGGGTTCCCGACAGGCCGATCGATGGATCCTCGCCGATGCGACCGGCCGGGATCTTGCGCTCGCCGATATGGATGAGGCCGCGCAGAAACGTTCCGGTGGTCAAAACCGCCGCGCCGCAGGCGAGCGTCCTCCCACTGCCGAAGCGCACTCCAGAGATCTTTCCGCCGGCGTCGAAGAGCAGATCGTCGACATCGCCCTCGACGACGGTCAAATTCGGATGTTCGGCGATGGCGGCCTGCATCGCCCGGGCATAGAGCTTGCGGTCGGCTTGCGTCCGCGGGCCGCGCACGGCCGGCCCCTTGCGCCGGTTGAGCAACCGGAACTGGATGCCGGCGGCATCGGCCACACGACCCATGAGGCCGTCCAGCGCGTCGACTTCGCGCACCAGATGGCCTTTACCGATCCCACCGATGGCCGGATTGCAGGACATCGCGCCAATGGTGTCGAAACGATGCGTGACGAGGGCCGTGCGCGCTCCGGCGCGCGCGGCGGCGCTCGCTGCCTCGCATCCCGCGTGGCCGCCGCCGATCACCACGACATCGAAGGAATCAATGGGTTCTGTCACCATGGTCGAGCGTTAAGCCCAGTGGAGGACGCGCTGTCAACGGCTCGGCGGCTCTGGAGGCCTCTCAGAGCCCCATCGAGCTACTTCAGCGGGTCGTGGCCCCAATTCATCAGCGAGTAGCGCCAGCGCGTCGTCGTGACGTCGCGGGCGGGCCGCTGAGCCAGATGCCGACGGACATAGCCGACGACCTTCACCATGTGATCGTAGTCGGCATCGGAAAGGTCGGATTTCTTTTTTCGCAACATCTCGGCGATCCGTCGACCGGACTGGTGGCCGACGGATTCGGTCTCGCCCTTCCTGGTCCAGCCGACCGAGTGGCTCTCCTTCGTTTCGAGCCATCGCTCGATCTCGACCGCGGTCATGTTGACCGCATCGCGGAACTCGGCCGCGACCGCTTCATGACCTTTCTTCTCGACGCTCATCACTTCCCTCGTGTCCGTCTTCGGGTCCCGGATTTCTTTCGCAGCGAAATCCGTCGTCACCGGGAGCTAGGACGGCATCGCTATTTTCCGATGCAGAACTCGCCAAAGATGACGTCGAGCACGTCCTCCACGCCGACACGGCCGGTCAAAGCGCCCAGCCGATCGGAGACGCGACGCAGCGTCTCGGCGGCTATTTCCTCCGGCTGCTCGGGCTCGCTCAGAACGGTGTCAAGCTGATGCAGCGCATCCGCCACGATGTCCCGATGCCGCAGACGCAACGGAATCAGGTCGCCGGCATCGCCGACCGCTTCCGCGGCCAGCGCGGCAATCCGGTCGACAAGCGGCTGCAATCCTTCGCCCGTCTTCGTCGAAATCGCCATATCGAAGAAGCGTCCGGGCGCGCTTTCAGCAGCGAGGTCGCTTTTGCTACGGATCCGAATCGATGTCGGATCGCTCGTTTGTCGCTCGCCGTGTTTCACGTGAGTCAGGCCGATGTCTTGCGGATCGGCGCCGAGGCCGTCGTCAAGCAGAAGCACGAGATGAGCCTGGTCGATGGCCTGGCGCGCCCGATCCATCCCCAGCGCCTCGATTCGATCGCCGGTCTCGCGCAGGCCGGCAGTGTCGAAGATGCGAACCGGAAGGCCGCCGAGATCAAGCATCACCTCGAGAACGTCGCGGGTCGTGCCGGGGACGTCCGAGACGATCGCCACATCGCGCAACGCCAGCGCATTGAGCAGGCTCGACTTGCCGACATTGGGTCGCCCGGCGATCGCCACACGGAAACCGGACCGAACGATCTCGCCGCGTTGCGCGCCCGCAAGGTGACGGCGCATCTCTTCGGCGAGAGATTGCGTCTCGCCATGAACCGAAGCTGCGACGCCTTCGCCCACATCGCCCTCGTCGGCGAAATCGAACGACGCTTCGAGCATGGCGCGAGCGTGGGTCAGACGCCGCATCCAACCCTCATAGAGATCACGCAGAACTCCATCGGATTGAGCCACGGCGGCGGCACGCTGGGCCTCGGTCTGGGCGGACAGAAGATCGGCCAGCCCCTCGGCCTCGGTCAGGTCGAGGCGCCCATTCTCGAATGCCCGGCGCGTGAATTCGCCGGCCTCGGCCAGCCGCACGTCCGGGAGGGTCGTCGCCGCCATGACACAGGCGTCGACGACGGCGCGGCCGCCGTGGAGATGGATCTCCGCCAGATCCTCTCCCGTGACGCTGCCGGGACCCGGAAAGAACAGGACAAGACCGTGGTCGATCGTTGCGCCGGCAATATTGCGGATCCGCCGCAGGCTGGCCCGCCTTGGCTCCGGCAGTTTGCCGGCAAGCGCAGCGAGCACCAGGCCCGCCTTCGGACCGCTGATCCGAACCACGGCGATGCCCGCCGGCAAGCTGCCGGACGACAGCGCGACGATCGTTTCTTCTTCCATTGGCCTATCCGTTGCCTTGCCGCGGAGGAAAATGAAGCCCCAACGAACCTTCTGCGTTAGGCTGTCGAGAGAGAAAAGGCCAGAGCATGACCAACGCACCCCCGACGACCGCCAACCAGCTCGCCGAAGCGCTCAGTCCCTACCTGCAGCAGCACAAGGACAATCCCGTTCATTGGCGCGAATGGTCCGATGTTGCTCTTGCCGAAGCGCGGGACCTCGACCGGCCGATCCTGCTTTCCGTCGGCTATGCCGCCTGCCATTGGTGCCACGTCATGGCCCATGAGAGCTTCGACGACGAAGCCGTGGCCGATGTGATGAACAGGCTCTTCGTCAACATCAAGGTGGACCGCGAGGAACGGCCGGACATCGACCATCTCTATATGGCCGCGCTCCACGCCATGGGCGAACAGGGGGGCTGGCCGATGACGATGTTTCTCACCCCCGACGGTCGACCCTTCTGGGGCGGAACCTATTTTCCGAAGCAGGCGAGCCATGGCCGGCCCGGCTTCGTCCAGGTACTGGAAGCGATCGGCAAGGCCTGGATCGAGCAACGCGGCGAGATCGAGCAGAGCGGCGGCACCTTTGCCAGGCATCTGGAAGCCACCCTCTCGCAGACCGATACGCCAGGAGCGATCCCAGACGCCCCGATCGACAGCCTGGCGCCTGCTATCTTCGAGGCGATCGATCAAAAGCGCGGCGGGCTGCGTGGCGCGCCCAAATTCCCGAACGCCCCCTACATGGAAATCATCGCGCGATCGGCTTTCCCGGCCGGCCCGTCGGATCATCGCGCCGCATTTCTGACGACGCTCGACGCACTGTGCAATGGCGGCATTTACGACCATGTCGGCGGTGGACTGCACCGCTATTCGACCGATGCGCGCTGGCTCGTGCCGCATTTCGAAAAGATGCTCTACGACAACGCCCAGTTCCTGCGTCATCTCGCCTGGGGTTGGCGTGCCACCGGCCGGCTGTTGTTTCGGAGCCGAGTCGATCAGACGATCTCCTGGCTGCAGCGCGAGATGATGGTAGACGGCGGTGGATTCGCCGCGTCGCTGGATGCTGACAGCCTGGACGCAAGCGGCCATCCGGAGGAGGGCGCATTTTATGTCTGGACAAAAGGCGAGATCGAGGCCGCCCTTGGCGATCGAGCCGCCGCCTTCCTAGACGCTTATGAGGTGACGAACCGCGGCAACTGGGAGGGCCGTTCAATCCTGCATCGCCTGCATCCAGGAGGCGCAGGGAGCGATGACCACTCGTCCGAGCTCGACGCCTTGCGCTTCCTTCGCGCAAAGCGTGCGCATCCCGGGCGCGACGACAAGGTTCTCGCCGACTGGAACGGCATGACGATCCGCGCACTTGCCGAAGCGGCCATGGCGTTCGACCATCGAGAGGCCCTCGTCCTTGCCGAAAACGCCTTTGCCTTCGTCATGTCGGCAATGACCCGAGACGGCCGGCTCCATCATGTCTGGCGCGACGGCCGATGTGCCGGACTGGCCCTGTCCTCGGACTTCGGCGCGCTCATCGCGGCTGCCGTGTTTCTCTTCGCGGCGACGGGCAAGACCGGCTATCTCGATCATGCCGAAGAGCTGGCGAATGGCCTCGACCGATGGCACGGCGATGGCCAGGGCGGTTTTTTTCTCACCGCGTCCGACGCGTCGGACGTCATCGTCCGTCCGCGCGGCGACCGCGACGACGCGATCCCTGGCGGAACCGCGCTGACAATCGATGCGCTCGCGCTGTTGGCCCAGGCAACTGGCGCTCCGGCGGCCTACGAGCGGGCGCGCCGCGCCGCAGAATCGGCGATCGGTCGCATCGCCGCGAACCTCGGCGGTTCGCCTGCCGTCGTCTGCGCGCTGGATCGGGTCCAGCACGCGTCCGAGCTTGCCCTGTTGGGATCCAATGCGGACACGGAGTTCGGCAAGATGGTTTCGGCGGCGAATCGATGGCCTGATCTCAATCGCCTCGATTTGCGACTGGACGATCCGACTGTGCTCCCGGTCGACGCACCGTTGCGATCCGCGCCTGCGAAACGGCCCACCGCCCTTCTCTGCTATGATCGGGCCTGCATGCCGCCGGTGTCGACCGCCGACGCTCTCGACGATCTGTTCGCGCGCGCCGTCGACTGGCGCACGCCCCCGATCAGCTGACGTCGATCAACGCCGCGCCGGTTGCCTGAAGCAGGGCCTGCGGCGCAATCGGAAAGACATGAAACGGTGTGCCGGCCGCCGCCCATACCGTCTCGAAGCGTAGCAGCGCTTCATCCATGAAGGTCGCCAGAGAACCGCTTGCACCAAAGGGCGAGACGCCACCGATGGCAAAGCCGGTGGCCGAGCGGACGAAATCGGCATCGGGCCGGACCAGCCTTTCGCCCAGCCGCGCGGCCATCGCCTTTTCATTGACCCGATTCGAACCGGACACGAGCAAAAGATAGGGCGCATCACTGTCGCGCCCCTTGAAAATCAGCGATTTGACGATCTGGCCCACCGAGGCGCCGACCGCCAGCGCCGCCTCCTCGGCCGAGCGGGCGGTCGTGTCGGTGCGCACGATGGCGAGGTCCAGCCCCTTGGACTTGGCGTCCGCCAAGACGCGCGTTACGGGTTGCGGCAGGTCCTGATCCATCGCTCGCTTGCCTATCCTCATCAGCGCGCTTTGGCGCGATTGCAGCCCTACAAGGCGACGTCAGTCACCTGAAACAAAAAGAGCGGTCCGATCTCATTCGACCGGACCGCTCAGCAATGATCGTTATTTGCCAATTCCACTCGCCGGACAGCGCGACATCAACGCCGCTCTTCTCCTGCGGTCAGGTGTTCATGGAATCGAAGAAGTCGCCGTTCGTCTTGGTCTGCTTCAGCTTGTCGATCAGGAACTCGATGGCGTCGGTCGTGCCCATCGGCGACAGGATACGACGCAGCACGAAGATCTTCTGCAGGTCGGCGCGCGGCACCAGGAGGTCTTCCTTGCGCGTGCCGGACTTCAGGATGTCCATCGACGGATAGATGCGCTTGTCGGCCACCTTGCGGTCGAGCACGATTTCGGAGTTCCCGGTGCCCTTGAACTCTTCGAAGATGACCTCGTCCATGCGGCTGCCGGTATCGATCAGGGCCGTGGCGATGATCGTCAGGGATCCGCCCTCCTCGATGTTGCGCGCCGCGCCGAAGAAGCGCTTCGGGCGCTGCAGGGCGTTGGCGTCGACACCGCCGGTGAGCACCTTGCCGGACGACGGCACCACGGTGTTGTAGGCGCGACCCAGGCGGGTGATCGAGTCGAGCAGGATAACGACGTCGCGGCCGTGCTCGACGAGCCGCTTGGCTTTCTCGATGACCATCTCGGCGACCTGGACGTGGCGCGTCGCCGGCTCGTCGAAGGTCGAAGACACGACCTCGCCACGCACCGAGCGCTGCATGTCGGTCACTTCTTCCGGACGCTCGTCGATCAGAAGAACGATCAGATAGCATTCCGGATGATTGGCGGTGATGGAGTGGGCGATGTTCTGAAGGAGAACCGTCTTACCGGTTCTGGGCGGCGCCACGATCAGGCCGCGCTGACCCTTGCCGAGAGGCGCGATGAGGTCGATGACGCGCGCCGACAGATCCTTGCTGGTGGGGTTCTCGAGTTCCATCCGGAACCGCTCGTTCGGATAGAGCGGCGTCAGGTTGTCGAAGTGGCTCTTGTGCCGGATCTTCTCCGGATCGTCGAAATTGATGGTGTTGACCTTAAGAAGAGCGAAGTAGCGTTCGCCCTCCTTGGGACTGCGGATCGGACCCTCGACGGTATCGCCGGTTTTCAGCGAAAAGCGGCGAATCTGCGATGGCGAGATATAGATGTCGTCGGGGCCCGGCAGGTAGTTGGCTTCCGGCGAACGCAGAAAACCGAAACCATCCTGCAAGATCTCGACCACGCCCTCGCCGATGATTTCCACGTCTTGGGCAGCAAGACGTTTCAGGATCGCGAACATCAGTTCCTGCTTGCGCAGCACCGATGCGTTCTCGACCTCGTTTTCCTCGGCGAACTCGATCAGTTCCGGCGCGGTCTTGTTCTTCAGGTCCTGAAGTTTCATTTCGGGCATATGGCTTGGCTCCGTCCCGGACGGGACATGACAGCGAATTGTTTGGAGAAACAGCCGAGCACAGGTCTACTCGGTTAAACACGAGGCGGAGACGTCTATTGTCCACCCGCGCTGGCAACGGCAGGATTTGCCGGCATATAGACCGTCATGCTTGCCTGCGCAAGGGCATAGACAAGAAGACGCAGGTCGAAAGGCGGCCTCGATCGTTCGATCCGAGGCCGCCTTCGACACCTGCCATAGATGTGATCGTCAGAACGGTTTTACAACCACCAGGATGACGATGAGGATCATCAAAACCGTCGGCACCTCGTTCATGATGCGCCAATATTTCGACGACCGCGTGTTGGCGTCCCGCGCAAAGCGCTTGCGCGCCGCCGACAGAAAGCCGTGATAGCCGGACATGAGCAGCACCAGGAAGATCTTGGTATGCAGCCAGCCGACGCCCGGGTCGTACTGCAGATACATGAACCAGGCGAGCCACAGCCCGCTCACCCAGGTCGCGATCATGGCCGGATTGATGATCAGCCTGAGAAGCTTGTCCTCCATCACCTTGAAGGTCTCGGATTGGGGCGTCCCCGGCCCGGCTTCGGTGTGATAGACGTAGAGGCGGGGCAAGTAGAACAGCCCGGCCATCCATGAAATCAGCGAGACGATATGGAATGCCTTGATCCAGAGATCGGGCAGGTCCGAGGTCACCATTGCGAGCCCGACGATCGCGAGAGCGAAGACGAACGCAATCAAAATGCCCTTCATGGCGGTTCCCTTACGCAGCAAAGCTCGAATGTCTCTAAATGGCGCGGCGCGTCGATGGAACCCTTGCGCTGCATCAAGGCGAAGGCTCCGCTGTGACGGGCCACCGTTTTGTGGATAGGCCCGACTTCAAGTCTGCGGACTCTCGCTCTCAGCCGCGGACGCGCCTCAGCAAGGCCTCGACATGGGCGATCGGCGCCTCGGGCGTGATGCCATGGCCAAGATTGAAGATCAGCGGTCCCGATCCCAGTCGCTCGAGGATCCGGTCGACGCCGTCCTCGAGAGCCCGCCCGCCGGCGATCAAGCGCAGCGGATCGAGATTGCCCTGCACGGGACCGCCCGACTGAAGCTCGGCCGCCAGCGGCAGCGGCACCGTCCAATCCAGGCCGATCGCATCGACGCCCGTCTCGCGCCGGTAGCGGGACAACATCCCGGCCGCTCCCTTGGCAAAGCCGATGATCCTGGCATTCGGCACGACGGATCGAATCTTGTCGACGATGCGCCGCGTCGGCGCGATCACCCAGGCAGCGAACGCGGCATCGTCGAGCGCGCCGGCCCAGCTGTCGAAGATCTGCACGCAGTCCGCACCGGCCTGCAGTTGCCGAACCAGATAGTCTGCCGTCATGTCGGCGAGAAGCGCCAGCAGCCGCTCCATCGCCTCGGGATGACGATAGCCGAACAGCCGTCCAGGCGCTTGGTCCGGCGTGCCTCGCCCGGCGATCATGTAGGTCGCCAGTGTCCAGGGCGCCCCGGCAAAGCCGATCAGCGTCGTCTCATCGGGAAGCTCTCGACGCAGCCGCGCCACGGTCTCGATGACCGGCGCCAGTTTCTCGCCGGCCGGGGAAGGATCGAGCCGATCGATGTCCTCGACGGAGACCGGCGTCAGGCGCGGCCCTTCGCCCTGGACAAAGTGCAGTCCCCGGTCGAGCGCGTCGGGGATCACCAGAATGTCGGAAAACAGGATCGCGGCGTCAAAGCCGAAACGCCGGATCGGCTGAAGCGTCACCTCCACCGCCAGATCGGGCGTGTAGCACAGCTCGAGGAAACCACCGGCCTTGGTCCGCGTCTCGCGGTATTCCGGCAGATAGCGTCCGGCCTGCCGCATGAGCCAGACGGGGGGAGGAAAGACGCTCTCGCCTTCGAGCACCCGGACGAGTTTGCGCGTCGTCATGCCGTTGGGGCTCCTCTTCAATAAAGAAATTCTTAAAGGAAAGAGATTCTGATTCTTTGACTCGGTGGATAGCCGGATTCCACAGCGATCGGAAGACCAGTGAAGGCGCCCCTGCCGGTAGATGGAACAGACTGGCCGATGTCACCTGTCTTGATAACATCGAGCAGAGTCCCGACAGAGTGCTGTCATCATTTGCCTTTTTGCGGCTCCGGGGCGAGATCGCGGCTGTGGACAGACCACAACCATCGGCGAATTCGCAGACAATCCCCTCAATTCACAAGGGGGCACCCACAAGCGGTCGATCGCATCGATCTGTGGATCAAGAGGCTGGTTTTGCGACGCTTTCGCCAGCGTTCGCCGCGGGCTGTGGTAACGCTTCTTTAACTCACAGCCCGGAGCAGAATCCTGGGGCTTGGCCGCGCTGCGCTCTTGCGCAGCCGACGAGAATCGAGTCCGCCGCCGATGGTCTCCCGGCTCCTGATCGGATATGTGGCGCTTCAGGCATGAAAAAAGCCTTAAGGGAGAGAAGGCATGGCCAGGGGCATCGTGCTCGCGTCGGGCAGCGTGCACCGTCGCGAAATCCTCAAGAGCGCCGGCATCGATTTCACCGTCGATCCGAGCGATCTCGACGAGCGTGCGATCGAGGCGCCGCTGCTCGACAGCGCGGCCGGTCCCGACGATGTCGCGGCGGTCCTGGCCGAGGCCAAGGCGATGAACGTTGCCGAGCGACACCCCGAGGAATTCGTGATCGGGGCGGACCAGACGCTCTCGCTCGGCGACGAGACGCTGCACAAACCGGAGACTATGGAGGAAGCGCGCCGCACCCTGCTGAAATTGTCGGGGCGCACGCATCAGCTCAATACCGCGGTCGTCCTGGTCGAGAATGGCATCGTGGTCTGGCGGCAGGTGTTCGTCGCCAGCGTGACGATGCGCAAGCTCGATCCCGGCTTCATCGGACGATATCTGGCGCGCGTCGGTGAAAAAGCACTGACGACGGTCGGGGCGTACCAGATCGAAGGCCTCGGCGCACAGCTGATGGAAGAGATCGAGGGCGACTTCTTCACCATCGTCGGCCTGCCGTTGCTGCCGCTGCTGGCCGAATTGCGGGCGCGCGGCGAGATCGATGGCTGACGGCGTGCCGACAAATCTCCGGATGCCCCGGGCCTTCGTCACGGGCTGGCCGATCCGCCATTCGCGCTCGCCTTTGATCCATCGCTTCTGGCTCTCCCAACTGGCGATCGACGGCAGCTACGACGCGATGGCCATCCCGCCCGACGAGTTTCCGTCGTTTTTGTCGGGCCTCGGCGACAACGGCTTCGTCGGCGGCAACGTCACGATCCCGCACAAGGAGGCGGCGTTTGCCGGCGTCGCACGCCGCGACGGCGACGCCGAAGTGATCGGCGCGGTCAACACGATCTGGCTGGAGAACGGCTCGCTCGTCGGCGGAAACACGGATGCCTACGGTTTCACGGCCAATCTCGACGAGCGGCTTGCAGGCTGGCGCGATGCGCAAACGGCTGTCGTTCTCGGCGCGGGCGGTGCCGCGCGGGCGGTCGTCCACGCGCTCCTGGCGAGCGGCATCCGCAGCGTGCGGATCCTCAATCGCACGCCGCAACGGGCCGAGGCCCTGGCTGCCGCGTTCGGAGCGCGGGCGAAGGGCTATGGCCTGGACGACATGGCGAGGCATTTGGTCGCATCCGAACTGCTGGTCAATACGGCGCCGTCCAGCGCCTACGCCGAACCCCCTGACCTGTCGGCTCTGCCCGACCATGCGCTGGTCACCGACATCGTCTACGTGCCGTTGATCACGCCGGTGCTGCAGGCGGCGATCGATCGCAACTTGCGCACGGCGGATGGCATCGGCATGCTTCTCCATCAGGCTGTGCCAGGCTTCGAGCGTTGGTTTGGCTCGCGCCCCGCGGTTTCGCCGGACTTGCGTCAACGCGTTCTGGACGACATCGCGCAGCACGGCTGACCGGGGTCAGTGGAGAAGTGCGGATGATCGAGGCCGATGCAGACCGCAAAACCGGGAAGCGCCGGACGATCGTCCTTGGTCTCACCGGCTCGATCGGCATGGGCAAGACCACCAGTGCGGGGATGTTCGCCGCGGCGGGAATCCCGGTCTATTCCGCCGACGATGTCGTCCACCGTCTCTATGCAGGTCGCGCCGCGCCGCTGATCGAGGCGGCGTTTCCCGGAACGGTGAAGGACGGCGTGGTCGACCGCGCGGCTCTGTCCGGTTCCGTGCTCGGAGACAACGCAGCGCTGCGACGGCTCGAAGCGATCGTTCATCCCCTGGTGCGCGAGGAGGAGGCGCGCTTCCGGGCTGAAGCCGAAAAGGCCGGCACGCCTCTGGTGATTCTCGATATTCCGCTGCTGTTCGAGACCGGCGCCGACGGCCGCGTCGACAAGATCGCCGTTGTGAGCGCTCCCGCGGAAGTCCAACGCGAGCGGGTGTTGGAGCGTCCCGGCATGACGGACGAAAAGCTGGCGTCGATCCTTGAGCGCCAGATGCCGGACGCCGAAAAACGCCGTTGCGCGGATTTCGTCATCGACACGTCGGGCTCGCTCGACGAGACCCGCAGACAGGTCGACGCCATCATCGCGCAGCTGACAGGATAAAGCAGCCGATAAGGCGGCGTCTCGGGCTCGGAACGCGACCGTCAGATCGTCGGCCGTGACGGGGCGACGATGGCCGGTTCATCGTCCGGCTCGAAGCGGCGGAGCGCGCTTGGCACGATGCCGGCGGCCGCCAGCAGGGTTGCCACCCCCAGTGCGACCTCGATCTGATGCTCGGGAACCAGGCCGAAGATGGCCGCCAGAATGGCGACCCCGGTCGACTGTCCGACCAGGCGGGCGGTCGACTGGATTCCGCTGGCGCCGCCGCTGCGCGACCGCGGCGCGCTGGCGATCAGCATCTTGTTGTTGGGGGACTGGAAGAGACCGAAACCGAGACCGGCGATCATCAACCGCCAGATCAGATCGAGATCCGACGGAGCGCTCGGCAAGAGGGCGAGCGACAGGAGGCCGACGGCGAACACCGCGAGACCGACGGCCGCCAGCTTGCCGGGCTGCAGCCTGTCGGCCAGGCGCCCGGCGACGAAGGCCGCCGCTGCCGTGGTGATCGGCCAGGGCGTGATCAAGAGCCCGGTTTCCGAGGCACTGCGCTGCAGGGAATCGTGCAACAGGAAGGGCAGGCAGACGAAGGCGAGGGCCTGCGCAGCGAAGGAACAGACCGACGTGGTGGCCGACAAGGCGAAGACGGGACGCCGAAGCAGATCCACGGGAAGCATCGGTACGGGCAACTTCAACTGTGTCCAGACGAACACCGCGCCGATCACCAGGCCACCGCCGATCTGGCCGAGCGACAGGAGCAGACCCTCGGCATGGCCCAGCCCGTTCACACCCGAGATGAACAGGCCAAACGTGGCGGCGCTGAGAACGGCGCTCTTGACGTCGAAGCGGCGGTCGGTGGTGGGCGTCACGGGCAACGTCCGTAGGCCGACGATCAGCGCGAGGATGCCGACCGGCACATTGATCAGAAACAGCATCTGCCATGGCGCGACCGCGAGGATGAGCCCTGCGATGGTCGGGCCGGCGGCCGAGGAGACGCCGACGACGAGAGCCGTATTGCCGACGGCGCGACCCAGCATGGCCTGCGGAAAGATGAAACGCACCAGCGCCACGTTGATGCTCATGATGCCGGCGGCGCCGACGCCCTGCACCACGCGCGCGGCGATCAGCGTCTCGAGCGACCCCGACAGTGCACAGCCGAGCGAAGCCAGGGTGAAGATCGCCACGCCGCCGAGATAGACGCGCCGATAGCCGACGATCTCGCCCAGCGAGGCGAAAGGCAGAAGCACCATGGTCACGGCGAGCTGAAACCCGTTGACGATCCAAATCGCGTCGGTTCGAGCAATGCCGAATTCCTGCGTGATCGGCGGCAGCGCGATATTGGCGATCGCCGTATCGAGCACGGCGAGGAACAGCGCGATGGCCACCGTCAGGAAGGCGAGCGAACGCTGCGGCTGAGGAAGACCGTCTTGAAATGGCATAGGAAAAAAGACCCGGCAACGCACCCTTGGAGGTCGCGGCGCGGCCCGAAGGATTTCCATGTCATGAATTGAAGGTAAACTTCATAACCGACGTCATCGGCTTTGCCTAGTGCCGGGGCGAGGCCGTCCAAGCTCGTGGATATCGGGTGATCGACAGGACGAGGGACTTGCGCGACGAGCGCCTGCGTCCGAAAACGGAGGCGAGCAGGGGCACGACATGCGCGAGATCGTCTTCGATACGGAAACCACGGGTCTCGACAACACCGTCGATCGCGTGATCGAAATCGGTGGAATCGAGCTGTGGAATCACATTCCGACCGGCAAGAGCTACCACCAATACATCCGGCCCGCTGGCCGCAAGGTCGACCCGGCGGCGTTCGACGTGCACGGTATCTCCGACGATTTTCTGAAAGACAAGCCGCTGTTCGAGGAGATCGCCGAGGAGTTTCTGGCGTTTTTCTCCGGTGCGCGCCTGGTCGCTCACAACGCCAATTTCGACGTGCGGTTTCTCAATGCCGAACTGGCGCGGCTCAGCCAGCCGCCGATTGCCGACATGCTGGTGGTCGACACGCTGGTGATGGCACGCCGCAAGTTTCCGATGGCGCCGGCCACGCTCGATGCTCTGTGTTCGCGCTTCTCGATCGACACCAGCCGGCGCAGCAAGCATGGCGCGTTGCTCGACTCCGAACTCCTGGCCGAGGTCTACATCGAACTGATCGGCGGCCGGCAGGCCGCCCTGGGTCTGGTCACCTTCGGAGAGGAAGGCGAGGTCGAGGAGGGCGGCGAGGTCGCGCGCATCGGACCGCGCCCGACGCCGTTGAAGCCGCGACTGACGGCAGAGGAGATCGAGCGCCACCGGGCGTTCGTCTCGACCCTCGGCGACGAGCCGCTATGGCTGCAGTTCCTGGAGCCGCAGGCCGCATCGCGGGAAGCCGTCTGAGCCGATCGCGCCGAGCCGCGGCACCGCCATCGTCACGCAAATGAACTTTTCGCGAGGATCGGCGTTTTCATCGCGAAACAATGATGTTTTGCGTGTGAAAGGAGCACCCATGATCGGTTGGGCTCTGACCTTCCTCATCGTCGCCCTGATCGCTGCCGCCCTCGGTTTCGGCGGTATCGCAGGCACGGCGGTCGGCATCGCCAAGATCATCTTCTTTGTGGCGATCATCCTCTTCGTCCTGTCGCTGATCTTCGGTGGTTTCCGCCGCCGTTCGATCTAGCCGGACGAATTCGACCCTAAACGGAAAAGGCCGCCGATGATCTTCGGCGGCCTTTTCTATTGGGCGTCGCAAAGAATACGGGGCCTGTCGCGGGACGTCTTCGAGAAGCGCCACAGACGATCCAGGATCAGGCGTTCTGGACCTGCTGTTTGGCGCGTTCTTCTGCCATGCGCTGGGCGAACAGCGCCGCGAAATCGATCGGGTCGATCATCAGCGGCGGGAAGCCGGCATTGCGGGTGATGTCGGCGATGACCTGGCGGGCGAACGGAAAGAGCAGCCGCGGGCACTCGATGAACAGAACCGGCAGAAGATGCTCCTGCGGGAAGTTCTGCAGGCGGAAGATGCCGCCATATTCCAGCTCGACAAGAAACAGCGTGTCGTCGCCCTCGCCGGCGCGGGCGTTGAGCGTCAGCTTGACGTCGTAGTCGCCCTGCGCGCCGCTGACCGGGTTCGCTCCAACATTGACGCCGATGTTGATGCCGGGCGCCTTGGCCTGGCTGCGCAGCACATCCGGAGCCTTGGGGCTCTCGAAGGAGAAGTCCTTGATGTACTGGGTGAGAATATTGATGCTCGGAGACTTGGCGCCGGGCTGCTGGCCGCCATTGCTTGCAGGGGTCGTTTCAGACATGGGCTGATCCTGTTCTGGTCATCATCGCGAAGCCGGGCTCCGCACCGGTTTGTCGCGGCGATGAAACCCGCGCTCCGTTTGCCGTCCGGTTGGGCGTCTCGATGACCGAAAGAAACGGGGCGGGCGAACGCCGACTGATGGGCCGCAGGGCTATCACGGTGCCCCTGGAGACTCAAGCGCAGGCAGCAGGCCGCGTTGCCCCGAGGGAGCGAGGGATGGTCAGTGCAGGGTCCGTGGGCCTTGTCCGTCGTCGTTCTGCCCCTGCCAGGGAGACGAACCGTCGCCCTGACGGTGGAATTCGTCACCGGACAGGTCGACGACGTCAGGACGATCGGGGCGCGTCGCAGGGCCTCGGCCGCGCCAGAAGCCTTGTCCCGGAGAGGCGGCGACAACGACGACACGATCCTTCAGCCAGCGCCATGCGAGGTCGCGGAACTGCGGCACGAACAGAAGAAATCCGATGGCGTCGGTGACGAGACCGGGCGTCAGGAGGAGAATGCCGGCCGCCATGATCATGACGCCATGCACCATCTCGCGTCCAGGCAGGCGGCCCGCGCGGGTTTCGGCCTGAATCCGTGCGAGCGTGCCGAGGCCCTGCCGGCGCAGGAGCATGGTGCCGAGAACGGCGGTCAGCAGGACGAGACCCAGCGTGGGCCAGAGCCCGATCAGATTGCCGACCATGATGAAGACGGCAATTTCCAGGATCGGAACGACCAGAAGCAGCACGGGGATGAGTGTCAGCGGCATAGGCTTGGCATCCTTGTCTTCGTTCCGCCGGCGAGCGGCGGCGGGCCGGGATCCGACCGTCGATCGAAGATAGGTTTTCCCATCAGCGATTTGAATGCATCCCGGCCCGTGTTTATATGAACTGGAAACGCGGAAGGCAGGATTAGGCGCTGATGAGCTTCGGGACGATCTTCTTCATCGTATTTGCGGTGATCATCCTGTTCCAGTTGCGTAACGTCCTCGGCCGGCGCACCGGCAGTGAACGCCCCCCCTTCGATCCCTACTCGCGACAGGATGCCACGGCCCAGTCCGGCAACGTGGTGACCTTGCCGAATCGGACCGGCACCGCCGTGGAAGAGGGCGGCATGCGGCCGAGCTACGAGGCGATCGACAAGGTGGCGAAGCCGGGCGAGCCGTTGAATGTGGAACTGCGCAGGATTCGCGACGTCGACCCGAACTTCGATCCGAAACAGTTTCTCGACGGCGCCAAGATCGCCTACGAGATGATCGTGACGGCCTTCGCCGATGGCGATCGCAAGGTTTTGAAAGGCCTTCTGTCGGAGCAGGTCTACGAAGGCTTCGAGGCTGCGATCGGCGAGCGCGAGCGTCGCGGCGAGCGCATGCAGTCGTCGTTCATCGGCATCGACGATGCCGCCATCGTGAATGCCGAGCTGAAAAGCCGCGAGGCGATGGTCACCGTGCGCATCATCGCGCAGATGATCTCGGCGACGCTGTCCAGCACCAGCGAGGTGATCGACGGCGATCCGGAGACGGTGGTCGAGATCAGCGATATGTGGACCTTTGCCCGCGATACGCGGTCGCGCGATCCGAACTGGAAGCTGGTGGAAACCGAGACAGAGGAATAATGCGGCGGCCGGCCGATGCTTTCGTCCCTGTTTCGCCGTTGTTCCTATTCCGACCTCGGGGCCTGGGGCGGCGGTGATCTGCGGCCGGCTCTGGCCGCCTTCCGCCGTTCCGCTCCGCTGCTGCTTGACGGCCGGGTGAAAAGCGGTGCGTTGGGGCTCGAGGCCGCCTGGCTGAACGCGGCTGCCGAACGGGCGCTTGCGCTGGCACCGGATGCCGGCAACGACGAGGCCCGGCAGTTTTTCGAGGCCGAATTTCGACCTGCCCGAGTGAAATCCTCGACCGACGAGGACGCCCGGAGCGGCTTCATGACCGGCTATTACGAGCCGGAGGTGGATGCCTCGCGCCATCGCACGGAGCGGTTTCGCTATCCCCTCTACCGGCAGCCGGCCGACCTGGTTAAGGTCGACGACGTCAGCCGGCCGGCCGGTCTCGACCAGAGCTTCCGCTTCGCCCGCCGGCGGCCCGACGGGCTCCTGGACGAATATCCCGATCGAGCCGCGATCGAGGCCGGCCTGCTGCAGGGGCGTGGGTTGGAGCTCGCTTGGCTGGCCGATCCGGTCGAGGCGTTCTTCATCCATATCCAGGGCTCGGCACGGCTGATTCTGGACGATGGCGGGGTGATGCGCGTCTCTTATGCCGCCAAGACCGGCCACCCCTTCACCGCGATCGGCCGCATTCTTGTTGATGAAGGCGAACTGACGCTGGCCGAGGCCGACATGGCGGGCATCCGCCGCTGGCTGGGCGATCATCCACAGCGCGTTCGCAATCTCTTGAACCGCAACCGGTCCTTCATCTTCTTTCGCGAAGCCCCGGTGGAGGACGTGACGCTTGGTCCGGTCGGCGCCGCCAAGACGCCGTTGACGCCGTTTGCCTCCATCGCCGTCGATCGCGAACTGCACACGTTTGGACTGCCGTTCTTCATTGCCGCCCCGGAGCTTCGGGTCGAGGGCGAAGCCTTTGCGCGGCTGATGATCGCTCAGGACACCGGCTCGGCCATCGTCGGCCCCGCCCGGGCCGATCTCTTCTGCGGCTCGGGGGCGGCGGCCGGCGCCATTGCCGGACGCATTCGCCATCCTGCCGACGTCTTCGCGCTGGTGCCTGCGGCGCAAGCGCAGGAGGTTCACCCGTGAGAACCCGCCGGCGCCGGATCTTGAGCGACGAGGAGGCGCGGCTCTGGGCCGGTGTCGCCCGTTCGGCGGTGCCGCTGAAGGGCAAGAAGCGGCCGGTGGTGCCCGAACAGGAAGCGTCGGACGGTGCTCCGCCGCCTCCGATGCCGAGCCCGCAGGCCGTCGCGGATGCCATCGCCAACGCCGTGCCGGCCGGACCGGCGCGGACGAAATTGACCCAGCATGCCATCGAGCGCCCCACGCGGCGCAAGCTTTCCACGGGCCGGCTCGCCATCGAAGCCCGCATCGACCTCCACGACAAGACCCAGGCCGTTGCCCACTACGCGCTGCTTGGCTTTCTGAGGCAGGCGCAGGCCGAGGGCTTGCGCCATGTGCTGGTGATCACCGGCCGGGGCTCTTCCTTCGGCTCGCGCGGCGTATTGCGCCGGGCGTTGCCCCATTGGTTTGCGACGCCCGAGTTCCGCGCCCTGGTGTCGGGATTCGAGCCGGCTGCGCGCCGGCACGGCGGCGATGGTGCGTTTTATGTTCGAGTCAGGCGGATGGGATGACACCGTTCGGTGAAAGGATACGGGCGCTGCGGCGCGAGCGGGGCGTCACGCAGGCCGAGATGGCGGCCGCCCTGGGAGTTTCGAGCGCCTATCTTTCGGCGCTTGAACACGGCCGGCGCGGCCGCCCCACCTGGGCGATGCTGCAGCGGATCATCGGCTATCTCAATGTCATCTGGGACGACGCGGAGGAGCTCGAGCGCCTGGCCGAAATCTCGCATCCGCGCGTCATCGTCGATACGGCAGGACTCGGAGCGGACGCCACGCGGCTTGCCAATCGCCTCTCCGAAACGATTGCCGATCTGTCGCCCGATGCGGTGCAGTCGTTGCTCGACCAGCTCGAAGCCGCGGCCGCCCAGGCGGAAGCCGGCGCCAAGCGTCATCGGCGACGCTGAGCGCGTCTGTGCCGTGCCGCCTACGCCCTGGCCCGGCGAAGGCGTCCGCGCATTCTCAAACCATCGCGGATATTGAGACCGAGCAGCGTCAGGTTGACGACGCCGGCCATGAGCTCCACGGCCTGGACGACCGCAAAGTTCGTGTCGAATTGGCCCTGGGACGCCTTCCAGTTCAAATAGAGCGCGGCGGGCACGAGGATCAGAAGCCCGTTGGGCGCAATGATCTTCATGCGCGCGAGCTTGTCGCCTGCAAGCCCGTTCGGCCGCGCCCCGGTCATGGCCACCCCGCTGATGCCCGTCGCGGCCAGAGCCGGGACGAGCACGAGAAGACACCAGGCGATCCAGTGCTTGACCGCGACGATCAGTTGGAGATCGCCCCGCCATTCGACGGCAAGGGTGGCGCTCGAAAACAACAGGATCGTCGAGAAGGCGAGAAGGCCGCCGACGACGTGGACGGCGCGCAACACCATTCGGCTGGTCATGGAACCCTCCGTTCGCTTGCCGATGCGAAAAAGATGCACTATGCATAGCATGCTATACTGTACATAGCAAGCTATGTTATTGATCGCAGGTCCGATGAGTCTCCACCGTTCCGAATCCGCCGGCTATCTCACCAACTGGGCGGCGCGCCTGTTTGCCCGCGCCATCGACAAGCGGCTGAAAGCTCTGGGCGTCTCGTCGGGCCATCTGCCGGTGTTCTTCGCTCTGAGCGATGGCGGGGAACTGTCGCAGAAGGCGTTGACGCAGATCGCGGCGATCGAGCAGCCGACGATGGCGGCGACCCTGGCGCGGATGGAGCGGGACGGTCTGGTCCAGCGCCGTGCCGATCCCGCCGACAAGCGCAGCTCGCTGATCTCGCTGACGCCAGTCGCGCAAGCGAAGACCAGGCAGGTTCGCGAGGTCATCGACGAGGTCAACGCCCAGGCGCTCGGTCGCTTGGGCACGGCGGACCAGGACCACTACCGCGATATGCTGAAGACGATCATCGCGACGCTGGAAACCGACCTGGATTGACGCGCCGCGCCGCCATCCATCCGCCGAAGGCTCGGCTGCGGATCAAAGCGGCGGTCTCGGCGATCAGATCGGGCAAGGGGTGTTCTTCGAACCGGTAAGCCAGGCCGATCTCACCGGCGACGCGCTTCCACAAGTCGATGGAACGACCCGTCCATTGGCCGTCACGGTCCTTCATGGCGAAGGGCGCCGCCTCCTTGGTGCCGATCACCAGCTCGCGCGCAGGGGCGGCTTTACTTCCGGTCGGATCGGACGGAGCATCCTGACCGAGCACCGCGGATGGCACGAGCAGCGCCGCCATGGCTATCGATATCGCCATCGTCATGGCGCGGCATGTCTCGAAATTCATCAGGCCTCTTCTTTCGCTCGGCGTCGAGGGCTAACGCCGCGGCCGCCGGCCGGTTCAACGCATGTCAGGCGCGGCCTACAAGAGAGGACTGATGAGGCGGGCGATGTTGCCGGCCAGCCGCCTGGGCAGCCGCCGCTGCTTCCAGGCGTCGAGATCGATCTCGCGGCAGCCGGCAAGATGCCGCTCCTCCACAGCGCGCAACTGCGCAACAACCTCCGGATCGTAGCTGACGAGCGAGATTTCCGAGTTGAGTTCGAAGGAGCGCATGTCGCTGTTGGACGAGCCGATCAGCGCGATGTCGTCGTCCATGCTGATGTGTTTGGCATGCAGGAAATGGGTATCGCAGAGAAAGATGCGGACGCCGGCCTCGAGCAATTCCAGGAAATATGAGCTCTGAGCAAGATCGACGATGCGGCTATCCGTCCGGCCGCTGATGATGAGACGCGCGTCGAGGCCGCGCAGCGCGGCCGTGCGCAGCGCGAAGAGCAGCGGCTCGCTCGGCACGAAATAGGGCGTGGCGAGCGTCACGCGGTGGCGCGCTTCCTGCACGAGATGGGAAAACAGCATGTCTATGCGCGCCCACGGATAGTCCGGGCCGCTGGGCACGATCTGGGCGATGCTGCCCTGATGCTCCTGAGGCTTCATCGGAAACAGCTCGTCGTCAATAAGCTCGGTGTCGGTTTCCAGATACCAGTCGCCCAGAAAGACCACCTGCAGTTCGGCGACGACTAGGCCGGTCACGCGGGCCATCAGCTCCTGATTGGGCGCATCCGCCTCGCCCTCGGCATCGACGATGTTCTGGGACCCGACCCAGCCGATGCGGCCGTCGATGACGGCGATCTTGCGGTGGTTGCGCAGATCGGCGCGGGTCACGCGACCCACCAGGCGGATCGGCAGGACCACATGGCATTCGACGCCGGTGTCCTTGAGGCGCCGAGCGATGGCTCGGCTCCAGGTGAGTGATCCGATCGCGTCGATCAAGAGCCGGCATTCGACGCCTCGCTTCTCGGCCCGTTCGAGCGCCGCCAGGACGCGCTCGCCCGTTTCGTCGAGCGAGAAGATGTAGAACATCAGATGCACGTGGCGCCGTGCGGCGTCGATGTCGGCGACGAGCCGCTCGACGACCCGCTCGTAGTCGGGCTCCAGCTCGACGCGGCTCGCCCCCACCGGCGGCAGCCGTCCGATGGCGCTGGCGAGCTTGGCCGTCGGCTCGCAGCGCTCGGGAAGGTCTTCGGCCGTTCGCTCCAACGCGTCATGGGCGCGGCCCGCCGCCTTGGCGACGATCTCGGGCAACTGCTTGACCCGGTCGCGGCGCCATTTCGGATGGCGCGGCCGGCCGATCACCCAATAGATGGCGAGCGCCGGCCAGGGCGCGACGAAGAACAGGAGAAGCCATCCCTTGGCCGCTTCGGGTGAACGTCGGAACGGAACATAGACGAGGGCACCGGCCCGGATCGCCCACTGCGACACCGTCCAAAGGACGGCCAGCACCCCGCTGCTGATGCCCATCATGAGAGATACTCCGACCCCCGCTGCGGCCCGGTGGCCGCTGCAGGTCTGCTACTGAACCGCGACGGCCATCACATATGGCGCGGTCCAGCGGCGTCGAATGCCGCATGCGCGTCCCGGACGATCGGACAGACGTGGAGCCGTGGAGCCGGGGCAATTTCGGCGCGGCCGGATGGTGCGCCGATCGGAGAGTTGGGAAAACGGATTGCTGGCGGGAACGGAGCCGGACGGCTCAATCCTCGTTGAGAGCAGCCTTCAGCTCTTTCAAGCGGTCGTTGACCAGCCAGCCGTAGTAGTTCTCTTCGGGCAGCCGGGCCGAAAGGCCGCGAGCCCGACGGCGGCGATTCTCCGCGGCCAGCGCCTTGGCGCGCTCGCGCGCGTTGCCGATGTTGTAGAGCGTGGCGGTGATGCCCGGATTGCCCGAAATGTCGAAGCCCGCGATGTCGCGATAGGCGTCGATGGAATCCTTCAGCACCGCCGCGACGTAGGCCAGCGTGCGGTCCGGGTCCATGATGTCGCGATAGACCTCCGGCGCGTCGGCGGCCGACAGTTTCCGGTAGCCGGAGACGCGATGCACCGTGTCGGAGACCGCCAGCGCCGTCAGCGGATTGAGCTGGCCGAGCCCGAACGTCTGCCCGGCATAGAAGGGCTGGAAGAAGACGGCACCGAAGCGATTGTCCGGATAGCGCCGTCCGGCGACTACCTTGCCGCGAAATTTCTGATCGAACACGGCTTCGCGGCAGGTCCAGAGCGCCGCGCTGCCGGAAAGATCCTTGCAGGCGTCGAATTCGGGCCGTTTGACGAAGTCGAGCACTTGCTCGCCCTTGTAGGAGAATTCGATCCCCGAATTCATGTAGGAGACCGCCTTGACGTAATAGGTCTGCAGCTGGTCGAAAGCGTCGACATTGTAGGTGTGTTCGCCGACGAGCGCCCCGGCGATGTGGATCGGGTCGATGCCGTACTGATCCGCCGCCTTGCGAATCTTCGCCTTGAGATCTTCGCTGGTGCGCAGGAGATCGCGGATCTTCTCGTACTTCGCCTCGAAGGTCGAATGCGTCTGGCGGGTGCGCTTGGCGGAGGCGCCGGGCACCGCCGGCTGAGCCGCATGCCGGTTGCCGACCGGCACCAGCACCGCCGAATCGGCGGCCGACGTGACGCCGAGCGAGGTCGCCGCAACCAGACATGCAATGCGGAGGCCAGCAGAAATGGTCATGGCAATGCCCTCGCTCCAACGTGAAAATCTCGACGTCCGAAGGTAAGCGGGGGCATACCTGTCGGACGCGGCGAATCGCTCCATTGTCCGGAACTCCGATGGATATCGTTCGGTAATGCGGCTTGCGGCGGAAGTCGATCCCGTTGACGGCGATTGATCGCCGGGTGTGACCGATATGACTCGTCTGGCGCGCCGTCCGCGCATCCCGTCAACCGGGCGGCGAGCAAGCGCCCGACGCGCCCATCGCCCGGCCCTCGATAGTCCCTCGTAAAGGCCTCATCCGCCGTGCGTCAGCCGCAGGATCGAGGAGGGGCCGCCGCGAGATTCCGTGACGGCGTAAACGGCGCCGTCGGGACCGACCTTGACGTCGCGGACGCGGGCGCGAAGCGGGATGCGCTGCTCGCTGGCCACGCGTCCGTCCTGCATGTCGAGAACGACGACGCCCTGGGCGACGAGCCCGCCGATCAAGAAGGTGTCGTTCCATTCGGGAAATTCGTCGCCGGCGTAGTGGGCCATGCCGGAGGGGGCGATCACCGGATCCCAGTAATAGACCGGCTGCTCCATCCCCTCCTGCTCGGTGATGCCGTCGCCGATCGGCCGGCCGTTGTAGTTCTCGCCATAGGTGATGATCGGCCAGCCGTAGTTCTTGCCGGCCTGCGGATGGTTGAGCTCGTCGCCGCCCTGGGGGCCGTGCTCGACGGTCCAAAGCGCGCCGTCGGGGCCGAGCGTCGCCGCTTGCAGGTTGCGGTGGCCGTAGGACCAGATCTCGGGAACCGCTCCCTCCTGGCCGACGAAGGGATTGTCGTCCGGCACGGAGCCGTCGGGATTGATGCGAAACGTCTTTCCGAGGCCCGACTCGACCGACTGGGCCTGGTCGCGGATCGGGGTGTCGGACCGTTCGCCGACAGTGACGTACAGCTTGCCGTCGGGCGAAAACGCCAGCCGCGAGCCGAAATGCTTGTCGCCGTCATAGGTCGGCATCTGGCGGAAGATCACCTCCACGTCTTGGAGATGCGGCGCGCCATCCTCGACGAGGCGGGCTCGCGCCACGCTGGTGCCGTTGCCGCCATCGCGCGGTTCGGAGAAGGAGAAATAGATCATGCCGTCATTGGCGAAGTCCGGGCTGAGCGCAACGTCGAGCAATCCGCCCTGCCCGTCGTCATCGACCTCCGGCACGCCCTCGATCGGATCGCTCGTCGTGCCGTCGGGCGCAACGATGTACAATGCGCCTTCTTTCGCCGTGACCAGCATGCGCCCGTCCGGCAGGAACTCCATCGACCAGAGGTGCGGCAGGCCGCCGGCGACGGTTTCGACATTCACCTCCACCGGCTGCTCGGGCAGCGGCGCGCGAGTCTGGTTTTCGAAGGCGGGCGTCTGATCCGGCGCATTGGGCGGCGCCGTCTCGGCGGTGGTCTGGGCCAGAGCCGGAGCCGCCAGCGCCAGGGTCGAGCCGGCGGCGAGCGAAACGAATAAGCGGCGCATGTCGAAATCCTCCTTCGAACCGCGTTGCGAAACGTTGTTCGGCAGGTGGGAACGGCGCGCGGCAGGATCGACCGTCGCGGCCGCACGTTTTCGTCAACGCGCCACGATCCGTTCTAGGCAACGCGCCAATTGAAAACGGCCAGTCCGGAGAACTGGCCGTCGATGGTGCCGAAGCCTAAAGCCTGCGGGAAAACGGGAAGCTAGGGCGCCACCGCAATTCAACCCGAACGTGGGCCGTTCTAGAGAATGTAACGCGACAGGTCGGTGTTGCCGGCGATGCCGTCGAGCGCCTTGTGGACGTAGGCGGCGTCGACGCGGAAGCTCTCGCCCGTCTTGTCCGGCGCCTCAAAGGAGATGTCGTCCAGCACCCGCTCCATCACCGTCTGCAGGCGCCGCGCGCCGATGTTCTCGATCGAGGCGTTGAGGCTGACGGCGGTGTCGGCGATGGCGTCGATGGCGTCCTCGGTAATCTCCAGTGTCACGTTCTCGGTCGCCATCAGCGCCACGTACTGCTTGATCAGGCTCGCCTCGGTCTCCGTCAGGATGCGGCGGAAGTCGTCCTTGGTCAGCGCCCGAAGCTCGACTCGGATCGGCAGGCGCCCCTGCAATTCGGGCAGCAGATCCGAAGGCTTCGACACGTGGAAAGCGCCCGAGGCGATGAAAAGAATGTGATCGGTCTTCACCGGCCCGTGCTTGGTGGCGACCGTCGTCCCCTCGACCAGCGGCAGCAGATCGCGCTGCACGCCCTCGCGGCTGACGCCGGCGCCGTAGCCGTCCTTGGTGGCCACCTTGTCGATCTCGTCGAGGAAGACGATGCCGTTGTTTTCGGCCGCTTCGATCGCCTCCTGCACCACCTGCTCCTGGTCGAGCAGCTTGTCGGATTCCTCGCCGATCAGCAGCTCATAGCTGTCGCGCACGGTGGTGCGCCGCTGCTTGGTGCGTCCGCCCATCGCCTTGCCGAACATTTCGGAGAGGTTGAGGACGCCGATATTGGCGCCCGGCATGCCGGGAATGTCGACGCCGCCGAAGGGGCTGCCGGTGTCGGCCACTTCGACGTCGATCTCCTTGTCGTCGAGTTCGCCGGCCCGAAGCTTCTTGCGGAAGCTGTCGCGGGTCGCCGGCGAGGCGGTCTTGCCGACCAGCGCGTCGAGCACGCGGTTCTCGGCGCCCTGATGGGCCTTCGCCTTCACCTCCTCGCGCTTTCTCTCGCGCACCAGGCCGATGGCGATCTCGACCAGATCGCGCACGATTTGCTCGACGTCGCGGCCGACATAGCCGACCTCGGTGAACTTGGTCGCTTCGACCTTGATGAAGGGCGCGCCCGCGAGCTTGGCGAGACGGCGCGAGATCTCGGTCTTGCCGACGCCGGTCGGTCCGATCATGAGAATGTTCTTGGGCATCACCTCCTCGCGCAGCGAGCCTTCCAGCTGCTGGCGGCGCCAGCGATTGCGCAGGGCCACGGCGACGGCACGCTTGGCGTCCTTTTGCCCGATGATGTGGCGGTCCAGTTCGGACACGATTTCACGAGGAGAAAAGTCGGTCATCAACATCTCTATTCGGGTTGCGTCCGGCCCGAAGCACCGGACGGTGGAATGGCCTCGATGGGCCCGGCGCGATATCGCGGGGAAGAGGTCGCCACGCCGGCAGGACTCCACAGGATCGAGCGGGCCGCCACCATGACGGCTTGGTGCCTGATCGCCACAATCGCCGGACGTGACCTCGCCAAAGCGTTCTCGGCCGACCTTTCGATCGCGTCGGTCGAGGCACTTCCCGAAACAGGCCCGCTCTATCGCACGAGGCTCTAGATGGGAGTCCGCAGGCCAGAGTGCCAGTGGCGCCGCTTCCCGGTCCCCGCCGTAGTTAGACCTTTAACGGAATCCCTTTCGCTGGCATGCTGCCGATGGCGATTCGAAATGAGGTCGATACCGCTATGACGAAGTCTGGAAGGAGGCGACCGTGGCGCCGATAGCTGCCCTGCGATGCATGGCCGTTCGGCGCTGGAGAGTGCCCGCCACCCTAGGCCTGGCACGCTCCGCCGACGACAGCCGAGCCATAGCGGGAGACGCTTGAGATGTCGGCGGTCAATCCGATCTTCGGCGCTTTGGCGACCCCTTGGCAGGAAGCCTCGTTGGTCGAGGGGCTGGAACAGATCTGCGAACACTACGGGTTCCTGCAATACGGCATCATCACCATTCCCGCTGCAGAAGAGGGCAAGGTCGAGATGAAGCTGATGCTGTCGAACTGGACGCCGCGTTTCCAGCGAACCTACGAAAAGCTGGGGCTGACCCGGTTCACGCCGATCGTAAGGGCGCTGCTGGGCGATCCGAGCCCGCTCGTCTGGGACGTCGACCTGCTCTATGGCGGCCTCGACGGCGAGATCAGTCCGGCGGCCGATCTTATGGCCCAGGAGGGGATCTCGGGCGGCATCTATCTGCCGGTCTATGGGATGGGCTCGATGGAGAGCGCGCTGGCGCTCTCCGGCCCGCGTACGGACTATTCCGACCACGAAATGGGCGAGCTCCAAATCGTCGCCTTCGCCGTGCTCGGCATGTTCGCCGCGATTCGCTTCGAGGAAAATCGCCGCACCAACCCGCTGACCTTGCGCGAGCGCGAGTGCCTGCGGATGGCGATGCTCGGCAAGACGTCCTCGGAGATCGGCCGGATCTTCAATATCTCGGAGCACACGGTTTCGCAGCACATGAACGCGTCGGCCCGCAAGCTCAACGCCGCCAACCGCACGCATGCCGTCGCCATGGCGGCGCAACTTGGCTATCTGAGCTAGATCCACTTCCCATCATCGAAGGATCGGCCGCCGATCCGCGATTGCCGCGCAGGGCTCGGGCCAGACCGGGCGACGTCCTGACCGGAAACAATGGGCGCGCCGCTGCGGCGCCACGCCGCAGGTCGATTGGCCAGTCCTCGTGACTTTTTGTCGAATCGAGGGTTCACTCCGGCAATAGTCATTAACACTGAGCATTTAGCTTGCCGCCCGGTTCAACAGGAGCAAGCTGGATGACAATCTCTCGCAGGATCCTCCTTTTGGTGGCCGTGCCGGTGATCGCGATCGCTGCCTTGGTCGGCTGGATCGTCGCCGACACCTGGGCGACCTCGCGCGCCATGGCCCGATTGAGCAACGATCAGGAGATCCTGGTTCATCTGATCGATATGACCTCGGCGCTGCAGAAGGAACGCGGGCGCTCGGCGCAATACCTCGCCTCGGCAAGCGCCGACTTCCTATCGCAGGTGCAGGAACAGCGGGTTGCCACCGATGCAAGGATTGCCGAGTTCAGGGAGGCGAGCGCGCTCGAATCGACCTTTTCCAGCAGCCCTGTCCTGCAGTCCAAGCTGGCGGAGATCGACGCCGCGATCGGCGAGGCGCTTCCCAAATCGCGGCAGGCGACGGATGAGCGCACGATGTTGCTGGAATCCGCGACCAAGGGTTACGACAGCGTCATCGATGCCGCGATCAACGCGATGTCGCTGCTCGGCACGACAGTCGAGCAGCCGGAGATCCGGGCCATGGTCGTCGCTCTCGACCATCTCGAGTCTGCCGGCGAACAGGTCGGCCGAATGGGCACGTTCGGGGCGAGCGTGCTGACCAAGGGAATGCTCGGGCGCAGCGACACCGTCACCCTGGCCAAGCTGAAGGGGGCGGAAGACCAATCTCTGGAGCAGTTTTACCAGACCGCTCCGGCGGACCTGACCGACGGGTTGCAGGACGGCCTGACCGGCGCTTCGGGCGCCAATGCCCAGTTCCTGTATCAGCGGGTCGTCTTCCTGCCTCCCGGCCAGAAAATCGAAGGCATCGACGGTGCCGAGTGGTTCGATGCGATGACCCAGCGTGCCGACTTCCTGGCGAGCTTCGCCAAGTCCTCCGTGGCGGGGCGCATGCCCGAGGCGGTGGAAGCCGTACGGGCGGGAGCCGCAGAGGATCTGCGTCTGTCCGTCCTGGTCGGCGGCGGACTGATCGTCGTGCTGATGGCCCTCGGCTATGTGACTGGGCGCTCCATCACGCGGCCGCTCGGGCGCATCACCGAGGTGATCAAGCAATTGGCCGCCGGCGACAACGAGATCGAGATCCCCGGCACCGACCGCCGCGACGAAGTCGGCGAGATTGCCAAGGCGGTCGGAACGTTCAAGGAAGCGGCGCTCGAACGCGATCTTCTGACGGCGGAGGCCGAAGAGGCCCGCACCCAGCAGTCGCGTCAGCGCGAGCGGCAGGAGCGCTTCGATCGGGCCAAGGCCGAAGACCTTCGAAGCTTCGTCGGTCTGGTCGAGGTCAGCTTCGAACGCCTATCGGCGGGTGATCTGACGGTGCGCATGACGGAGCCGGTGGCCGACGAGTTCGAGCCGATCCGGGCCAAGTTCAACGACAGCGTCGAGAAACTGGAAGAGGCCGTCGGCGAGGTGGTGGCGTCGGTGACGTCGATCCAGGCCGGATTGTCGGAAATCTCGGCGGCGTCCGGCGACCTGGCCCAGCGCACGGAACGCCAGGCGGTGCATCTGGAGGAAACCGCGGCGGCCTTGTCCAAGGTCACCGAGACCGTCGGCCAGACCGCCGAGCACTCCCGTGCCGCTCAGGACGTGTCGATCCAGGCGCGGGAGAAGGCCGAGAGCGGGGGGCACATCGTCGCCAAGGCGGTGGACGCGATGCATCGCATCGAAAGCTCCTCCCATCAGATCGGCACCATCATCTCGGTGATCGACGAGATCGCGTTCCAGACCAATCTGCTGGCGCTGAATGCCGGGGTCGAGGCGGCCCGCGCCGGCGAGGCCGGCAAGGGTTTTGCCGTCGTCGCCCAGGAGGTCCGTGCGCTGGCTCAGCGTTCGGCGGAGGCCGCCAAGGAGATCAAGGGGCTCGTCGCGACGTCGGAGGGCGAGGTGCGAAGCGGCGTCGCCCTGGTCACCGAATCCGGCGACGCGCTGCAGGACATCGTGAGCGGCGTCGCCAGCATGGCCGCAACGATTGCCGCGATCGCCGACAGCGCGCGCGACCAGGCGATCAACCTGCGCGAGGTCTCCGCATCGGCCGACGAAATGGACAAGGTCACGCAGCAGAACGCGGCGATGGTTGAGGAGACCACCGCGGCGGCCCGCTCGCTGGCCGACGAGACCGAAGATCTGGCGACGACCATGGCTCGCTTCCGCACTCGTCCGTACGAGCGGACGCAGCGGGACGGAGATCTCGAAGACGCCGACTTCGCGATGGAGGAGGAGGCTTCTTCCGGGTTGTCCGCCACGGCGCCTGCCGGCAGTCGGGTCATCCCGCTGCGGCGGCCCTCGGGACGGGTCACGGCCGCCGTCGCCATGGCCGCACCGGGCGAGGATTGGTCTCGGTTCTAGCGGCCGAGGTCCAGCTGTTCATCCGAGGCTGGGGAGAGGCGGCCGGCGCCATAAAGCCGGCGGGGCCCGGATTCCCGATGAGTCCACGCGGAGCCCGCATGTATGGGGAGCCAAGGAAGCCCGAGGCGCCGTCAGTGCACCTAGATCTTTCTGAGCGCCACTTGCTCCACGAAGTGGTTGGCGCCCTTGCGCAAGATGATGTCGGCGCGCGGCCGCGTCGGCAAAATGTTTTCGATCAGGTTCTTTTCGTTGATCTCGCGCCACAGCGTCTCGGCAATCTCCAGCGCCTCCTCCTCGCTGATCTGCGAGTAGCGGTGGAAGAACGATTCCTCGTCGCGGAAGGCCGTGGCGCGCAGCCGCTTGAACCGGTCCATGTACCAGCGGCGAATGTCGGCCGACGCCGCGTCGATATAGATCGAATAGTCGAAGAAGTCCGAAACGAAGGGCACGACCTGGCCGTCCCTGGGCATCTCGCGCACTTGCAGCACGTTGAGACCCTCGAAGATCAGGATGTCGGGCCGGTCCACGGTGACCGTCTGGCCAGGCATCACGTCATAGAGGAAATGCGAATAGACCGGCGCCTCGACATGCGCCACGCCGGCCTTGATGTCGGAGAGAAAACGCAGCATCGCCGGCATGTCGTAGCTTTCCGGGAACCCCTTGCGGCGCATCAGGCCTTCGGCCTCGAGCACCGCGTTGGGAAACAGGAAGCCGTCCGTGGTGACGAGGTCGACCTTCGGCGTGCCCGGCCAGCGGCGAAGCAGCTCCTTGAGAATGCGCGCCGTCGTCGACTTGCCGACCGCGACCGAGCCCGCGATGCCGATGATGAACGGTGTCTTCACGGCGCCGGCGCTGCCGAGAAAGCGCTGGCGCTGGGCGAACAGCAACTGGGTCGCCTCGACATGGGCGGAGAGCAGCCGCGAGATCGCCAGATAGATGCGCGCGACCTCCTCGAGGACGATCGGATCGCCCAGCGAGCGCAGCCGCCGCACCTCGTCCTCGGTCAAGGTCAGCGGCTGGTCGGCGCGAAATCGCGACCACTCCTCGGCGGTGAAGAACCGGTAGGGCGAAAGCGAGGATGGAGTGAGCTGGTCCATGTCACGCCTGTGCGATGATCCCGGAGACTGTTGACGACGGCCCTCTCCCGGGCCGGTGGCCCTCATCCGATGGCCAGCATCGGCGGGATCGACGCGTCATTCTCTGGATGCCTTTTCTTCCAGGCCGGTCTGGGCGGTGCGCCGGCCGAGTTCTGACAGCACGGCGGATAACGGCACCTGCTTGAGATGCAGCACCACCAGCAGGTGGTAGAGAAGATCGGCGGCTTCCGACGTCAGCGCCTGGCGATCCTCCGACAGGGCGGCGATCACCGTTTCGACCGCCTCTTCTCCCAACTTCTTGGCGGCTCGGCCGGCGCCTTCCCGCGTCAGCTTGGCCGTATAGGATTTCGGATCGTCGGACCGGGCGCGCGCCGCCACGATGGTCTCCAGATCGCTGAGCGAAAATTCCGACATGGGTCCTCCAGGGGCGGATAGAACGGTCCGGCCCGAGCTGTCAGGCGGCGTCTTGTCGCACCGCAAGGCCGGCCTTGGCCATGTGGGCCTTGGCTTCGGCGATGGTGTGGGTTCCGAAATGGAAGATCGAGGCAGCGAGCACGGCGCCGGCATGGCCGTCGCGAATCCCCTCGACGAGGTGATCCAGTGTGCCGACGCCGCCCGAGGCGATCACCGGAACGTGGACGGCGTCGGCGATCGCACGGGTCAGCGGCAGGTCGAAACCCGCCTTCGTCCCATCCCGATCCATCGAAGTGAGCAGGATTTCGCCGGCACCGAGAGAGACGACGCGGGCGGCGAACTCCACGGCGTCGATACCGGTCGGCGTGCGGCCGCCATGGGTGAAGATTTCCCAGCGCGGGGCCGGGCCGTCCTCGACCTGCTTGGCGTCGATGGCGACGACGATGCACTGGTCGCCGAACTTGTCGGCCGCTTCGGCCACGAACTCGGGCCGGCGCACGGCGGCGGTGTTGATCGACACCTTGTCCGCCCCGGCGAGCAGCAGCTTGCGCACGTCGGCGATCTCGCGCACGCCGCCTCCGACGGTCAGCGGCATGAAGCAATGCGCGGCCGTGCGCGCCACCACGTCGAAGATGGTGTCGCGATTGTCGGAGGAGGCTGTGATGTCGAGAAAGCAGAGCTCGTCGGCGCCCGCCGCGTCATAGGCCTTGGCGGCCTCCACCGGATCTCCGGCGTCGACGAGGTCGACGAAATTGATGCCTTTGACGACGCGGCCGTCCTTGACGTCGAGACAGGGAATAACGCGGGCCTTGAGGCTCATCGGACAGCCGCCTTCTTGATATCGTTCGTCGTCGCGAGGCGACTGGCACGGCCAGCGCCGCGGGCCTCGGCATCGAGGCAGGAGAGGGGCGAGGCTTTCAGGCTCATGGCGGGATCGCCTATCGCTAAAGGAATGGCCGGCGGCAGGCGGAAGCCGGCGGTCAGGTGGTTATGCAACACCGGGGCGGATGTCGGCAAGCCGGCACCGCGGCCCATCGATTTCGGAAGCCGTCATAGATCCGCGTCGAGGCGCTTCAGGACGAAGTCGACCCGCTCCTCGACGCCGACACGCGGCAGCTCTACCGGCACGTAGCCCCGGCGGCGATAAGCGGGCCCGAGGGATTCGTACTCGGCGACCGCCGCGTCGAAATCGTGTCGGCGCTCGGTGTCGGTCGAGAACAGCTCGGGCCTGGGCGGGGCGACGAAGACGAGCTGGTGGTATCGCAGCCGCTCGGCGGCCGCCGAAAGATGCGGCGGCACCGTTCGCCCGAGACGCTCCAGCGCGGTGACCGCATCGACGATGCCACGGTCGAAGAACGAGCGACCGGGATGGCGCGCGGCCAGGGCAAGCTGATTCATGGCCCGCGAAACGCAGAGCTCGGCGAAGGCGGAGAGATCGACCCAGGGCAGTGCCGAGCCACCGATGAAGTGCTGCTCCTTGACGATTTGGCGTCCCGGCTCTGGGACCGTCGAGTGGCCCTGCGCGGCGAGAGCGGCCAACATTGTCGACTTTCCGCCACCGGAACATCCGGTGATGACGACGAAGCGGCCGCTGGCCGCCACGGCATCTTCGAGGCTGTAGGTTTCTTCGGTCATGATTGTTCTCGAGTGAGATGGAGAAAGACCATCATCGCGCGCGATGCAACGACTCCCGATGGCTGCCAAGGAAGCGAGATCATTTCACTTTAGACGCGACGCAGCAGCGAGGATACGTCAGAACGCGCCGAACTCGGCAAGCGGCTTGTCGTCATATCGAGAGCCGCGAGGCCAAGCTCTCAGCCTCGCGCGAAGACGTTTCGGTGATTCACGTGAAACAATTCGTTAAGGATTGGCGCGGTTGAGCAGCGCCAAGGCCTCGTGTGGGTCGAGGCGTCCGTCGTAGAGCGCCCGGCCGGAGATCGCGCCTTCGAGGCGCCGGGCGTCCGGCTCGGTCAGCCGGCGCACGTCATCGAGAGAGGCCAGTCCGCCCGACGCGATGACGGGAATCGACACGGCATTCGCCAGATCGATCGTCGAGGGCCAGTTGATTCCTGCGAGCACCCCGTCGCGATCGATGTCGGTGTAGACGATGGCGGATATCCCGCTATCCTCGAATCGCTTGCCGAGCTCTAAGGCCGACAATTCCGAGGTTTCGGCCCAGCCTTCGACCGCGACCTTGCCGCCCTTGGCGTCGATTCCGACGGCGACGCGGCCCGGAAAACGCCGTGCCGCTTCCTTGACGAGAGAGGGATCACGCACCGCGATCGTGCCGAGAATGACGCGCGCCAGCCCCTTGTCAAGCCAGCGCTCGATGTCGGCGAGCGTGCGGATGCCGCCGCCGAGCTGAACCTTCATGGAGCCGCCGACGGCCGCCAGGATACCGTCGACGGCATCGCCGTTGACCGCCTGCCCGGCGAAGGCGCCGTTCAGGTCGACCACGTGCAGCCAGGAAAAGCCGATGTCGCGAAAGGCCCGCGCCTGGGCCGCCGGATCGGCGTTATAGACCGTCGCCTGGTCCATGTCGCCGAGCTTCAGCCGCACGCAGGCGCCGTCCTTGAGGTCGATAGCGGGAAAAAGAGTAGGAGTAGGCATACATCCACAACGTCGAATAAACCTGTGGAAGAGCGCAAGGAGTCCCAGACTCTTCCTCAGCGACTCGCGTTAATAATGCCATGCCCAATGAAAAGCCAGGGCGGCAACCCTGGCTTTTCTATCCGCTAACAGACGGTGCCGCGGAACAACGCATCGGAATGATGCCAAGATGCAGAATCGCATATTCGAGGCAGATTGCGCGAGGGTGATGGCACCGTTTTCCACTCATTTTAAAAAGGGCAGTGGAGAATGGCTGATAAGAACTTGACGTTTGATGAGGCGGTAGAATGCTGGTTGCTTCGAGCTCAAGGCATGATGCGCCGTCATATTTGGGCTCGGTTCCGAGTAGATCCCCGAAGAGTTTACGAGGTGTGGTCAGGCCTCGATCATGAGGGTAGCCGCGAGGAGGCAATCCAGCAGTTCCAGAAGCAATATCCTAACAAGTCAATCGAAGGCCTTTTTGATTGGCACATTCCGCACCGAAAGGTGCAGTTTGTTTCATTGCAAGGCTCTCTGTTCGATCGTTAGGGTCTCCAGCCAAGGAAATTGGCGATGAGCGAGAGGCCGAGCCTTTGGCTCTTTTCGGGATGGAACTGGGTGCCCGCCTTGTTGTCCCTGGCCACCGCCGCCGTGACCGGACCGCCGTAATCGGTAATCGCGACGACATCGTCCGGCCGCCTTGCGGCGAGGTGATAGGAGTGGACGAAATAGGCGTGCAGCCCGGCCTCGCCGGTCGGGATGCCGGCAAACAGCGGGTGCTCGCGTGTGAGGTCGATCGTGTTCCAGCCGATCTGGGGGATCTTAAGCGCCGGATCGCCCGGCTCGATCATGACGACGTCGCCCTCGATCCAGCCGAACCCTTCGGTCACGGTCTTTTCCAGCCCTCGGGACGCCATCAGCTGCATGCCGACGCAGATGCCGAGGAAGGGAACGGCGCGCCGCTCCACCGCCTCCAGAAGCGCATCCTCCATGCCGGGCACGGCGGCAAGGCCGGCGCGGCAATCGGCATAGGCACCGACCCCCGGCAGCACCACGCGATCGGCGGCGCGCACACGCTCCGGTTCCGCCGTGAGGACGATCTCGGCGTCGATGGCATTGTCGCGGGCGGCGCGCCGGAACGCGTTCAGCGCCGAATGCAGGTTGCCCGAGCCGTAGTCGATGATGGCGATGGTCTGCATCAGCGTCTCCCGGGAACGTCGAGGAGGCTCGGCGGCGTTGGCCGAGGGGCGCTTCCGCCAAAGGGCGGAGGCGGCGGTACCGCCACGAAGTCCGGTTGATCAACCGATGATTTGCCGGCGTAATAACTCATCTCCGCCTCCGTCAAACTGGCGGCCTGGACGATGGCGGTCTCGCGCCAGCCGCGGCGCCGATAGCGCCAGGCCCGCAGCGACGATCCCTCCAGCGAGACCAGCAGACCGACGAGCAGCGACAGGGCGAGCGCCTCATAGTCGAGACCGGCCCAATCGCTGGCCGCGCTAATCGCCAGGCCGATCACGAAGACGCAGAGTGCCGAGATGAACAGGCCGTAACGCAGCAGCCAGAACAGCGGAAACAGAAGGCCCCAAAACGACCATCTGTCCCGCACGAACACGGCGCCGCTGTCCGCCGGCCGGCCGGCCGGAGGCTCGAACACGAGATAGCGGGTCATCGAGGCCCGCTCCCTGGCCTGCGATGCCTCATGCCAGCATGCCCTTGGTGGAGGGAACCAGATCGGCCTGCCGGGGATCGATCGAGATCGCCTCGCCGAGCACGCGCGCCACCGCCTTGAAACAGGTTTCGGCCACGTGGTGGGCGTTGCCGCCATAAAGGTTCTGGATGTGCAGCGTCAGGCCGGCGTTCTGCGCCAGCGCCTGGAAGAACTCCCGCACCAGCTCGGTGTCGAACGTGCCGATCTTCGCGCGCGAGAACTCCGCCTTGAACACCAGGAAGGGGCGTCCAGAGACATCGATGGCGGCGCGCGTGAGACATTCGTCCATGGCGAGGTCGAGCGAGGCATAGCGGCGCACGCCGCGCCGTTCGCCGAGCGCTTGGCGGATCGCCTGGCCGAGCGCGATGCCGGTATCCTCCACCGTATGGTGGTCGTCGATGTGGAGGTCGCCCTTGGTCTGAACCGTCATGTCGATCAGCGAGTGGCGGGCGAGCTGGTCGAGCATGTGGTCGAAGAAGCCGACACCGGTTTCGACCTTCGCCTTGCCCGTGCCGTCGAGGTCCACATGGACGCGGATCGACGTCTCGTTGGTCTTGCGCTCGATCGTGGCGTCACGCCGCCCTGCGGTCTCGCCCATCGCTGATCGTCTCCAATCCTTGCCGCGCTTCATCGCGGCATACAAACCCGCCCGTTCCGTCTAGTCCAGTTTCGTCTTCGCGCGAAGGGGGCACGGCCGACAGAATTGCCGAGACCTGGCGTGGAACTCAGCGCACGCTGGCGCCGGCTGGCGCGACAAGCCACCGCCGTGCCCTCGACCAGACCGGAAAGGGGACCCCACTCCACATCGACAGCAGCAGTCCGACCAGCCCAAGGCTGAAGAAGCGGCGTCGCAAGGCCTGCGTCTCCGTTTCCAGCCGGGCATCCGAAGGCGCGGCATTGGCCTGGGCGATCAGGGCGCGGGCGGTTTCCACTTCGCTCGTCGGCACCTGGATTTCCAGCCCGCCGAAGGCCACGAGATGCATGAAGCTCTGCCGGCAGATCTCCGCCGCCGCGACATGGCAGACGAGGCCGGCGGCCTCCAGCGAACTCGCCGTCGCCAGGGCCTCGCCGAGGCTATAGGAGACATGGACGGTTTTCAGCATTGGAACCACGCTCCGAACACAACAGCAGCCGATCCGACCGGACGCTCGGAGAGATAGGGCGGGTCGTCCGGCGTCCCACAAGAGGCTTGGCCGAAACGCGGCTTCGGGCGCCGCCGCGGATAGCGGCGCTTGGCAAATCCAGGCCGCGCGCCCACATGGGAGCCGGATCGGTTGGCGCGATTGCCTGACAGCGGGATCGGCCGGCCGGATGACAAAGGACGTTCAAATGAATTTCGAACAGCACGATCCAGCCAAGATCTACGGCACGACCATCGTCACGGTGCGCAAAGGCGGCAAGGTGGTGATCGCCGGCGACGGCCAGGTCTCACTCGGCAACACGGTGATGAAGGGCAACGCCCGCAAGGTGCGCCGCATCGGCAAGGACGGCCAGGTGATCGCCGGCTTCGCCGGGGCCACGGCCGACGCCTTCACCCTCCTGGAGCGCCTGGAGGCCAAGCTCGAACAATATCCCGACCAGCTGATGCGCGCCTCGGTCGAGCTCGCCAAGGACTGGCGCACCGACCGCTATCTGCGCCGGCTGGAGGCGATGATGCTGGTGGCCGACAAGTCGGTGACGCTGGCCCTGACGGGCACCGGCGATGTGCTGGAGCCCGAAGCCGGCATCATGGCGATCGGCTCGGGCGGCAATTACGCGTTGGCGGCTGCCCGCGCGCTCGCCGACACCGACCAGGACGCGGAAACGATCGCCCGCAAGGCGATGCAGATCGCCGCCGACATCTGCATCTACACCAACCAGAACATCATCGTGGAAAGCCTGGAAGCTCAGGGCTGATCCTCAAGTCCGGGGTGGCGCCGAATCTCTCCGTCGGCGCCGCCTCCTCCGCAGGCGAGTGTCTGAATCAGGTTGAGCGCGTCGCCGGTGGCGGCGAAGGCGGCGGTGTTGTCGAGGATGCACCAGACCTCGCACCCCGCGGCCGCCTCGGCCTGGAGCTTTGCCGCCAGACGGTCCAGAGCATCGGCTGAATAGGCCGAATAGTACATCTTCGGGCTGCCGTGCATGCGCCAATAGGCGAGGCCGCGCCAGCCGCCGGGAGCGTCCGCACCGGCTGCCGGCGCCGGATGGGCCGCGACGCGGGCGATCTTCAGATCCACGAGAAGTCGATCGACCTCCGGCGTGAACCAGCTCGCATGGCGTGGCTCGCAGACGACCGGTCCGGCGAAAGAGCGCCGAAGATCGCTCAGGAAGCGAATCGCAAGGCCGGAGGTGAAGGCGAGGCTCGGCGGGAGTTGCACGAGCAGAGGCCCGAGCCGATCGCCAAGGGCAGACACTTCGTCCAGAAAGCGCGCGGCGAGCTCTCCCGCATGCTCCAATCGCCGTTCGTGCGTGACGGCCTTCGGCATCTTCACAGCGAAGCGAAAGCCGTCCGGCACGCTCGCCGCCCAGCGTTCATAGGTTGAAGGGCGGTGCGGGCGGTAGAAGGACGAGTTGATCTCGACGGCCGAAAATCGCGCGGCGTAGCGCTCGAGATGGCTGCCGTCGGTCGGAAACACCGCCTGATGCACCTTGGGCACGGTCCATCCCGCCGTGCCGATGCGCAAGGGCCCTGTCGCGTCCGCGCCGGTCCGTCGATCGTGGTCGGGAGCTGTCGTCCTCGTCATCCTTGCCTCCCCGTTCCGATGTGCCCGATGCGCTGGCGCACCCGGTTCATTGGCCGAATCCGCCGACCGACCGACGCCGTCCTTCGACGACGTCCACCCGCAAGGCTTGTGTGCCGGGGACAGTTCCCCTTTAATCGCCAGGACATGCAACATGGGAGGAAGCAGATGTTGTCATCGTCCAATCGCGGCCTGGTTCTGGCCGCCGCATTTGCCGTGGCGGTTTCGCCGTTCGCCGGTGGCGGATCCGCCGAGGCTCAGGAGGCCAATCTCATCTTCGGTACCGGCGGAACGTCCGGCACCTACTACCCGATCGGCGGCGCGCTGAAGGGCGTGTTCGAACAGAGCGACATGATCGGCGACGTCCAGGTGGTGGCGACCGGGGCCTCGGTGCAGAACATCCAGAACATCCAGGACGGGCTCAACCAGATCGCCATCGTCATGAGCGACGTCGCCTATGACGCGGTCGAGGGCAAGGGCAATTTCGAGGGCAACCCGGTCGATCTCAAGGCGCTGGCCGGGCTCTACCCCAACGTCGTGCAGATCGTCGCCACCGGCGACAGCGGCATCGCCAGCGTCGCCGACCTCGCCGGCAAGCGTGTCGGCGTCGGCCAGGTCGGTTCGGGCGTCGAGCAGAGTGCCCAGAAGGTGCTGGAAGCGGCCGGTCTCACCTATGACGACCTCTCCCGCGTCACCCACACCGGCTACGCCGACAGCGTGACCGAGATGCAGAACGGCAATCTCGACGCCGCCTTCTTCACCTCCGGCGTGCCCAACTCCAACATCATCGGCCTGATGCAGTCGAGCGATATCGTCTTCGTGCCGGTCGACGGCGACGTGGCCTCCAAGCTTCTGGAAGATTACCCCTATTACGAGACCTACGAGATCGCCGCCGGCCAGGACGACAAGTACGCCCTCGACGAACCGGTCTCCACCGTCGCGATCCGCAACATGCTGGTGGTGCCCGGCGACATGGATCCGGCGGTGGCCGAGGAACTGGCCAAGCGCTTCTACGACTATCTGGAATCGGGCAGCGTGTCGGTCAGCGCCCTGACCCAGTTCGATCCCGCCACCATGAACCAGCACCTCGTCGCGCCGGTCCATCCGGGAGCCGAGGAATTCTACAAGACCATGCCGTCGGCCCAGTGAGGCGTGTCATCGCCGAGCGGACGCCGGGCGTTCGGAACGATCGTCGCCGCCGTCGCCATCGTGGCGGCGGTCGGTGCCGTTCTGGCGTGGCCGCGCCTCTTTCTGGTGATCGCCGAACGGGGCCATCCCGTGCAGGTCTTCTGGACCGCGCCCGGGGAACGCTTCACCCTGTCCTGGATCCACTCGGTCGAGAAGGAAGCGTGGGAGGAGACGTTCCGCATCGATGGCGAGGGGGCGATCAGCGTGGTGGCGACCCGCTTCAAGACCTTCGGCGCCGGCGTGCCGTCGGATGTCGGAACGATCACGCGTCTGGAGGATGGCTGGGTGGTGATGGAGGGGATTGAGCGCCGGGTCGATCCCCTAGCCGTTCAGGCCGCCTCCGCCGAATCCTACCGGCTGCGCTGGCGCGGCCGCGAGATCGCTCTTTCGACGCCGGGGACCGCCCCCATCCTGACCTTCGAGCCGGTCGTCGCGTCCTTCGCGGGGATCGCTCCGGCCTGGTTCGACGCCGTGGCCCGATAGAATCGCGCAAGGGAGACCGACATCATGGCCGAGCCTTCGCATGCCGCCGCGCCGAACGACGATGCATTGGACGAAACCCTGCGCAAGTTCGATCGGGAAAGCGATGTCCGCGATCAGCTGCCGCGGTCCGTGACGCTCGTGGTCACGGTGGTCGCCGTCCTGCTCGGCCTCTTCCATCTCTATACGTCCTTCGCCGGCCCGCTGGTCGACATCCAGCAGCGTTCGATCCACCTTTTCACGCTGCTAGCCATGGCGTTCGTGCTCTATCCGACGACACGGCGCAGCCGTCGCGACCGGCTGTCGGTGGTCGATGCCGGGCTGGCGCTGCTGGCCGTCGCCGTCGGGCTTTATCTGATCGCCTCCACCGACAGGATCGTCGCCTCGGGCGGACGCATCACCGGCTTCGATGCCGCGGTCGGCGCGGTGGCGCTGGTTCTGGTGATCGACGCTGGCCGCCGCGTCACCGGCTGGGGCCTGACCGCGCTCGCCCTCGCTTTCCTCGTCTACGGCTTCTGGGCCAAGCTCTCGTTCTATCCGCAGCTCAACGAGCGCATCGTGCTCGCCACGATCAGGCAGGTGATGTCCCACCTCGTCTTCATCACCGAGGGCATTCTGGGCACGGCGGTGGGCGTGTCGGCGAGCTACATCATCCTGTTCATCCTGTTCGGCGCGTTTCTGGGCAAGTCCGGCCTGGGGCAGCTCTTCAACGACCTGGCTCTGGCGGTGGCGGGCCATTCGCGCGGCGGTCCGGCCAAGGTGGCGGTGATCGCCAGCGGTTTTCTCGGTTCGATCAACGGGTCGGCCATCGCCAACGTCGTCACCACCGGCGCCTTCACCATCCCGCTGATGAAGCGCACCGGGTACAATTCCAACTTCGCCGGCGCGGTGGAGGCCTCGGCCAGCGTCGGCGGCCAGATCATGCCGCCGATCATGGGCGCGGCCGCCTTCATCATGGCCGAGGTTCTGGCCGTTCCCTATACGAAGGTGGTGCTGGCCGGCATCATCCCGGCCCTGCTCTACTATCTCGGCGTCCTCTTCCAGGTTCATCTCAGGGCGCTTCGCAACGGCCTCGAAGGCATTCCGCGCTCGGAGCTGACGCCGGTCGCACGGGTGATGGCCCTGCGCGGCCACTTGCTGGTCCCCATGGCGGTGCTGTTATGGCTGCTGTTCGAAGGACGCGCTCCGTTCTTCGCCGCCTTCTGGTCGATCGCGGCGACCGTTCTCATCTGCGGCACGCCGGGCGTCGTCGCCACGCTGGGCGTCGTCCTGTCGCTGCTGATCGTCGAGCCGCAGATCGCCGCCTGGGTGGCCGGTCGCGCCGTCCCGTCCCTGCCGCACACTCGCCTGGTGCTGTTCGGCGTCGTGCTGGTGCCGATCCTCGTCAACATCGCGCGCCGCCGGATCGGGCCGATGGCCGAGACGATGGCGTTCCGGGATTGCCGCGACGCCACGGTCGAGGGTGTGCGCAGCGCCATTCCCGTGGCGGTGGCCTGCGGCGCCGTGGGCATCATCGTCGGCATCGCCACACTCACCGGCATCGCACTGGAAGCCGCCGACGAGGTGGTACGCCTCGGCCAGCTCATTTCGGTTCCCTTGCTGCAGCTGGTCGTCACGCTGGTCCTGACCATGATCGCCTCGATCGTCCTCGGCATGGGCCTGCCGAGCATCCCGACCTACATCATCACCTCGACCATGGCGGCGCCGATCCTGTTGAACCTGCCGCTGTTCCGCGATCTCGCCGGCTCGAACGACACGGCGATCTTCGTCGCCCACATGTTCGTCTTCTATTTCGGCATCTTCGCCAATCTGACGCCGCCGGTGGCGCTCGCGGCCTATGCGGGGGCGGGTATTGCCGGCGGCTCGCCCAATGCCACGGGCTGGCAGTCGATGAAGCTCGCGGTGGCCGGCTTCGTGGTGCCCTACATGTTCGTCTTCGCCCACGCCATGCTGATGATCGACGTCACCGTTCTGCGCGTCGCCTGGGTGGCGGCGACCGGTGTGGTCGGGGTAGGCCTCCTCGCCATCGCTGTCGAGGGATATTTCCGTCACCCGCTGCCGCTGTGGGAGCGTGGCCTTGCGCTGATCGGCGCTTTGGCGCTGATCTTTCCGGGCGCGGTGACCGATGCGGTTGGGGCAGCCGTCGTGGTGGTGCTGATCGTGCTGGGAAGTGCCGGCCGGCGCGTGGTGCCGATTTCCTAGGGAACAGTATGCGAAGGGCCATGAAGCGAGGATTGGCGCTGGGTCTTCTGGTCGCCGCAGTTGTCGAACCGGCCGGATCGGTCGGAGCAGGCGCATCGCCGGACGCGGGGCCGACGGAGTGGAATCGCGCCACGCTGAAATTGGCGCAACGTCAAAGCTGCAAGACCGTGTCGAGCTGCCGCGAAGCCGTGATCCTATGGTGTGGCGGCTATCGCAGAGCCGACGGCGACCATGACGGCATCCCTTGCGAAAACGTCTGCAGCTCCAGAGAGGAAGTCGACCGCATTCGGGCGGATATCGGCTGCTGATCGGCCGTTGTTCGAACCGTCACAGGATCGTCGCTCGATCAGTTCATTTGACAAGGCTGCGCAGAAACGCCACCTCGAAGACGCGGCTCGGCGGCTGCTGCAAATGATGGTGGACATCCGGCAATGACTATCGAGGCTTCTCTCACCGACTCCGAGGCGGCGCCCGCGCCGCGACATCATACCGTGGGCGTCCCCGTCGGCGATGTCCTGGTGGGTGGCGGCGCACCGGTCGTCGTCCAGTCGATGACCAACACCGACACCGCCGACGCCGATGCCACGGTCGCCCAGGTCGCCGCCCTGGCGCAGGCGGGCTCCGAGATCGTGCGCATCACCGTCGACCGGGACGAATCGGCGGCCGCCGTGCCCCGGATCCGCGAACGTCTGGACCGGCTTGGAATCACCGTGCCGCTGGTCGGAGACTTCCACTATATCGGCCACAAGCTGCTTGCCGACCATCCGGGCTGCGCCGAGGCACTGGCGAAATACCGCATCAACCCCGGCAATGTCGGGTTCAAGGACAAGAAGGACCGGCAGTTCGTCCAGATCGTGGAGACGGCGATCCGCTACGACAAGCCCGTCCGCATCGGAGTCAACTGGGGCTCGCTCGACCAGGCCCTGCTCACCAAGCTGATGGACGAGAATCAATCCGCCGCCAGGCCGCTCTCGGCGCGCGCCGTCACCCGCGAGGCGATGGTGCAGTCGGCGCTGCTGTCGGCCGCGCTGGCCGAGGAAACCGGCCTGCCACGCCACAAGATCATCCTGTCGGCCAAGGTCAGCCAGGTGCAGGACCTGATCGCCGTCTATCGCGACCTCGCCCGGCGCTGCGATTACGCGCTGCATCTGGGCCTCACCGAGGCCGGCATGGGCACCAAGGGCATCGTCGCCTCCTCGGCCGCCATGGGCATTCTCCTGCAGGACGGCATCGGTGACACGATCCGCGTCTCGCTGACGCCGGAGCCGGGCGGCGACCGCACGCGCGAGGTCCAGGTGGCCCAGGAACTCCTTCAGGTGATGGGGTTCCGCCAGTTCGTGCCCGTCGTTGCCGCCTGCCCGGGATGCGGCCGCACGACCTCGACGGTCTTCCAGGAACTGGCGGAGAAGATCCAGTCCGATATCCGCACCAACATGCCGGTCTGGCGCGAACGCTATCCGGGCGTCGAGGCACTCAACGTCGCGGTCATGGGTTGCATCGTGAACGGGCCCGGCGAATCGAAGCACGCCGACATCGGCATTTCGCTGCCCGGCACCGGCGAGACGCCGGCCGCACCGGTCTTCGTCGACGGCAAGAAGGTGACGACGCTCAGGGGGCCGAAGATCGCCGAGGACTTTCAGGCAATGGTGGCCGACTATATCGAGGCCCGCTTCGGGTCGGCACGCGCCGCCGAGTAGCGCGATGACGAGTGCGCCGCGCGAGGGCCGACAGCCCGTCCTATGTTGCGCTGGCGCGGCGCGATGGGCGATCGTCGGCCTGCTGGCCGGCCTGATGGCATGGGCCCCGGGCTCTGTTCGGCAGTCCGCGGCTCAGCAATCGGCAGAAGCAGCCGATCAGGCGCGAGCCGAAACCGCTCCGGACGCCGAAGATGCGCCCGAGGCCCGGCCGACGGAATCCGGCGAAGCAAAGGCCGAGACCGAAGCCCAAATGGTGCCCACTCCCGAAACGATTTGCCGGCTTATCAGGGAGAACGCCGAGGCGACCCGCATGGCGCCCGACTTTCTCGCGCGGTTGATCTGGAAGGAAAGCCGCTTCGACGTGAAGGCCATCTCGCCGGTCGGCGCGCAGGGCATTGCCCAGTTCATGCCCTACACGGCCAAGGAACGCGGCCTTGCGGATCCGTACGACCTCGAAGAGGCGATCCGCCACTCCGCCCTCTATCTCGCCGATCTCAAGGGCGAGCTTGGCAATTGGGGGCTCGCGGCGGCAGCCTATAACAGCGGCATCAACCGGGTGAAGGGATGGCTCGACGACGGCGGCTCGCTGCCTTTCGAGACCGAGGACTATGTCTACTCGATCACGGCGCACCCCGCCGACTGGTTTCGCGAGGACGGCCACGAGGTCGAGCCCCGACCGCTGGAGGAGGGAACGGATTTCGATGAGGCCTGCGCCAAGTTGCCGGTGATGAAGACGCGCGCCGTCTTTGCCCAATCGGCGCCGATGCAGCCCTGGGGCGCCCAGATTGCCGGCCACTTCCGCCAGGACGTGGCGATGCGCATCTTTCGACAGGTCAAGAGCCGATATCCATCGATCCTGAAGGATCGCGAGCCGATCGTCATGCGCACGCGAAACGGCGTCGGTCGCCGCTCGATCTATGCGGTGCGCATCGGCGCCGGCAGCCGCGCCGAGGCCCAGCGATTCTGCGATCGTCTGAACCAGGCCGGCGGTGCCTGCGTCGTCTTCAAGAACTGAGGACATCCTGTCGCTCTCGACCGCGACGCCCTTGTCGTGGAAGATCGCGACGACGGTTCGACGAGCCGCCAAACCGATGGGGAGGGACCAACATGCCTGTCGATCTCGGATTTTTGGACAAGGCCCGCTGGATCAACGAGCCGCCGGAATGGGCACATGACGATACCGGGCTGACGCTGACCACGGCCGGCAAGACCGACTTCTGGCGGCAGACCTTCTACGGCTTCGAGCCGCACACCGGCCATTTCTTCGGCGCGCCGGTCGCGGGCGACTTCACCGCCTATCTCACCTTCGAGGCGGCTTACGAGACACTCTACGACCAGGCGGGCCTGATGCTGCGCATCGACGACGAGCATTGGATCAAGGCGGGCATAGAGTTTTCCGATGGGGCGGCCAATTTCAGCGTCGTCGTCGCGCGCGGCCGTTCCGACTGGTCCGCCGTTCGCGTCGCCGACGTATCGGGATTGCAGACCTTGCGAATGACCCGGATCGCCGACGCGGTGCTCGTCCATTTCCGCGATGCGGGCGGTGGCTGGCAGTTTCTCCGCCTCGCCGATTTCGCGCCCCCGGGCGAAGCGGCGCTCGGCCCCATGGCCTGCACCCCGCAGCGCGCGGGCCTGCGCGTGCGCTTCGAAAGCCTCACGGTCGGTCCGCCGATCGCCGATCCGTTGCACGGGTGACATCGCCGGCTTGCCGCTTCAAAGGCGGCCGTCCTTGGAACCATTATGCCGGGCTTAACGCTTTCGAGGACGACATGCACAGGAGCCCGGCTTGACGTCCGAAGAGCGCGCAGACCTCGCCACGAGAACATTCATCGTCGCCGGCATCGTGCTGGCGATGGGTTTGATCGTGCTCGTTTTCTGGGCGGCAGCGCTCGGCTTCTTCCTGATCTTTGCCGGCATCGTTCTGGCGGCCGCGATCGCCGGGCTGGCGCGGCCGATGCAGTGGCTCGGCCTGCCGCGCTGGATGGCCCTCCTGCTCGTCTATTTCGCGATCGTCGCGGGCATTGGCGCGGCGCTGGCGTGGGGCGGCATCACCTTCGTCCAGGACATCCAGAACCTGACGCGGCTGATGCAGGAGCAGCTGCACAATCTCGTGTCCACCCTGCAGGACATGGGGATCGAGCTGTCCTCGGACGACAAGACGCCCGAACTGGGCTCTTTCCTGCCCGACGCCTCCGGCTTTTTCTCGTCCGCCTCTCAGGCGGTCTTTTCGGTGCTGGGCGGCCTCGGCAACATCTTCATCGTGCTGTTCATCGCCATTTTCATTTCCTGGCAGCCGCGGCTTTATGCGCGCGGCATCGTCAGCCTGTTTCCCAAGGGCAAGCGATCGCGCATCGACGAGGCGCTTCGCCATGCCGCCCGGGAATTGCGTCTCTGGCTGGCCGGCCAAGCCATATCCATGGCCACGATCTTCGTCGTGGGCTGGATCGGCCTGTCGCTGATCGGCATGCCGAACGCCTTCCTTCTGGCGCTCCAGGCCGGGCTGCTGGCCTTCATTCCGACGCTCGGGCCGTTCATCGCGGCCATCCCGATCATCCTGGTGGGCCTGGCGGAAAGTACCGAGATGGCGCTCTACGGGCTCGCCGTCTACGTCGTGATCCAGGGCGTCGAGAGCAACGTCTCGCAGCCGATCGCCCAGCGCTATACGACGGCCCTGCCCCCAGCGTTGACGCTCGGCTCGCAGCTGGTCTTCGGCCTTCTCTTCGGCACGGTGGGGCTCGCACTGGCCGTGCCACTGCTCGCCGTCCTGATGGTGTTCGTCCAGGATCTTTACGTCCGCGACGCGCTGGGCGGGCCGGTCGACGAGACCGCTTGAGACCGCCATCGTCCTATACCTCCCGCCGATCGTTCGCAGCTCGTCTTCACGCTCGTTCGGGGCAACCAGGCTGTGACATCTTGCCCGGCCGAGCGCCTTGCCTCGCCGAGGGCGGTAAACGATAGTATTGTCGTTGATATATTAAGATATCATCGATGGGAGTGATAAGGTGATGAGGACCTCGAACCGCCGTGGCCACGCAGTGCCGGCTTGGATCGGCACCTGTGCAGGTGTGGCTATGGCGATCATGGCGTCGACCGCAGCCGCAGAACCGCTGCAGAGCGGGCAGGTGGTCGATCTCTGGCCGGGAACGCCACCGGGAACCGAAACGAGCACGGCCAAGCCGGAAATCGTCGAGCGCAGCAAGATCCTGTTCCACGCCGACCGCGCGCTGATCGGTATCGTCGAGCCGCAGCTGACGGCCATCGTACCGGAACACCCGAACGGGGCCTCGCTGATCGTCGCGCCGGGCGGCGCCTATGCGCGCGTTGTCCTCGACAAGGAGGGGATGGAGGTCGCCGACGCGTTGGGGCCGGACGGCGTCACCGTGTTCCTGATGACCTACCGGCTGCCGGCGGAGGGACACGCAGACGGCAAGGACGTTCCGCTTCAGGACGGCCAGCGGGCGGTGCGGCTGATCCGCCAGCATGCCGAGGAATGGGGGCTCGACCCGGATCGGGTCGGCTATCTCGGCTTCTCGGCCGCCGGCCATCTGGGTGCCTCGCTGATCACCGGCTACGACAAGCCGGTCTACGACCCGATCGACGAGGCGGACAGTCTCAGCGCCCGGCCGGACTTCGCGGTGCTGATGTATCCGGTCGTCTCGATGCAGGACGACATCGCGCACATGGGGTCGCGAACCGCGCTTCTGGGCGAGAACCCGTCGCAGGAGCTGAAGGACGAATTCTCGCCGGAACTTCATGTGACGGCCGATACGCCGCAGACCTTCATGGCGCTGGCCGACGACGATTCGTCCGTGCCGCCTGAGAACGCCGTGCGCCTCTATTTGGCGCTGAAGAAGGCGGGTGTTCCCACTGAGCTTCATATCTTCCGCGACGGCGGCCATGGCTTCGGCATCGCCGGAGCGGGCGACAAGCCGGCCAGGAAATGGCCGATGCTCTGCCGCTGGTGGCTGAAGCAGATCGGCGTTCTGTAGACGCGCAAACCGCGATGACGGCCGCCGTTGCCCTGGCGGCGGCCGCTTTGGGCGTCGCCCCGACCGAGGGCGGATCGCCAGCTCGGGCGGCCGATGGATCGCGCAGACTCGCGAAGGCGCCTTCATCGCGAACGCGGGGATACGCGCCCATGTCGTGCCGGCGGTAAGCCGGCCCGCAGCGGCGCGGGTGCAACTCCAGCCCGCATGGCCCGTTTCGTTCCGACGTCAGGATCGGAAAGGGCCGGAAATGGGGTTTGCAAGTCTGAGTTTCGTCGCCATCGTCGTCGCCGCGCTTCTCGCGTCGTCGTTCAGCTTCCTGTGGCATCGGATTTTTGACGAGAACTGGATGACGGCGCGCGGCTATAGCGGACGCCCGAAGATCAAGCCCGGTCCGCTCGCCATCGTGTTCGTGGCCGAATTGGTGCTGGCCGCCGTGCTCGCCGGACTGACCATGCACATCGGCGGAATCACCTTGTGGAACGCCTTCGTCAACGCCGCGATCGTATGGGCCGGCGTGGTGCTGACGACAATGGTGGTCGACCATTCCTACGAGGCGCGGCCTCGCGCTCTCACCTTCGTCAACGCCGGCCATTGGGCGGGCGTCCTGCTGATCATGACGGCGATCATCGGTCTGTTCGGCTGAGCCGATCGAAGCGGCCCGATTTGCGATCCCGATGGCCGAGATCGGGTTGCATCTGGACCGTTTCGCTTATTTCACCCTAAGTTGCCGTCGTGGGCCGGAGAGGACCGGCGCGGAATTTCGGGAGGAAAGTCATGGACACGATCGCGGTGAAGGATGAATGGCGGGCCCGCGCCCTGTTGAGTGCCGAGCAATACCAGGACTGGTATCGCCGTTCGATCGAGGAGCCGGACGCCTTTTGGGCCGAACATGGCCAGCGGCTCGACTGGATGAAGCCCTTCACCAAGGTCAAGAACACCTCGTTCGCGCCGGACAACGTTTCGATCAGGTGGTTCGAGGACGGCACGCTGAACGTTGCCGCCAACTGCATCGACCGGCATTTGGAAAAGCGCGGCAACCAGACGGCGATCCTCTGGGAGGGCGACGACCCGGCCGAAAGCAAGGCGATCACCTATGCGGAGCTCCACGAGGAAGTCTGCCGGATGGCGAACGTCCTGAAGGAGCACGGCGTCCAGCGCGGCGACCGCGTTACCGTCTACATGCCGATGATCCCTGAAGCCGCCTATGCGATGCTCGCCTGTGCCCGGATCGGAGCGGTCCATTCGGTGGTGTTCGGCGGGTTCTCCCCCGATTCGCTGGCCAACCGGCTGGAAGATGCGAAGTCGTCGGTCCTCATCACGGCGGACGAGGGTCTGCGCGGCGGCCGCAAGGTGCCGCTCCAGGCCAATGCCGACAAGGCGATCGAGATCGCCGGCAAGGCCGGCCAGGCCGTTGACACCGTGCTGGTGGTCAAGCGCACCGGCGGCGACGTTGCCTTCAAGGAAGGGCGCGACATCTGGTGGCACGAGGCCCGCGAGGCCGTCGCGGCGTCGTGCGAGCCCGAGGAGATGGGGGCCGAGGATCCGCTCTTCATCCTCTATACGTCGGGCTCGACCGGCAAGCCCAAGGGCGTGCTGCACACCTCCGGCGGCTACCTGCTCTATGCCGCAATGACGCACCAGTACGTCTTCGACTATCACGACGGCGAGGTCTACTGGTGCACGGCCGACGTCGGCTGGGTGACGGGCCACAGCTACATCGTCTACGGGCCGCTCGCCAACGGCGCGACGACGCTGATCTTCGAAGGAGTGCCGAACTACCCCGATGCCTCGCGCTTCTGGCAGGTGGTCGACAAGCACCAGGTGAACGTCTTCTACACGGCGCCGACCGCCGTGCGCGCCCTGATGGGGCAGGGGGACGACTATGTCGCCAAGACCTCGCGCCAGAGCCTCAAGGTGCTCGGCACGGTCGGCGAGCCGATCAATCCGGAAGCCTGGTCCTGGTACTATCGCGTCGTCGGCGACGAGCGCTGTCCGGTGATCGACACCTATTGGCAGACCGAAACGGGCGGTCACATGATCACGCCGCTGCCCGGCGCCATCGATCTGAAGCCGGGATCGGCCACGCTGCCGTTCTTCGGCGTCAAGCCGCAGCTCGTCGACAGCGAAGGCCAAGTGCTCGACGGCGCGGTCAGCGGCAATCTGTGCATCGTCGATTCCTGGCCCGGCCAGATGCGCACCGTCTATGGTGACCACGACCGCTTCGTGCAGACCTATTTTTCGACCTATCGCGAGAAATACTTCACCGGTGACGGGGCTCGCCGCGACGAGGACGGCTACTACTGGATCACCGGCCGCGTCGACGACGTGCTGAACGTCTCGGGCCACCGCATGGGCACGGCCGAGGTGGAATCGGCGCTGGTCTCCCACCCCCTGGTGGCCGAGGCCGCCGTGGTGGGCTACCCGCACGACCTCAAGGGGCAGGGCATCTACTGCTACGTGACGCTGCTCGAGGGCGAAGACCCGTCCGACGAGCTCAAGAAGGAGCTTGTCGCTCATGTGCGCCAGGAGATCGGACCGATCGCCTCGCCGGACAAGATCCAGTTCGCACCGGGACTGCCGAAGACCCGGTCGGGCAAGATCATGCGCCGGATCCTGAGAAAGATCGCCGAAGACGATTTCGGCGCGCTCGGCGACACCTCTACCCTGGCAGATCCCACGGTTGTGGAAGATCTCGTGGCGCATCGCCAAAACCGCCACGACTGATCGAATATAGCGGTGTACAAATGGGCGGCCGATGCGAGATGCATTGGCTGCCTTTTCATATTGCAGTGTTAGAAAAGCATATATCGTTTCATTCAATCGATTTGATAAAATGACCACGCTGATCTAGTTGGGAAATAGCGGCTGGGTCGGTGTGCATGTGTAAATTTTTCCTTAGCTTTCGGTATAAAGCCTTGTATGGTCGAGATACGGCCCCGGTTGCGGAGGAGAACGAAGCCGGGGTCGTGGCACCACAGGGAGGAAAATTCAGCGTATGGTTGTTCAAGACGACGCCGCGCGGAGCGGCGCCCCGATTCCTGTCGACGAGAGAGCGGAAGAACGGGCGAGGATCTATTGGCGCGCCAACATGCGCCTGATCGCCATCTGCCTGGTCATCTGGGCTCTGGTCTCGTTTGGTTTCGGCATTATCCTGCGTCCGCTGTTGAGCGGCATCGCCGTGGGTGGGGCCGATCTCGGCTTCTGGTTTGCCCAGCAGGGTTCGATCCTGACCTTCATCGTGCTGATCTTCGTTTATGCCTGGCGCATGAACAAGCTCGATCACCAGTACGATTTCGACGAGCTGTGAGGGGGCGTCGATGAGTCAATATGCCTACAACTTTCTGTTCATCTCTGGCTCCTTCGCGGTCTACTTCATCATCGCGCTGTGGACGCGGGCCGGTTCGACGTCCGAGTTCTATGCGGCCGGACGCGGCGTCCATCCGGTGGTCAACGGCATGGCGACCGGGGCCGACTGGATGTCGGCGGCCTCCTTCATCTCGATGGCCGGCCTGATCTCCTTCGTCGGCTACGACAACTCCACCTATCTGATGGGATGGACCGGCGGGTTCGTGCTCTTGGCGATGCTCCTGGCGCCCTATTTGCGCCGGTACGGCCACTACACGGTCCCCTCCTTCATCGGCGACCGGTTCTACTCGCAGACCGCACGCATGGTCGCCGTCCTCTGCCTGATCATCGTCTCAATCACCTACGTCATCGGCCAGATGACGGGGGTCGGCGTCGCGTTCTCGCGCTTTCTGGAGGTGGACAACACGACCGGCCTTTTGATCGGCGCGGCCGTGGTCTTCTTCTACGCGGTCTTCGGCGGCATGAAGGGCATCACCTACACCCAGGTGGCGCAGTATGTGGTGCTGATCTTCGCCTACACCGTTCCGGCGATCTTCATTGCGCTGCAGCTCACCGGAAATCCGATTCCGGCACTGGGCCTGTTCGGCGATCATGTCGACGGCACGCCGCTGCTCGCCAAGCTCGATCAGGTGGTCGCCGATCTGGGCTTTGCCAGCTATACCGGCCACCACACGAGCACGTTGAACATGACCTTGTTCACGCTCTCGCTGATGATCGGCACGGCGGGCCTGCCGCATGTGATCATCCGCTTCTTCACCGTGCCGCGCGTCAAGGACGCGCGTTTTTCGGCGGGTTGGGCGCTGATCTTCATCGCGTTGCTGTACCTGACGGCGCCGGCCGTCGGCGCCATGGCCCGCCTCAATCTTATCGAGACGCTGTTTCCGAACGGTGTCCAGGAAGAGCCGATCCCCTATGATCAGCGGCCGGAATGGATGCAGAAGTGGGAGATCACCGGGTTGCTCGCCTTCGACGACAAGAACGGCGACGGCCGCATCCAGTACTACAACGACGCCAACGGCGATTATGCGAGCCAGGCGGAAGGACGCGGCTGGAACGGCTCCGAACTCAATGTGAACCAGGATATCCTGGTCCTCGCCAATCCGGAGATCGCCAAGCTGCCGAGCTGGGTGATCGCGCTGGTGGCGGCTGGCGGCATCGCGGCGGCGCTGTCGACGGCGGCGGGCCTGCTGCTCGCCATCTCGTCCGCGATCAGCCACGACCTGCTGAAAGGGGCGATCAACCCCTATATCGAGGAGCATCATGAGTTGCTGGCCGCCCGCATCGCCATGGCCGTGGCGATCGCCATCGCGACCTATTTCGGCCTGCATCCGCCGGGATTCGCGGCACAGACGGTGGCTCTTGCCTTCGGCCTGGCGGCGGCGACGATCTTCCCGGCTCTGATGATGGGGATCTTCTCCAAGCGCGTGAACGACATGGGCGCCATCGCCGGCATGCTCTGCGGCCTAGTGTTCACGGTCATCTACATCTTCGTCTACAAGGGCTGGTTCTTCATCTCGGGCACCAACAATCTTCCGGATACGCCGGACAACTGGGTGCTCGGCATCTCGCCGGTGTCGATCGGCGCCATCGGCGCGGTGATCAACTTCGCCGTGGGCTACGGCGTCTCGATGATGACGGCGGCGCCGCCGGCGCCGATCCAGGCCTTGATCGAGTCGATCCGTACCCCGCGCGGCGCCGGCGTGGCATTGCGCGAATAGCCACCGGTCCTGAAAAAGCCATTGCGGTCTTTCAGGACACGACGCGGGAGGACATGTGATTCGGCCCGATGCAATGTCGCTCTCGCCTAGATCGTCCGTCGGATGATCTGATCGGCAAGGCCACCCGCTTTCTAGGGCGGGTGGCCTTTCTGTCTGCAGACGATGCAATTTTCGTTGCTGCCCACATCTTGACCAGCGGCCGAATCGGCCCCATTCTCTTGTCTGTGTTCAACGAAGCGAAAGGAGGTGATCCAATGTCGAGTGATTTCCAGATGCCGGTTGGGTCGAGGTGGCTCAGCGGTGCGACGGAGCAGCCTCCGCGTTTCGCATGACCATCCAGAGCCCGGGCAACGGTCTCACCGACCCCGGCAGATGAGAATTCACGGGGCCGCTTCGCAAGAAGCGGCCTTTTGTGTGTCGGCCTTGCGCGCGAATTAGGCTACGCGAACCCGGCGATAGAGAGCTCATCTCTGCGTAGCAGTCCGTCTTCGGCGCTGCCGTCAGTCTTGTCTGTACTGTCGGCATAAAGATGCCGCCGTGTCGCGGGCCAGGGACCGGAACCCTTGCCGCGTCGTGAGGCCACGGTCTGGTAGATCATGACCGTGCCGCGCTCGAACGCCAGGGCGCATCCCGTCAGGTACAGCAGCCAAAGCCGGACCTTGGCCTCCCCCACCATGGCGGCAGCCTCGTCGCGGCGCCGATGCAGGCGGTCGGCCCAGATCCGGCACGTCCGACCATAGTGCTCTCGCCAGTTCTCCACGTCGTGGATCTCGAAGCGGTGCGCTTCCAGTTTCTGGAGCGAATGACCGATGAAATCGAGTTCGCCTCCCGGAAAGATATGCTTGGTCAAGGCGGCGTATTCGGGCGATTTGCGGCGGAAGGCTCGCAAGGTCGTCTTGGCCGGTCGGGCGATGGCATGATGGAGATAGAGGCCGCGGGGCCGGAGCAGGCGACGAACCGCGTCGAAATAGGCATCGTGATGGGCGAAACCCACATGCTCGAACATGCCGATCGAGGCGATCTTGTCAAAACGGCCGGAGAGCTCCTGAAACGACTTGAGCTCGATCGTGATGCGGTCCTGTAAACCGGCCTCGCGAATACGCCGCGTGGCGAGATCGAACTGTGTCTGACTGAGCGTGACGCCATGGCCCGTCACGCCGTAGTGCGAGGCAGCGTGGATCAGTAGAGCACCCCAACCGCAGCCTATGTCGAGAAAACGCTCGTCAGGCCGAAGGCCTAGCTTGCGACAGATCATATCCAGCTTGGCGACCTGCGCTTGGTCCAGATCGTCGTGCCAGCCGTCGAAATAGCCGCAGGAATAGACCATGCGCTCGTCGAGGAACAACGCATAGAAGTCGTTAGAGACATCATAGTGGTGGCGGATCGCCTCGGTAGTCGAGCCGCTCACCCCCGCGCCGGCGGCGACGCTCGCGGATCGCGCACGATGACGGGCGGCAAGCCGGAGAACCGTCGGCAAAGCGCGGACCAAAGCGCGTTTATCAAGACGTTTGAGCGCTTCGCGTGTGCGCACGCTGGGCCTCAAGGCCGCTAGGTCGAACAGCGTTCCGTCCTCGACGTCGAGCGCTCCGGAGGTCCAAAGCTCGGCCGCGCGATCGACTGTCGGCCGAAGCAGCAACCGAGCCAGTGCGGCGGGGTCATCGATGACCAGTATCGGGCCCGTTTCCGAGCCGATCCGTTCACCGGTCCAAATGCGCACGCCGAAGCCGGGTTCAAGCACGGCAACGGCCATGCGAAGCAGAGCTGCCAGCTGGGCTTCGGGTTTGGTTCGCAGGGCCATGTCGCTCGTCGGCCTCCCGCTCTGTCGGCTTGCCTCCTGCCGAGGCGAAGCCGGGCCGCCCTTCCCGGCATCCCGCCATGCAGAATCGCGTGTCCCCGCATACAATCAGAGGAGATAGAGCGGCGACGCCGTTCGGGCAGCATAGTCGCCGCAGGCCGTTATCCGCGCTGACGGATCACCGATTGCAGCAGGCCGATCGCGTCTGGGGCGCACCAATCGCGCCGCGCCTTGCCATCATAGGCGTCGGCGAAGCCCTCGATCAGCATCTGTCCGCCGACGTCCGTCCCCTGCGCCGTGGTGATATCGGCGACCACCCGGCCGTAATACTTGCCGCCTGCGATATTCGTCAGCCGCACCGGCCCGTCGCCCACCAACTCGCGCAGGCGATCGCGCGCTGCCTGGGCCGCGAGCTTTTCGCTGGCGCACTTGCCGCGCAGCTCCGGCGTATCGACCCCGCGCAGGCGCACCGCGACACGGACGCTCTGCATCGGCCAGATGAAGGCCTCGACGGTCATGGTGTCGCCGTCATAGATGTCGACGACGCTCGCTTCCACCGGGCCACTGATCGCCTTGCGATAGAAGTCCGAATCGTCGGCCGCCGCCGGGGCGGCAACCAGCATGGCGAGCCCGGCAATGCAACCAAAACGAGATATGGCGATGGTATTCAGCGCAGGCATCGACGATATGGATATGGGGATCGGATAATTTTCCTATACCCGACTCGGCTTGCAGGGTCAAACCGAGAACAGGTTTTCCAGAATCCCGTAACCGTGCTTTCCAGGGGGTTAATGTCGCCGGAGCGTTTGCAAATGCTTGCAGGCCCCCAATGTCGACGCCGGGCCTACCTGCGTCTGCACCGATCGTCTCCAGGAGACTGAAGGGAACCGCGCGGGCTCGGCCAGCCGGAACCGGCGGAAGTCCTCACCCAGACTTATATCCTACAACCAAAAGTACTTGTTTGGCGGATGTGTCGATACCGATGGCAAGGCGGCCGCAAGCTGATCGGCCGTCAGAAATCGGAGATGATGCCGTTCTTTTCCCAGTCGCCGTAGCGAATCGGCTCCGGGCCGTCGCGCCCGCCCAGTTCCTTCGGCCTCTCGGCTGCGTCGGTCGCGCGCGCGCGCCGGCGCTCTTCGGCCTCCGCCAGCGCCCGCTTGGCCGCGGGCGACAGCTCCTTGCGCGGAGCGCCGGGGAGCTGCGCTTGGACGTCCTTGGGCGTGTCGGTCATCGGTCTCACCATCCCTCGTTCGGCCGATCTTTTCGATCGGATCGCCGGGTATGGCAAGTCGCGCCGTCGCCGGCTTGAACCGGAACCCTCAAGCCACCAGATTTTCCGGCAGTCGGCGCGAATCGCGCCATCGTCCATGTCAGGAGGCATAACCGTCCGATGAACATGATCAAGACCGCGATGCTCCTCGCCTTCATGACGGCGCTCTTCATGGGCGTCGGCTTCTTGATCGGCGGCAGCAGCGGCATGATGATCGCCTTCGTCATTGCCGCGGCGATGAACCTTTTCTCCTATTGGAACGCCGACAAGATGGTGCTGTCGATGCACCATGCGCGGGAGGTCGATGCCCGCACGGCGCCGGAATATTACGGCATCATCGAGGGGCTGGCGAAGAACGCCGGCCTGCCCATGCCGCGCACCTATATCATCGAGAACGACCAGCCGAACGCCTTCGCCACCGGCCGCAATCCCGAAAATGCCGCGGTGGCCGCGACCACCGGCCTGTTGCGCCGGCTGACCCCGGACGAGATCGCCGGCGTGATGGCGCACGAGCTTGCCCATGTCCAGCATCGGGACACGCTGATCATGACGGTGACGGCGACGCTGGCCGGCGCGATCTCCATGCTCGGCAACTTCGCCTTCTTCTTCGGCGGCAACCGCGACAACAACAATCCGTTCGGCTTCATCGGCGTGCTCGTCGCCATGTTGGTGGCGCCGCTGGCCGCCATGCTGGTGCAGATGGCGATCAGCCGGACGCGCGAATATTCCGCCGACCGGCGCGGTGCCGAGATCTGCGGACAGCCGCTGGCCCTCGCCTCGGCGCTCGCCAAGATCGCCAACGCCGCGGGGCGTACGGTCAACTACGATGCTGAGCGCAACCCGGCGACGGCCCATATGTTCATCATCAATCCGCTGTCGGGCCAGCGCATGGACAGCTTGTTCTCGACGCATCCGGACACCGAAAACCGCATCGCGGCGCTGCAGCAGATGGCGGGCGAGATCGGGGGGCGTCCCTCGGCGCCCCGCTTCGAGGCGGAAGCATCTGCCATACCGCACCGTCAGCCCGGCGTCGGGCCGTGGTCTCGCGCGGGCGGGCGTCCGACACGCCCCCGCCGGGGACCGTGGGGTTGAGCGGGCAACCGACCCGCGACCGACGGAGATCCGATCCGAGGCCGGCAGACGATCGGGAAATCGCTCGCCCAGGCCTGCAGGCTCGCCTCGTCGCCGCCCGACTGCTCGCTGCCGTGGTCGACAGCGGCGTCTCGGCAGACGGCCTGCTCGATGTGGCGACCGGTCAGCCGGGGTTGCGGGCGTTGGAACCGCGCGATCAGGCGCTGGTCAAGGCGATCCTGACGACCGCATTGCGCTTTCGCGGCACCATCGACGCAGCTCTCGGCAAATGCCTGGACCGGCCGTTGCCGAAGAACGCCACCGCGCTTCAACACCTGCTCCATGTCGGCGCGGCTCAGATCCTGTTTCTCGACGTGCCGGATTCGGCGGCCGTGGATCTTGCCGTGGCCGGCGCCTCGGCCGATCCGCGCAGTCGCCTTTTTGCCGGCCTCACCAACGCCGTGCTGCGTCGCATTGCGCGTGAAAAAGACGCGATCTTGGCGTCCGCCGACGCGGCTGCCGATACGCCGGACTGGCTGTTCCAGCGTTGGGTGGCCGCTTATGGCACCGACGCCGCCCAGGCGATCGCCGCCATTCATCGGGTGCCGGCACCGCTCGATCTGTCGGTGAAGTCCGATCCGGCCGGCTGGGCGGAAAAGCTGGGTGGCCAGGCGCTTCCGACCGGCACCGTGCGACTGGCCGGCCTTGATCGGCCATTGACGGATCTGCCGGGGTTTGCGGAGGGCGAATGGTGGGTCCAGGATGCCGCGGCTGCTCTGCCGGCCCGGCTGTTCGGTCCGGTGACGGGCTTGCGGATCGCCGATCTGTGCGCGGCGCCTGGCGGCAAGACGGCCCAGCTCGCGGCGGCCGGCGCCGCGGTGACGGCGCTCGACCTCTCCGCGTCGCGGCTGCGCCGGTTGGAGGACAATCTCGCCCGGCTTCGCCTGACGGCCGACATCGTCAAGGCCGATCTGTCGCGCTATCGGCCGACCGAGCCGTTCGACGGTGTGCTGATCGATGCGCCCTGCTCGTCGACCGGCACGATCCGGCGCCATCCCGATATCGCCTACACCAAGACGCCGGACGAGATCGATAAGCTGGCGGCCGTTCAGCGCCGCCTTCTCGAGGCCGCCGCGCAGCTCGTGGCGCCCGGCGGCCTGCTGGTCTTTTCCAACTGCTCGCTCGACCCGCTGGAGGGGGAGGCGGTGATCGCCGACTTCCTCAAGGCGAACGGCGGTTTCGAAGCGGTGCCGGTGCGCCCGGACGAGATACCCGGCCTCGATGACGCGGTGACGCCAGACGGTTTTCTACGCACCACGCCGGCCCTGTTGGCCGACCCGGAACCGCGCCGATCCGGCCTCGACGGCTTCTTCGCCGCACGCCTGCGTCGCCTGCGCTGAGATCCGGGCGGCCTGGGGCGAACCAAAGCTCTCGTTGCAACCCGCGCGTTAGCGAAGCCTTAACCATACTGCGAGAAGCTGATCCTGCGGTGCTGTGGCGCATCGCCACCATGGATGCTTCAGCGGCAAGGGCGAAATCGAGTGACAGCGGGATTGGCGGACAAATCGCGTCTGGCGGCCCTGGTTCTCCAGGAAGTCTGGCGACGTGCGCGCCGCAGCCTTCCACTTCGCTCGCTGGGCCGCACGGGCTTTGCGCGCGGCGGCACCGATCGCCTCCTGGCGATGCCGGCCGATTTGCGGTTCGGCGATGCAGCGGAGGCCGAAAGCATTTATGGCGGGCGCTTCACCTTCGCCGGCCATAGCGTCGCCGTCGCCGATCAATCGCCCTTCCAGGTGATCCCGCCCTGCCGCGACTGGGCGAAGGAGCTGCACGGTTTTGCCTGGCTGCGCCATCTCGCCGATGCCCGGGACGATCTCGCCAGCGCCAACGCCCGCTGGCTGGTGGGCGAATGGCTGCGCCTCGCCTCGCGGCTGCCGGGGATCGCCTTCGAACCCGAAGTCGTCGCCCAACGCATCGTGGCGTGGCTCCGTCATGCGCCGCTGGTGCTCGCCGAAGCCGATCCGCAGTTTCGCCGCCAATTCATCCGCTCGCTGGCGCGCCAGGTTCGCGCCCTGCGCTCTCGCCTGACCGCGACGCCCGACGGCGCTCCGAGGCTTTCGGTGCTGATGGCGCTGGCAACGGCCTCCTTGTGCCTGCCCACCAGCGCCTTTCATATCCGCACTACGGCGACCGCGCTCGGCAACGAACTCGATCGGCAGGTTCATCCCGACGGCGGCCATCTGTCGCGCAACCCTGAGGCCATCGCCGACCTGCTCGCCGAGCTGCTGCCGCTGCGCCAACTTTACGTCTCCCAGAGCCATCCCGTGCCCAAGGGCCTGCTCGGCGCCATCGACAGGATGCTGCCGGCCCTGCGCTTCTTCCGCCATGGCGATGGCGAACAGGCGCTGTTCAACGGCGCCGGCCCCGGCTCGGCCGATCTCATCGCGACGCTGTCGCGCTATGACGAATCGCTGGGCGAGCCGATCTCCCACGCGCGTCAGTCGGGCTATCTGCGCCTTTCCGCCGAAGGCACGGTGCTCCTGGCCGATGTCGGTACGCCGCCGCCCACGCCTCTCGCCATGGACGCGCATGCCGGCACGCTGTCGTTCGAACTCTCGTCGCGTGCCGGGCGCCTCGTCGTCAATTGCGGCCGGCCGGATCGGTCCCGGCCCGAATGGCAGCAGTTCGGGCGAGCCAGCGCGGCCCATTCGACACTGGTGATCGACGACCGCTCGTCGGCGCGTTTTGCCACGTCGGAGGCGCTGGAACGCTTCGTCGGATCGCCGCTCTATGCCGGTCCGCGCACCGTCTCCGTCCAGCGCGAAGAAGTGCGGGGTGGCCAAGGCTTTTCGGCGGCGCATGACGGCTATCGGGAGGCGTTCGGCCTCGTTCATCGACGCTCCGTCTTTCTGACCCAAGGCGGCCGCGCGGTCCATGGACTCGATCGTCTGCTGCCCGGCGGCGCCAGGCCGTCCCACACGATCGAGCGGCTGCCGGCGGCGGTGCGGTTCCATCTTCATCCGCGCGTCGGCGTACAGCGTACCGGCGACGGCCTGCGGCTGTCGCTGCCGGGCGAGATCTGGCGTTTCATGGCCGACGTCGATTTCGACATCGAGGACAGCGTGTTTTTCGCCGATCCTTCGGGCGCGCGCCGCACGCTGCAGATCGTCCTCGCCTTCGATGCGCTCATCACGCCGAACGTGGCGTGGCAATTTGTCCGGTGCGACAGCTAACGGCACAATGAAAGACTTCCGGGACCGGCGTGGTTGTCATGCGCGCCGGGCACGGTTATCTCGGGCTATCCAAGTCATCGCGATCGCTTCAAGCCCGAGAGCCCATCATGGCCGTAGCCGCCAACACTTTTCCCGTTCCCGACCGCGTCCTCGTGCGCCGTGCGCTGTTGTCGGTGTCCGATAAGACGGGACTCGAGTCCTTCGCCCGCGCCCTGTCCGAGCACGGGGTGGAGCTGGTTTCCACCGGCGGCACCCGCCGCGCCCTGGAAGCCGCCGGACTGCCGGTGCGTGACGTCAGCGAGCTGACGCGGTTTCCCGAGATCATGGACGGCCGTGTCAAGACGCTCCATCCGGGCGTCCACGGCGGGCTGCTGGGGGTGCGCGCCGATCCGGCCCACCGTCGGGCGATGGAGGAGCATGATCTCGCCGAGATCGATCTGCTCGTCTGCAACCTCTACCCGTTCGAGGAGACGGTAAAGGCCAAGGCCGATTTCGCCACGACGCTGGAAAACATCGATATCGGCGGCCCGGCGATGATCCGGGCGGCGGCCAAGAACCACGCCTATCTGACGGTGGTCACCGACCCCGACGACTACAGCACCGTCCTGTCCGAGCTGGTCGAGGGCGAGGGCTCGACGAGCCTCGCCTGCCGCCGCGAACTGGCGGCGCGCGCCTTTCAGCGCGTGGCGAGCTACGACGCGGCGATCGCCATCTGGCTCTCCGGCGAGGTGCACGATGCGGCGCCCGCCTATGCCAGCTTTTCCGGCTATCTGGCGCAGGTGCTGCGCTACGGCGAGAACCCGCATCAGTCCGCCTCCTTCTACACCAGCGGCGATGGCCGGCCGGGCGTGGCGACCGCACGCCAGCTGCAGGGCAAGGAGCTCTCCTACAACAACATCAACGACACCGACGCAGCCTTCGAACTGGTGGCAGAATTCGATCCGACGCGGGCCGCGGCCGTGGCGATCATCAAACACGCCAATCCATGCGGCGTCGCCGAGGCCGAGACGCTGACGGAGGCCTACCGGCGCGCGCTGGCCTGCGATCCGGTCTCCGCGTTCGGCGGCATCGTGGCGCTCAACCGCACGCTCGACGCGGCGACGGCGGCCGAGATCACCAAGGTGTTCACCGAAGTGATCATCGCGCCCGACGCCGACGAGGAGGCGATCGCCGTTCTGTCGGCCAAGAAGAACCTGCGGCTGCTCCTGACCGGCGGACTGCCCGATCTGAGCGAGCCGGGGATGAACTTCCGCTCCGTTTCCGGCGGCTTTCTGGTCCAGTCGCGCGACGCCGGCAGCGTCGACGACGTCGACCTCAAGGTGGTGACCTCGCGCAGCCCCAGTGCCGCCGAGCTGGCGGATCTGAAATTCGCCTTCCGCGTCGCCAAACACGTCAAGTCGAACGCCATCGTCTATGCCAGGGATCTGGCCACGGTGGGCGTCGGCGCCGGGCAGATGAGTCGCGTCGATTCGGCACGCATCGCGGCCCAAAAGGCGCGCGAGGCCGCCGAGGCTGCCGGACTGGCCGAGCCGCTGACCGTCGGCTCGGTGGTGGCCTCCGATGCGTTCTTCCCCTTCGCCGACGGCATGTTGGCGGCAGTCGAGGCCGGCGCGACGGCGGTCATCCAGCCGGGCGGCTCGGTGCGTGACGAGGAGGTGATCAAGGCGGCCGACGAGCGCGGCATCGCCATGGTGTTCACCGGCATGCGCCATTTCCGGCATTAACGAGCCGGCTCCGCAAACCGCTCTTATCTTCCCGCCCCTGATGTCCTAAGCTTGGGCGGTCGGGAGATGGTTCGCCGTCTTTCGCGCAGGGACGCCGGTCCTGCGCCGTTATGTCGCGCTCTGGCGCCGCGATGCGGGCCGAGCTGTGCGTTAGGCCGCGCTGCTTGGGGTGCGGCGGCCCGACGGCCCGTTGTCCGGTGCCACTCCGAGTGAGATGTGGCGCTGATCGGCAATCGGCCCGATCCAGCAACGGGGGCAAGAGTGGAAGACAGCAATCGCGTATCGACCGGTGTTCCGGGGCTCGACACCATTTTGGGAGGGGGCCTGCCAGGCCCCCGTCTCTATCTGCTGCGCGGCGCCGCGGGCACGGGCAAGACCACGCTCGCCCTGCAGTTTCTGATGGAAGGCGTGCGGCAAGGCGAGGCGGTGCTCTACGTCTCGCTGGCCCAGTCCGAGGACGAGTTGCGGCAGATGGCGGCGTCGCATGGCTGGTCGCTCGACGGCATCGCCATCGTGTCCCTGGCCGGGGAGGACCCGACCGACATGACGGAACAGACGATCTTTCAGAGCGCCGATCTGCGGTTGGATCGCACGCGCGACACCATTCAGAACATCGTGAAGGACATCCAGCCGCGCCGGGTCGTCTACGATTCGCTGTTGGAGGTCCGGCTGCTCGCCGCCGACGCCATGCGGCTGAGGCGCGAGATCCTCGGCTTCAAGTCGTTTCTCGGCACCCAGGGAGTGACCACGCTTCTGCTCGACACCGAACATCTGTCGAGCGCCGATACCGGTGCGGAGGATCAGCTCGAGAACATCGCGCACGGATTGATCCGGTTGGAGCGGCAGCTGCCGGCCTACGGCATCGCTCGACGCCGGGTGGAGGTCAAGAAGATGCGCGGAACGCCCATCAACGATGGTTATCACGACCTCAGCATTCGCCAGGGCGAAGGCGTCACGATCTACCCGCGCATCGTTCCCAACACGCGCCATGAAGAGGGCATCGACGGCGAACTCATCAAGTGCAACATCGAAAATCTCGACGGAATGCTGGGCGGCGGCCTGGACGCGGGCACGACGGCGCTGCTCATGGGGCAGTCGGGGACCGGCAAGTCGACGCTCGCCTCACTCTACATCCGCGCGGCCCTCGAGCGTGGCGAGCGCGTCGGCATGTTCCTGTTCGAGGAGCGGCAGGAGACGTTTTTCCGGCGCTCGGAAGGGCTCGGCATCAAGCTGCGGGAATACTATGACGCCGGCCAGCTCATGCTGCGCGACTTCAATCCCACGGAGGTGTCGCCCGGCGAGTTCGCCGGAATCGTGCGCGAGTCGGTCGAGGAACACAACGCGCGCGTCATCGCCATCGACAGCTTCACCGGCTATCTGAGCGCGCTGCCTGAAAGCCAGGAAGCGATCACCCAGATGCATTCGCTCCTGAAATACATCACCCGGCGCGGCGTGCTGACCATGCTGATCGTCGCCCAGCATGGCCTCTTGGGCTACGAGGCGCATACGGATCTGGACATGTCGTTCCTGGGCGACTCGGTGCTTCTGCTGCGCATGTTCGAGTGGCCGGGCGTGGTTCGGCGCACCATCACCGTGGTCAAGAAGCGCCATGGTCCGCACGACCTCGACGTCCATGAATACATCATCGGTTCGGAGGGGGTGAAGGTCGAGCCCTTCAACCAGCCGCCGCCGGGCGAGTCCGGCGGCTATTATCCCAAAGGTTGAACGACTCGCATTGCTCGATGCTTGGCTGTAGGTTCGCCCTACGCCCGGACGCGGCAACAGGGGAGACGAAATGCGGCGCCATGCGATGACGACACGTTCGCGGAGGCTGGTCGGAGAACGCCACCGCTTGCGGCGGTGACCGGTTATGGCGGCGCCGAAACCCGTTCATGCGGTCGACGCAGAGTTGCGCGTGCTGGTGTGCGCGCCGTTTCGCAGGGATTCCGCCCTGATCCGTGAGATCCTCAGGCATCAGGGCATCGAGTCCCTGATCGTCGATCTCGATGATGCCGACAATGACAGCTTGGCCGATCATGGCGCCGTCCTGATTTGCACGCAGGAGGGCCTGACGCACAAGTTGCGGGCGCGTCTCCTGGACGTGGTCGACGCTCAACCGTCCTGGGCGAGCCTGCCGATCGTGTTTCTGCTCGACATCGACGCCGATAGCGATGCGATCATGTCCGAGCTGGGCGATCTGCTCGTCAAGGGGCACGTGATGGTGCTGCATCGCCCGGTGCGGCCTTTGGAGTTTCGCACCGCCGTGAGCAACGCGCTCGCCACCCGGCGGCGTCAGCTCGAAACCCGCAATCACTTGGCCTATCAGACCGAATTGCAGCGCGAACTCAATCACCGCGTGAAGAACACATTGGCGACCTTCGTCGCGATCTATCGCATGTCGTTGCGCCAGAGCACGACGCTCGATGACTTCGCGGCGCGCTTCGGCTCCCGCGTCGAGGCGCTGACGGCCGTGCATACGCTTCTCGACGAGACGCGCAACGACGGCAGCGGCCTCGCCGAGCTGGTCTCCGGCGTGCTGGCGCCCTACGAGGGAGACCAGGCGGACCGTTTCGAGATCGCCGGGCCACCGGTGAAACTGCAACGCAATGCCGGTTTCGCGCTGGCGCTGATCCTCAACGAGCTGGCGACCAATGCCGTCAAATACGGTGCTCTGTCGCAGTCCCAGGGCCGGGTGGCTGTGTCCTGGACCAGCGAGGCCGACGGGGCGATGGCGCTCGACTGGCGCGAGCGTGGCGGACCTGCGGTCAAGACGCCGGAGAAGCCGGGTTATGGCACACGCTTCATCGAGGGAAGCGTGCGCGGCATCGCGGGCGAGTGCAGCTTCGACTATGCCGCAGACGGCCTGCGCTTCCGGATGACGCTTCCCTCCGGATAGCAGGTGCGTTCTCAAGGCGATGAGCGCACCAGCTTGGTCGCTGGGTCTTGATCTCGCGTCTCACGCTGCTGTTTCAATGGCTTTTCGCGCTTTCGGCGGCATCGCGGCGCTGTCGACGGGCGGGGTTTGAGGATTGTCTGACGGGCCTTCGTTTTTCCGACAGGAATGAGATCGGCCCTGGCATAATTTCGAAGGCACCTGTTCAACGGATGCGATAGAGCAACTGGCATTCTAGTGCGCCAGAAGCCGGCGCTCGTCTGGCCGATCAGGGCCAACAGACTTCGAGGCTGCCAAATGACCTTGCACCCTCTCCTCCAGCAGAAGCAGCGCTTCATCTCGCGCGACGGTGTCATCGAGCTGATCGGCCGGCTGGCCGACAATCTGATCAACATCAAGGATGAGACCGGGGAGTTCCTGCTCCGCCTGGACGACGGCCGCGTGATCGACACGAAGGGCTGGGCCGGCTGGGAATGGACCCACGGCATCGGGCTCTATGGCCTGTTCAAATATTACGAGCTGACCGGCGATCCCAAGGCGATGGCGATCATCCAGGACTGGTTCGCCGCGCGTCTGGCCGAGGGTACGCCGACCAAGAACATCAACACCGTCGCGCCCTTCCTGACGCTCGCCTGCCTTTACGAGCATGCTCCCAACCACATCTGGCTCCCCTACCTGGAGACCTGGGCCGAGTGGGTGATGCACGAGATGCCGCGCACCCGCGAGGGCGGCCTGCAGCACATCGTCTACAACAGCGTCAACGACCAGCAGATGTGGGACGACACTCTGATGATGAGCGTGTTGCCGTTGGCCCGGATCGGCAAGCTGCTCGGCCGGCCTGACTATGTCGAAGAGGCCAAGTACCAGTTCCTGCTGCACACCCAGTATCTTGCCGACCGGTCGAGCGGGCTGTGGTTCCACGGCTGGACCTTCGACGGCAACCACAACTTCGCCAACGCGCTCTGGGCCCGCGGCAACAGCTGGATCACCATCGCCATCCCGGAATTCATCGAGATGATCGATTTGAAGCCGGGCGATGCGATCCGCAAGCACCTGATCTCGACGCTCGATCGTCAGGCCGCGGCCCTGGCGAAATACCAGGACCCGGAAACGGGCCTTTGGCATACCCTGGTCGACGACACCGGCAGCTATGTCGAGGCTTCGGCGACGGCGGGCTTCGCCTATGGCCTGCTCAAGGCGGCGCGCAAGCGCTACATCGGCGACCAGTATCGGGCGGTGGCCGAAAAGGCGGTGCAAGCCATCGTCGCCAACATCAGCGACGACGGCGAACTGCAACAGGTGTCGTTCGGCACCGCGATGGGCTCCGACCTCGATTTCTATCGCAATATCAAGCTGACCTCGATGCCGTATGGCCAGGCGATGGCGATCCTGTGCCTGTCGGAATACCTGCGCGCATACCTTTAGTGAAACGGGAGGTCGGCGGCCGTCGAATGGCGAGCCGCCTTGGCGCTCCCTCTGTGGAGTAAAAGGGTAGGATAATGAAAACGCTAGCAATTCTTCTGGCGACCACGGCGATGGTGGCCGTGACCGGCTCGGCCGACGCGGCCAGCGTCGATCTGCGCTTTGCCTATGCCAGCAATGCCACGCCGACCAAGGAGGCGATGGCCAAGTTCGGCGAGCTTCTTCAGGAAAAGACCAACGGCGAAGTGACCGTCACCTACTTCCCGGACAGCCAGCTGGGCGGCGAACGGGAACTGGTCGAGATGGTCCAAAGCGGCCTGCTCGACATGACCAAGGTCTCGGGCGGTCTGATGGAGAGCTTCTCTCCCGTCTATGGCGTTTTCTCGATGCCGTATCTCTTTTCCAGCCAGGACCAGTTCTACCAGGTCATGGACGATCCCGACATCATGGGACCGATCTACGAGTCGACCAAGGACAACGGCATGGTCGGCCTCAGCTACTACGATTCCGGCCAGCGCAGCTTTTACACCGTCGCCAAACCGGTGATGCATGTGGAGGACCTCAAGGGCCTCAAGATCCGCGTCATGCAGAGCCCGACCTCGATCGAGACGATGAAGGTGCTCGGCGCCTCGCCGGTCGCCATGAGCCAGGACGAGGTCTACACCTCGCTGCAGCAAGGTATTCTCGACGGTGCCGAGAACAACGAGTTCGCGCTGACGATCGCCCGGCATGCCGAGGTCGCCAAGAACTACAGCTACGACATGCACACCCGCATTCCCGACATCCTGCTGATCGGCACAGCAGCGCTCGACAAGCTGTCGGACGAGCAGAAGCAGGCGGTCTACGAGGCGGCCAAGGAGTCGACCGAGTACCAGAAGAAGCTCTGGATCGAGGCGGTCGAGGCGGAAAAGAAGAAGGCCGAGGACGAGTTCGGCGTCAGCTTCTCCTATCCGGACGTGGCTGAATTCCAGAAGGCGGTTCAGCCGATGTACGAGGATCTGAAGGCCAAGCCGGAGCAGTACGAGGTCTATCAGAAGATCCAGGCTCTAGCGGGCGAATAAGGATACGTCGCCATGAGGACCCTGCGGCTTGTGCTCGACCGCTTGACGGCGGTGTTCCTCTGCATCCTGCTGTCCGTCATGATCGTTCTGATCACCTGGCAGGTGTTCAGCCGCTATGCGCTGAACGATCCGAGCGTGTTCACCGAGGAGCTTTTGCGCTTCGGCGTCATCTGGATATCGCTGGTCGGTGCTGCCTACGTCACGGGCAAGAACAAGCACATGTCCGTCGATCTCGTGAAGGAGATGCTGGGCGGGTCGGCGAAAAAGATCCTGCATATCGTCATTCAGCTCTTCTTCGTCGCCTTCGCGGTGGCGGTGCTGATCGTCGGCGGCATGCATGCGATCTCGATCGCCTCCCATCAGGTGACGCCGGTGCTGCAGCTGCCGATGGGCGCGGTCTATGCGGCACTGCCCACCAGCGGCGTCCTCATGGCGATCTATGCCCTGCTCAATATCGGAGACGCCCTCATCGGGCAGGGCGTCCCCGAGCCCGAGGTTCTGCCGAGTTCGGCATTGGATGGTTAGCATGGCTGCACAATCCGGTCTGATCCTGATCTCGGTCTTCCTGGTGCTCGCGGCACTGGGGATTCCCTTGGCGCTCAGCATCGTGGCGGCGGCCATGTCGGCGGTCCTGCTGATCGCTCCGTTCGACATG